>JAHBWR010000032.1 GCA_019636875.1 Nitrospira sp.
AGCACTTGGATCAACCGGGCCGACCTTGTCCTATCTTACTTTCCGTCCCGTTCCGCAACCGCTCAATGTTCCCCTTATGCTTAGTCATGATCAGTCCACTCACGGCGAGCGAAAAGAGCATGAACGGGATGGAGGGATGGACCAGGGCAGCGATAATGGGAAAGAGCCCAAAGGCCACTAGTGCACCACCGGACGAGTAGCGCCAGATGGCGACCGCGCTGATCCAAGCCAGAATGAGGAACAGGCCGATCGATGGCGAGACTCCAAGCACAGAGCCGAGTGCGGTCGCAACCCCCTTCCCTCCTTTGAATCCGAGAAAGGGTGAATACACATGCCCCAGGAACGGAGCGAGCGCCACGGCGAGGATGGCCCACTCTGTTTCGAGGAGCCACATCCCTGCAAACCCCATCCCCCATCCTTTCCCCATATCGCCGATCAACGTCAGAATGCCTGGGACCTTCCCCGACACTCGCAGTACGTTGGTAAATCCCACGTTCTTACTGCCGACCGTGCGCGGATCCGGCAGGCCCATCGCCTTGGAGATGACGACACCGAACGGGACCCCGCCCAACAGATATCCGACGAGCCCGAGCCCTACGATGAGTGCTAACTGTTCCATCTTCGTATCGAGTCCATAAACTATGTTCGCGGTATGTCCTTTAACAAAGCCAGGGCGAAGGGATTATCACAGGAAGGAACGAGACACAAGGCGGCAGGTCGTTGAAAAAGTCCTCCAGCTTCGTTCTCGCATCGCTCAGAGGCTCAACGTACGGCAGCGAAGTACGCCTCGCCTCCTCACTTGCTGCGGCCTCGCTGGAAGAACTTTTTGAACAACCTGCAAGACCAGCTGCCGAGAGAACCCATCCGCACAATCTTCACTGATATGCTTCTGGATGCATAAAAAAGTCCAGCATGATTCGATTCAGATTGGGCCAGTCGCGATGGCTGCCGGTGCCTTCGCAGTAGAGCGTGGCTCCACCAGAAGCACAGCCTTGATAGGCGCGACAGCCTCCCTCCACTGTTTTCGTCTTGGTCACATCACAATGATTACAACCTGCCCACCAGGGTGCTGTTTCAGCACCCCAGCCAGGAAAGAGCTTGTCGTTCTTGCTATGCATGATCATGACCGGAAGGGGATCTCGACATTGGAATTCTCCGAGATCTTTGCCGGTCCATCCTGCTGCACTCGGGGCAATGGCTGTCGGAATCTTTTTCGTCTTCTCAAGCACGGCCATCGCCATTGAGGCCGTGCCGCCATCAGAGTGACCAGTGACAAACACACGTTGTTCGTCGATGCACCACTCCTTCGCGACCTCCGAAGGAATGGTTCCAAGCTGTTCAATAGCGGGAATGTTCAGCTGCTTGTGGTCAGGGTAGACCACAACAAACCCCATACCAGTTGCTGCAGTTGTAAGTCCGACGAAGCGCTCGGACTCCCACCGACTGTGTCCAGCTGGGGGATAGACCATCAACAATGGATGGGCAAAGGTCGCGTTATAGTTGGATGGTGTGCGAACCATATACTTAATACCGTCGGTTGAGACTTTTCCATCGATCGCACCTGCTGCTCCGGCTCGCGATCCTGCCGCACACTGTCTGCCCTCATTGGAGTATGCAAATGCTTCGAGTGTCGGCGGCGTTGTGTTTTCCGTACAGGCTGTGACGAGGAAGAAGAGACTGGCACCGATAACGAAGAATGGTGCCCGAAGGAGAGCCTGCCATTGCAAACCCATGTCAGGTCCGGCTTCTTGAGTTGATGGAGCAATCCAATCCAAGGCACTACAGGATGTTCAAACTAGACATCCAGCCAGGCCGCAGCGAGTGACGGGCCGAGGCATACCCTCCCTCTGAGGTATGTTGAGGGTCTGAACGATGCGAGAACGAAGCTGGGGGCTAGTTTCAACATCCTGGCTACAGCCCCTTGGCGACGACCTGCTTCCAAAAGCTCCAGACATATTGCCCACCGGAGACATAGCCAAACACCAGCGAGAGGTACAGGGTGAAACTCCCCGCCAAATGCATGTTGCCGAGGGCGGCCAACCCAGTCCCTTCCAGGATGAGCAGGATGATCGCGACCACTTGCAGCGCCATCTTGTATTTGCCGGTGGTCTCCGCAGGGATGATCATGCCTTCCCCTGCCGCAATGGCGCGGATGCCTGTGACCGCCAATTCCCGCCCGACGATCAGCAACACCACCAGCGCGCTGACTCGCTCCACGTTCATGAGAAGGATCAATGCGGACAGGACCAGGAGTTTATCCGCGAGAGGATCAAGCAACTTCCCGAGCTTCGTGACCTGACCAGTTCGCCGGGCAATATACCCGTCCAACATATCTGTCACCGCCGCCACCGCGAACACGATCGCAGCCGCCAATGATTGATCAGGTGTGGGATTGACAAAGAGAATGATGAAGACCGGGATCAACAAAATACGGAGGAGCGTCAAGACGTTAGGGACGTTGAGCGAGTCCGCCCCGATATCTCTCCATGCTTCCAATACCCGGTTCATGACTGCCGATATCTCCTACACAATTCCATTTTTGAGCAGATCATGCAGATGAATCACGCCACGGATGGTCCGCTCGTTCTCCGTCACCACTAACGTGGTAATCGAAAACCGTTCCATCATTTCGACCGCTTTCGCGGCCAGTTCATCCGGGCCGATGCTCTTGGGATCAGCGGTGGCCAGCTCTCCGGCCGTCGTGTTGACCAAATCTGTCCCACGTTGGAGGAATCGTCGCAAGTCTCCATCAGTAATGACACCGGCCAATAACCCCTCATGATCCACGACGGTCGTCATCCCGAGTTTCTTCGCCGTCATCTCCAACATGGCCGCCATCCCGCCGACAGATGCCTGGACCTTCGGGATGTCCGGTTCCGCATGCATGAGGTCTTTCACTTTGACGAGCAACCGACGCCCTAATGTCCCGCCGGGATGGAATCGAGCAAAATCTTCTTCTTTGAATTCCCGCTTCTGTAAGAGTGCGACAGCAAGAGCATCGCCTAACGCCAGCGTAGCGGTGGTGCTGGCGGTCGGAGCTAATCCCATGGGACATGCTTCCTCTGCGATTGAGACATCAAGGACGACATCGGAGTTTTTGGCCAGGGTCGAGTTCGTCCGTCCCGTAAACGAGATCACGGGAATTCCCAACCGCTTCACAAACGGAAGTAGTTGCAATAACTCCTGAGTCTCACCGCTGTTGGAGATCGTGACCAACACATCTCGACGCGCCAACATGCCGAGATCGCCGTGCACGCCCTCGGCCGGATGCAGAAAAAATGAGGACGTCCCGGTGCTGGCCAATGTCGCGGCAATTTTTTGTCCGATGAGACCGGACTTGCCCATACCCGACACGACCACCTTCCCCTTACAGCGAACCAGCACATCCACTGCCTTAACGAACCGTTCATCCAGTCGCTCGATTAAGGCCTCGACCGCACGTGCTTCGATTTCCAGCACACGCCGTCCCTCGGCAAGACTACTCTGACCTTTCTCTGCCTTTGAGGTTCGAACAGCTTGTGTCAGCTTCGCTGGTTTGTCGCGTTCCATACCCGCAGAACCCGCTCCAATAACGGTTTCAATTGATGCAATGGGACCATGTTCGGTCCGTCCGACAAGGCCTCGTCAGGATTCGGATGGACTTCCATGAAAAATCCGTCGACACCGGCTCCGGCAGCGGCACAGGCCAATGGCTCGACAAATTCACGTTGGCCACTGGATTGGGTCCCTCCCCCGCCCGGCAGCTGCACGCTATGGGTCGCATCAAAGACAACAGGATAGCCGAAACCCCGCATGATAGGGAAGGACCGCATGTCGACGACGAGGTTGTTGTAGCCGAACGACGAGCCTCGTTCGGTGAGGACAATCCGGCGACTCCCGCATTCCTCGATCTTCTTCACGGCATTGCCCATTTCACGAGGCGAGAGAAACTGGCCCTTCTTGACGTTCACGACGGCCCCCGTCTTGGCGGCCGCGATCAGCAGATCCGTCTGCCGGCAGAGGAATGCCGGAATTTGCAACACGTCCACCACCTTCCCAGCCTCCGTCGCCTGTTCTTCCGTATGCACGTCGGTCAGGACGGGCAACCTCAACTGATCTTTCACTTTCTTGAGGACTGCCAGCCCCTTCTCAAGACCAGGGCCGCGAAATGACGTGATGGATGTTCGATTGGCCTTATCGAACGACGACTTAAAGATGTACGGGATTCCCAAGGCCTTTGCGATTTCGGAGATCCGGCCGGCCGTCTCCATGACGATCTGTTCGCTCTCAATCACACAAGGACCGGCAATGAGAAACGGCGGCTGTCCTTGGCCGACTCGAAAAGAACCGATTTGAACTTCGTGCGCCATAGGCTTCGCCGTACCCTACGCAGGATGCTCCATCAGCATCTCGCCCTAATGCCCAAGCTTTCGTCGCAACGCCGCTCCCACAAACCCACTAAAAATCGGATGTGGGTGGTGCGGACGCGAACTATATTCCGGATGGAACTGGGTGCCCAAAAACCAGGGATGATCCTTCAACTCGATGATCTCGACAAGGCGACCGTCTGGAGACAGACCGCTCAGGACGAGTCCCTTCGCGGTCAGTTGTTCACGGTACGCGTTGTTGAACTCATACCGATGACGATGGCGCTCACGGACTTCACTCACGCCGTACATCTTCTGCGCCAGCGTCCCCTCCCCTAGTTTACAAAGATACGAACCGAGGCGCATCGTCCCGCCTTTATCACTCACGGAATGTTGATCGTGCATGAGATGAATGACGGGATGAGGCGATCGCTCGTCGAACTCGGCGCTGTTGGCGTCGGCGAGCCCGGCGACATTCCGCGCAAACTCGATCGCGGCGCATTGCATACCCAAACACAGACCGAGGAACGGCACCTGACGTTCCCGCGCATACTTGATCGTGGTAACCTTTCCCTCGATTCCTCTGTTCCCAAACCCGCCTGGAATCAGGATACCGTCCGCCTCGCGTAAGATACGTTCGGTCCCTTGTCGTTCGATATCTTCGGATTCGATCCAATTGATATTCACCTTCGTTTCATGGTCGATTCCGCCGTGAACCAGGGCTTCTCCCAAACTCTTGTAGCATTCCTTCAGCCCCACATATTTCCCCACCAATGCCACCGCAATTTCGTGTTTAGGCCGCTTGATCTTCTGGACCATCGCATCCCACTCGCGAAGATTGGGTTGGCCGGTTTCCATATGGAGCTGACGGACGATCAATTCGTCCAATCCCTCCTTTCGAAACACGATCGGCACCTCGTAGATGGTCTCGACGTCTTTCGCAGTAATGACGGCATCCTTGTCCACGTTGCAGAACATGGCGATTTTGCCCTTGATCTCGGGGGAAATATACCGGTCTGTTCGGCACAAGAGGATGTTCGGCTGGATACCGATCTCACGCAGTTTATTGACCGAATGTTGTGTCGGCTTGGTTTTCAGTTCACCGGCCGTGCCGATGTAGGGCACGAGAGTCAGGTGGACGTACAAGACATTGTCACGGCCCACGTCGTACGGCATCTGTCGGATGGCTTCCAAAAACGGCAAACTTTCGATGTCACCGACCGTGCCGCCGATCTCGACAATCGTGACGTCGATGCCCTTAGAAATACGCATGATCGTCTGCTTGATCTCATCCGTCACATGGGGGACGACCTGCACCGTTCCACCAAGGTAATCACCCCGCCGCTCCTTCGTGATCACGGAGTGATAGATCCGACCGGTCGTGTAATTGCTCTCCTTGGTCAACGACAAGCTCGTGAACCGTTCATAATGTCCGAGGTCCAGATCCGTCTCAGCGCCGTCGTCCGTGACATAAACTTCCCCATGTTGATAGGGATTCATCGTCCCGGGATCGACGTTAATGTAGGGATCCAGTTTCAGAAAGGTGATCTTCAACCCTCGACTCTCCAGTAAATTTCCGATGGAGGCCGAGGCCAGACCTTTCCCGAGAGACGAGACCACACCCCCGGTCACAAAAATGAATTTACTCATGGTTGCCCTCATTCATGGACATCAGATCGATCCACGCCGGTTCTGGCGCTCATGACTTGGGAAACAGGCTACTGCTCTGCACTTCACGTTTGACCACTTCGAAGTCCTGCAATCGCTCCGCAACATCGGGCACGTCCTCCGGCCGGTCGACCCGCAGTGAGGCATGCGTGGTTTCCCAGACGCGGATGCGAATCCCATGGTCCAACGCACGGAGCTGTTCAAGCTTTTCGGCATCTTCCATCCGACTCGTCGGCAAAGCCGCCAATCGAAGCAAGGTTTCCTTGGTATAGATGTACAAGCCAAGATGGATGTAATGGAGCCCGCCAACGGCTTGCGGCTTTGGATCATCACGCACGAACGGGATCGGGGCTCGCGAAAAATACAGCGCCTCCCCTTTGGCGTCGGTCACGACCTTTACCACCGAGGGATTCAGTAGGTCTTCCGTCGAGTCCATCACTCGCTTGAGCGTCCCCATACTCGCGCCGCTCCCAAGAAACGGCACGATGAGATCGGTCAACAATTCCGGACTCAGTGGAATTTCATCGCCCTGCAAATCAAGAAAGCAGTCCCCATTGAACATACGAGCCACGGCCGCTACACGATCCGTGCCGGTCCGATAGTCACCGGTGACGAGCACCGCCCGACCGCCAAATTGCTCGACGGCCTGTTTGATCCGCTCATCGTCGGTCGCAACCATGACGCTGGAAACCGCACGACATGCGGAGGCGCGTTCGTACACATGCTGAATCATCGGTTTGCCGTTCAGCTTCACCAGCGGCTTCCCTGGGAATCGGGAAGACCCGAATCTAGCGGGGATCACCACCGTGACCGAGCGTGAAGGGTTAGTCATCTCCAAAGGCCTCGGATAATTGCTTCGGCGAAACGGTCGCCGTACCGACCATCCCCACCACGATGCCGGCCGCATGGTTGGCCATGATCGCCCCGGTTTTGATGTCTGCACCAGCCGCAAGGCCCAACGCCAGCGTTCCGATGACGGTGTCTCCGGCACCGGTGACATCGTAGACCTGCCTGGCCTTCGTGGGAAGATGGCAGGAGGCCCCATCTCCTTCGTACAGACTCATGCCTTTTTCTCCGCGGGTAATCAACACCGACTGACACCCGAGGCGCTGACGGATCATAGCTCCCGCTTCATTGATCGTTTGGTTGTCGTCTCCGTGCATGCCCGATGCTTGCGTAGCTTCAAGATGGTTCGGCGTGATGACGGTGACACCTTTATAGAAGTTGAAATGCTCGACCTTGGGGTCCACGATGACCGGAACCCTTCGTAGCGCTGCGAGCCTTGTGATTTCCGACATCAAGACCGACGAGACAACGCCTTTGGCATAGTCGGATACGACGATGCAGGACAATTCACGCAATTTTGATTCCACATACCGAAGAATCTTCTGTCTGAGGACTGCTTTCAACTCACTACGGCCTTCGATGTCATACCGTACGATCTGCTGGTTATTCGCGATGACTCGACTCTTTCTTGTGGTCGGTCGCTCTCGATCGACTACGATCCCACCAAGCGCCCCTCGCGTGTGACCCAGTTCGGCGACCAGCTGCTTGCCGGTTTGGTCGGCACCGATCACACCACACAGATGAGCTTTCCCACCCAACGCCAGAATATTGCTATAGACGTTGGCAGCCCCACCAAGACGGAGTGATTCGGATTCAACGTGGACCACAGGGACCGGCGCTTCCGGAGAAATCCGGCTCACCCTCCCCATCACGTAATGATCGAGGATCAGGTCACCGATAACCAGGACCGACGCCTTGGAAAATCGTTGCAGATGCTGGCGAAGTGCCTTCGGTGAGGGAGCCTCGCTATCTCCACTCGAGCCTCCGTTCGAACGCGAAGCCCCGGCGTCTTTTTTTACTGGATGGCTTTGCCGAATCGTTCCCATCGAACCCACTCCGTCCAATTCCCTTGACCATTCCAGGACCAATAGATCCGAAATGCCTTGCCGCGGATCTTTTCTTCTCGCACATAGCCCCAGAACCGGCTGTCCAGACTCTGGTCGCGATTGTCACCCATCACAAAATAAGATCCTTCAGGGACCGTCACCGGTCCAAAATTATCACGTGGATTGATGGTACTCTCGATAATGCCTGGGTCGATTCGTTGGGTAAAGGCTTTGTCGTCGAGCGGTTGGCCGTTGACGAGCACGACCTTGTTCCGGAGCTGGATCGTATCTCCAGGCAGTCCCACGATTCGCTTGATGAAGTCCTTTTCTTCGTCTTCCGGAAAGCGAAATACGACAATGTCGCCACGCTGCGGCTTGCCGAAGGTCACCACGGTGGTAGAGGTGTAGCAATTCACCGGCGGGAAGCTCATGAGCATTTTGCAATCCGTCGGCCACTGGAGGCCGTAGGACAGTTTGCTGACCAAAATGTGATCTCCGATCTGTAACGTGGGAATCATCGACCCCGATGGAATTTTGAACGCCTGCACCACAAACACTCGGATGGCGAAGGCGAGCAACATAGCCACGATGATCGCTTCGGCATACTCCCGAACGATGGATTTCCGTCCTGGTTGCGTGACGTTCTCAGTCACCTTGGCTCCGGAAAGCGAGGCTGGATCCCCGGCACGTGGGGAACCGGACAATTTATCTGCATTTCTAGGGTTTTGATCAAGGCTCATTCGTCTCCGACCTTTAATATCGCTAAGAACGCTTCTTGGGGAACTTCCACGCTACCGACCGCTTTCATCCGTTTCTTCCCTTCTTTTTGCTTTTCCAGCAACTTCCGCTTCCGTGTAATGTCGCCGCCGTAGCATTTCGCCAGCACATTCTTCTTCATGGCACCGATGGTCTCACGAGCGACAATTTTGCTCCCGATCGCCGCTTGAATGGCGATCTCATACATCTGTCGAGGAATCAATTCTTTCATTTTCTCGGCGAGTTGACGCCCGCGTTGCACGGACCGATCCCGATGGGTGATGAAGGAGAGGGCATCGACCGCTTCGCCGTTCAATAAGATATCGAGCCGCACGAGATCAGACTCACGATAGCCCAGCACCTCGTAGTCCAGCGAGGCATAGCCCTGCGTACGCGACTTGAGCTTGTCATAAAAATCAAGAATGACTTCATTGAGCGGTAGTTCATAACTGATCATCACCCGCGTCGGATCCAGAAACTGGATGCTACGTTGAATGCCGCGGCGCTCCTGGCACAGCTGCAGAATCGCCCCCATGTACCGCTCAGGAGTAATGACCGAGGCCAGAATAAACGGCTCCTCGAACGACTCAATACTGTTCGACAGCGGGAGCTGAGAAGGATTCATGACTTCCAACACGTCCCCTTTTGTCGTCATGACACGATAGACGACGGTCGGCGCGGTGGTCAGGAGCGTCAGGTTGTACTCCCGCTCGAGCCGCTCCTGAATGATTTCCATGTGTAGCAGGCCCAAAAATCCGCATCGAAACCCAAACCCCAATGCCAGGGATGTCTCCGGTTCATAGACGAACGACGAGTCGTTCAGTCGAAGCTTCACCAACGCGTCCCGTAGATCTTCATATCTGGCTGTGTCGGTGGGATAAAGTCCACAGAACACTAACGGCTTCACGTCTTTGTACCCAGGAAACGGCGCGGCGGTGGGCGTCACGGCATCCGTAAGCGTATCGCCGATCTTGACATCGGCAACCTCTCGCATGTTCGCGCACAAGTAGCCGACTTCGCCGGTCAGCAGTTCGGGCTTCTTGGTTCGTTTCGGCGTGAACTGGCCGACTTCCATGACCTCAAACGTCCGATTGTTCGACATCACCTTGATCTTCATGCCAGGCCTGATCGAGCCATCCAACAGTCGCGCCAGGACAATCACGCCTTGATAGTTGTCGAACCATGAATCGAAAATCAGCGCCTTGAAGGGAGCTTGTGGATCACCGGACGGAGGAGGAATCTTCGCAATGATCGCCTCTAAGACCTCCGGAACTCCTTTGCCGTCCTTCGCGCTGATGGGCAGTGCATCGTCGGCTTCGAGCTGAAGCACCTCGGAGATCGACTGTTTTGTGCCCTCGACATCGGCACTGGCCAAATCAATCTTGTTGATGACGGGAATGATCGTCAGATTATTGGCCATCGCCAAATTGACATTGGCAATGGTCTGCGCCTGCACCCCTTGCGTCGCATCAACGAGCAACAGCGCCCCCTCACAAGCCGCTAGGCTCCGTGACACTTCATAGGTAAAATCGACATGCCCCGGCGTATCGATCAAATGCAAGGCATACGTCCTACCATCCTTCGCCCGGTACTTGATGGCCACTGCGTGGGCTTTGATCGTAATGCCACGTTCCCGCTCGAGGTCCATGGCATCGAGGATCTGCTCTTTCGCCTCTCGTGCAGTGACTGCGCCAGTAGCTTCGAGGAACCGGTCAGCGAGGGTTGATTTGCCGTGATCGATATGAGCGATTATGGAAAAATTGCGTATAAGGCTTTGCAAATCCGAGCCCATCAGTAAAAAATCGGTTCATTATAGTAACTGCTTGGGAGGTTGTCAAAGACATCACCCGCCCTTATAATCACGCCCCACACCCGACTGATTGTCTCGTCAAGCGATCTTCACTATGACACCGCGTATGAGCGCTGTCCTGATTCACGATAGACAACCGCGTGGTGCCGCATGATTAAGATTGAAGCTTCATGGGACGACCACCCTCAACGCGTCAGCTGATCAACTGGGACCATCGGCACCTCTGGCATCCGTTTACCCAAATGCAGGAGTGGGTGCAGGAAGATCCACTCATCATCGAACGTGGCAAAGGTGCCTACCTCATCGATACGGAAGGCAAGAAGTATCTCGACGGAACCTCCTCCATCTGGGTCAATCTGCACGGGCATCGACATCCGGTTCTTGACCGTGCACTCAAGCAGCAGATCGACAAGATCGCCCACTCGACTTTCCTGGGCCTTTCCAACCCACCAGCTATCGTACTGGCACGTGAGCTGATCCGAATTGCTCCAAAGGGACTCACCCGTGTATTCTATTCGGACAACGGCTCAACGGCAGTCGAAATCGCATTGAAGATGGCTGTCCAGTATTGGCAGCAGCTGCATCCGGAAGCTGGACCCAAGAACACATTTCTCCACCTGAAACTCGCTTATCATGGAGATACGATCGGCGCCGTCAGCGTCGGCAACATTGAACTATTCCACTCTCGCTTCAAACCACTGCTCTTTCCGACCCTTGAAGCAGAACCACCACATTGTTATCGCTGTCCGTTGCACCTCACCTACCCGACGTGCAAGGTGGCCTGCATCGACCCGATCGAACAGATTCTCAAAGCTCGTCATCGTGACCTCGCCGGTTTCATCATCGAACCACTAATGCAGGCAGCTGCTGGTATGGTTCCCCAACCTGCTGGCTATCTGACACGAATTCGAGAACTCTGTAGCAAGCACAATATTCTTTTGATCGCCGACGAAGTCGCAACCGGGTTTGGACGAACGGGCACAATGTTCGCCTGCGAGCACGAACAAATCACCCCGGACCTCATGGCCATCAGCAAAGGACTGACAGGCGGGTACATGCCGCTGGCAGCCACCTTGACGACGGAGGAAATCTACCGTGGCTTCTTGGGAAAGTACGACGAATTCAAGACCTTCTTCCACGGCCATAGTTTTACCGGTAATCCGCTCGGCTGCGCCCTGGCTCTAGCAAATCTCGATGTCTTCAGAAATGAGAAAACCTTGGTGAGGCTACAACCTAAGATCAAGTTATTGGCGCGACTTCTCCAGCCATTCCAAGCTCTGTTGCACGTGGGAGATATCCGTCAAATCGGATTCATGGCAGGCATCGAGCTGGTTCGCGACCGAATGACGAAAGAACCTTATCCGTTTCAGGTCAAAGCGGGTCATCGCGTGGCATCGATCGCCCGATCCAAAGGACTGATTCTGAGGCCGATTGGGAATGTGCTTGTGCTTATGCCTCCTCTCTCAACAACGGTCGACGAATTAAAGAACATGATGAAAATCCTCAAAGAATCCATAGAGACTTTGCAGATCGACTAAGTCCTAACCGACTTCTCTACAGACAAACCTTTCTATCCAAATCTGCGATCTTCTCGTGATCGGCGGTGGAGTGATCGGTCTGAGCATCGCCCGAGAACTTCGCAGACGCCATACCGACACACACATGTTGTTGATCGAAAAGGAGCCCTCCTGCGGAACCCATGCGAGTGCCGAAATAGTGGCATGCTCCACGTGGGCTTCTACTATTCACCGGACAGCCTCAAGGCCAAGTTTACCCGCCTCGGCAACGAACGGCTCACGGCCTACTACGAGGAGAAACGCATTCCCCTCAATACATGCGGCAAACTCGTCGTTGCGAAAGCTGCCACCGACTTACCCTCGCCCGATGAACTCCTGCGACGAGGCCAGATTCGACTTCAGACGTTTAGCTCTGGAGGAAGTCGCCAAGTACTCACGGAGCACAAAGGTCTCACTGGCATCGGTACTCGACAAAGGAGTGGACGAGCGGAACTACCAAACGTGGGGACTGCCCGGAATCAGGGCTCAGCTTCTCGACATCACAAAGAAGAACCTTGAAATGGATTTCGTGTTGGAAGGTGACTGCCTATCTATGCACGTCTTGAACGCCGTGTCGCCGGCATGTACCTGTTCACTTCCATTTTCTAGACATGTCTGCGATCACATCGACAATGCGGTCGGATAACGGCTCTCAACAGAGTCGCAGTTCTGCCCCCACGTCGACGTGCAGGCATCGAGCCGCGTTCTCTTCCTGCAGGAAAATTTCTAAGAACCCACCGCTATTGATCAGGGCCGCAGGAATCTGCCCATCACCTTGATTGTAGCTTCCCACCAACTTGGTCACGATATGTGTTCCGATTTGAATCTCGATCTTGGCCAGACCGATGGTGGCCTGAAATTCTCGAACCTGCTTTGCCGTGACATTCGAGATCAAATTTCCGAATCGATCGATGTACTCAATCCGTCCGATCAAAATTTGCCCTTGCTGCTGCGGGGCCCAGACCAAACTCTTCATGGGATCGTTGATCACTGGTCCAAAAAATGACGGCGGTTCTCCATTGGCCAGCAAGGCGGCGACTGGAGCGAACAGATCGCGTCCGTCAAATGTCGCCCCTTCTGAAGGCAACCGATAGCGTTCCTCTTCGATCTGCCGAATCTTCACGTCCTGCTCCTGGTCGAGCACATGACTGAGCAAACCATTGTCCGGCGCCAAAAAACAATAACGTGACGTAGTCGCAAGAATCGCGCGCCTGGCGCTTCCCACGCCGGGATCCACCACGCAGACATAAATCGTTCCGTCAGGAAAATGACGGTAACAGGATCCAAGCACATAGCTCGCTTCATCGATTTGATGCGAAGGAATTTGGTGGGAAATATCAACGACCCTGGCGCTGGGGCTGAGTGTGAGGATCACACCCTTCATGCTCGCGACGAACCAGTCGCGCTCACCAAAATCTGTTAGAAGGGCAATGAGAGGGCGTGACGCCGGCACGTCAACATTCCTCGAACTTGATCTCCACAACCTCGTATTCGACCATTTTCACAGGAGTCTTGACTTCGACGAAGTCTCCGACACGCTTACCGATGAGTGCTCGCCCGACAGGAGACTGCACAGAAATCTTGTTGAACTTCATATCGGCTTCATCCTGACCGACCAGCATATATTGCTTCTGAGCCTGCGTCTCTTGCTCAACGACCGACACCGTCGCACCAAACACAACGGTATCGCTCGTGCGTCCAGTGATCTCGACTACCCGGGCTTCCGCCAGTTTCGTTTCGAGCTCCGAGATGCGTGACTCGATGAATCCTTGTCGCTCTTTGGCCGCGTCATACTCGGCATTCTCACTGAGGTCTCCATGAGCCCTGGCCTCCGCGATCGCTTCAATCACTTTCGGCCGTTCGATTTTCCGCAGCCGATCCAACTCCGCTTTGAGGGCCTCATACCCTTTCTTGGTAATCGGTGTGGGCATATTCCAGACTCCTGGATGGTTTAGGACCGATGATACTCCTGCAAAGACCGAATCGATAGGGTTTTTTTCAGGATGGCCTCAATTCCCATGGCCGCCGCGTGGGCGCCTCGCATGGTAGTGAAATAAGGAATCCCCCGATGCAACGCCTCTCGCCTGATCGACAATGAATCCGCATGAGCCGAGGCCGTTCGCACGGTGTTGACCACAAGCGCGACCGAACCGTTCTTAATATGGTCCACGATGTGCGGTCTCCCTTCGGTTACCTTGTTGACGACCTCCACGGAAAGCCCATGTTCACGTAAATATCCCGCCGTCCCGCTCGTTGCCTGAATGCACATACCCAGTCTGTTCAACACTCTTCCGACTTCAAGCGCCGCCGGACGATCGGATTCTTTCACACTGATGAACGCGGTCCCTTTCTTAGGAAGACCCGCACCGGCCCCGGCTTGTGATTTGGCAAATGCCCATCCAAAATCGTCGTCAATCCCCATGACTTCCCCCGTCGATTTCATCTCTGGGCCCAAAAGCACATCGACGCCGGGAAATTTATTGAAGGGAAAGACCGCTTCCTTGACTGAGAAATGCGCTGGCGGAGGAGCCTCAGTGAAGCCGAGTTCCTTGAGAGTCCTTCCCATCATGACTTTCATGGCGAGTTTGGCAAGCGGCACACCGATGGCTTTACTGACGAACGGCACCGTTCGAGATCCACGAGGATTCACCTCAAGCACATAGATCGTCCGCCCTTTCACGGCAAACTGCGCATTCATCAGTCCGACAACGCCGAGCTCTAAGGCCAGTATGCGCATTTGACGTTCGATCTCGTCGACGATGGCTTTGTCCAGCGTATAGGGTGGAAGCGAGCAAGCCGAGTCACCGGAATGGACACCCGCCTCCTCAATATGCTCCATGATTCCGGCCACCACCACGGTGTGTCCATCTGAGATCGCATCGGCATCGATCTCGATCGCATCAGCCAGGTACTTGTCGATCAGTACCGGATGCTTGGGAGATGCTTTCACGGCCGACTGCATATACTCCAACAGGCCGGCTTCATCATAGACGATCTGCATCGAACGCCCACCCAACACATACGAGGGCCGGACCATGACCGGATAGGTGATCTTCCCGGCAATCTGTACGGATTCTTCGATTGAGCGAGCCATTCCGCTTTCCGCCTGCCGCAATGCCAATTTCGTCAGTAGTTCACGAAACCGTTCCCGATCTTCCGCCAAATCAATCGCATCCGGACTGGTCCCCAGTATCTTCACGCCGGCCTTCGATAACGGCAGCGCAAGTTTCAATGGCGTCTGACCACCGAATTGCAGGACCACCCCGATCGGTTGCTCTCGATCAATTAGATTGAGTACATCTTCCTGCGTAAGCGGTTCAAAATAAAGTCGATCCGACGTATCGTAATCTGTACTCACGGTTTCGGGGTTACAGTTCACCATGATTGTGTCGATCCCGTCTTCTCGGAGCGACATCGCGGCATGGACGCAACAGTAGTCAAACTCGATTCCCTGTCCGATACGATTCGGACCTCCGCCGAGAATCACCACTTTTCTCCGGTCTGACGGATTGGATTCGCACTCCCGACCATACGTCGAATAGAGGTACGGCGTCTGAGCCTCGAACTCCGCGGCGCAGGTATCCACCCGCTTATAAGTCACGCGTCGAGTAGGATGTTGCATCCTCGCACCGGTGACCGCAGCCGCTTCGCAGCCAAGCAAGGACGCGATCCGATCATCGGAGAATCCAAGTTCTTTCGCATCCCAGAGCAGTTCGCTGTTCAACACCGTCCCCGGATCGGCGGCATGGCTGACAAGAGTCCGTTCAAAATCGATCAACTGCCTCACCTGCGCCAAGAACCACGGATCGACCATGGTGGTTTCAAACAACTCTTTGTCCGTTAATCCCAGTCGCATCGCATCAGCCACATACCACAGCCGTTCTGGTAACGGGTTGCGAAGCACGCGGTCTAGTTTGTCGGCGGCCGCTTGTCGATCGAACTCGGCAGGCACCCCTCGATCGATCCCAAACCGAGATACCAAACCGTTCAGTTCCAATTCCAACGAACGGATGGCTTTCTGCAGAGATTCCTTGAACGTGCGTCCGATCGCCATCACCTCGCCGACCGACTTCATTTGTGTTGTCAACGTCGGATCAGATCCCTTGAACTTCTGGAACGCGAACCGAGGAATTTTCACCACCACATAGTCGATCGTCGGTTCGAACGACGCCTTTGTCACACCGGTAATGTCATTGGTAATCTCATCTAATGTGTACCCGACGGCCAGCTTGGCAGCAATTTTTGCGATCGGAAATCCGGTCGCCTTTGAGGCGAGCGCCGAACTTCGAGACACCCGAGGGTTCATCTCGATGACGACCATGTCACCGTTCGCTGGGTTGACCCCAAATTGAATGTTGGACCCTCCGGTATCAACGCCGATTTCTCGAATGACGCGAAGGGCGGCGTCCCGCATGCGTTGATATTCTTTATCGGTCAACGTCATCGCCGGTGCCACCGTGATGCTGTCTCCTGTGTGAACCCCCATCGGGTCAAAGTTTTCGATGGGACACACGATGACGACATTGTCCTTCAAATCGCGCATTACCTCGAGTTCGTATTCTTTCCATCCGATGACCGATTCTTCGATCAACACTTGGCTGACCGGGCTCATCGCCAAGGCCCAGTCAATCAATTTCTCAAATTCCTCTCGGTTATACGCAATGTTCCCGCCGGTCCCTCCCATCGTAAAAGAAGGTCGAATGATCGCCGGAAATCCAACCATGTCGAGAATGTCCACTGCCTCCTGTCGACTGTGCGCCGTACCACTCTTCGGGACCCGGAGACCGATTCGTTGCATCGCGTGCTTAAACGCTTCCCGATCCTCCGCCTTGTGAATGGCCTCTGCTGAGGCACCAATCAAGGTCACACCGTATTTCTCAAGAATTCCCTGCTTGACCAGCCCCATTGTGGTGTTCAGCGCCGTCTGTCCACCCATAGTCGGCAGCAAGGCATCGGGTCGCTCACGGGCGATCACATTTTCCACGACCTCGACGGTGATGGGCTCCACGTATGTCCGATCTGCCATCTCTGGATCCGTCATGATCGTCGCGGGATTGCTGTTGATGAGGATTACCCGATAGCCTTCCGACTTGAGCGCCTTACAGGCTTGCGTTCCGGAGTAATCAAACTCGCAGGCCTGTCCGATGACGATCGGACCGGACCCGATCATGAGAATTGACTGAATGTCTGTACGTTTTGGCATCGTGTCGAGATAGTCGGCTTAACTGGTTGGAAGCAGCGGCCCAATCAGCGGTTGATAGGGAATCGGCGGAGGACCCTCACCTCCCTGTGCGGCATGGTAATGCGTCAAGGCTTCAGGAATCCATGCTTCAATTTGGTTGATGCGCGCGATATCGGAAGGATGAGTTGACAGAAACTCCGGGATATTATGCTGCGATCGAAAACAGACTTTGTCGATCATTTGTCGAGGGCATCCGCTCATGCGCTCCCAAAACGGGACGGCCTCTCGCGGATCATACCCGGCCTGCGCCATCAGTTTAAGCCCGATGTAGTCAGCTTCGGACTCTTGTTTTCGGCCGAACGGCAAAGAGACGCCCACTCCATACGCACTCATCGCCGCCATCGCGGCATCCGGACGTCCGACAGCGGCACCGGCCGCGAGCGCACCGACTTGCCCGATCATTTCCAGAATACTCCGACTATATCGTTCAGCGCCATGGCGCTGAAGCGCATGCGCTACCTCATGCCCGATGACGGTCGCCAAGCCGTCTTCGTTCTTCGTCATCTTTAAAATTCCCGTAAAGATCGCGACCTTCCCACCAGGGAGCGCGAAGGCATTGATGGTACGGTCATCCTTGATAATGGCAAACTCCCATTGATATTCAGGCTTGTTTGCAACCGCCGCAATACGTTTCCCGACCCGATTAACCAGCTCATTCAACGCAACATCGTCACTGACCGGCGCCTTACGCAGCAACTCGCGATAGGCTCCGATGCCCATCGCAATTTCCTTTTCTTCGGAAATGTAGATAAATTGCTCCCTCGCCGTCCCAGGCGCACGCACACACCCAGCCAGCGTTGAAAGTACTCCTCCGCCGGCCGCCATGCCAACGAGACCATACAACCCTACCCCCACGCGAACCGCTCGTTGCAATAGGGCTCGCCTGCCGATGGGTATTGAGAATCCGGCGGTGATCTCTGGGTCGTTCCCCTGCGCCATGTTGATGTGATCGATCATACCTGATCAGTAGCATTATATTACCATTCATGAAGATCGGCGCCGTTCCTCACCTACGGCATCCACAGATACATGAACTGTGGCGTCCCCCCCCTCACAAACGAAGCCAGATCAAGTTCTGCCAAGCTAGCCAGGGCACCAGGGGCCAGAAGCCTGGAATAGACATTATTGGAATATTCCCCGGGGCGCTGGTAGGTCACAACACGGGCTTCGGTAATCCCCGCCTTCTGCTTAGCCAATTCGACTGCGTCTTCCAGATACCCGATCTCATCAACCAACCCTGCCGCCTTGGCCTGCTCACCTGTGTAGATTCGCCCGTCGGCCAATCGCCTGATCTGCTCCATCTGTAGGTTGGATCGGCCTTCCTGCACGATGGCTAAGAATCGCTGATAGAACGAATCGATGAGTCCTTGGAAAATGGCTCGTTCTTCCGCCGTCATGGTTCGAAACGGTGAGCCCATGTCCTTGCGCGGTCCAGAGGTCACTGCGGTCGCTTCGACTCCGATCTTTTCCAACAACCCTTTGGCATTCACCGTCAGCATGATGACACCGATGCTGCCGGTGACGGATGAGGGATGGGCCAGGACGGTGTCGGCCGCCGCGGCAATATAGTATCCACCTGATGTCCCGATATCCATAATGGAGGCGATGATAGGAATCTTTCGCGTTGCCTTGAAGGTCTTGAGCTCATGATGAATGATGTCCGAGGCCGTGACTGTTCCACCAGGTGTATTGATACGAAGGACGATCGCCTTCACGTTCTCGTCCTTCGCCGCCCGAGTCAGCTGCTCCTTGATGCTGGCAATCATACTGGGTGCCGGACGGAACCCCTCTTTCTCCTGAGAGCTGATGACTCCGGAGATTTCGATCAGCAACACCTTGGCTTTTCCCTTCCCATCGACCTGCGCCTCTTGCAGCGGTCCCGGACCTGGAAAGAGCGGAAAGTTGAAGGTACAGCCCGATACGAAGAGTCCGATCGCAGCCATGACGAGACAATTACGCATGTTGTTTCTCCATGAGTCGCATGAATTCTTCGAATAAGTAGGAGGCGTCGTGAGGCCCCGGTGCGGCCTCCGGATGGTACTGCACAGAAAAGACCGGATGGTCCATACACACCATACCCTCGATCGAATAATCATTCAGGCTGAGATGAGTGAGCGCGAGTTTCCCATAGCGTGTCTCGACCACCGGAGGAACCATCGGCACGTTATCAAGAGACCCCGGTCCATGTACGGTGAAATTATGATTCTGTGACGTGATTTCCACTTTTCTCGTTCGGAGATCCATCACGGGATGGTTGGCACCATGATGGCCGAACTTCAACTTGTAGGTCTTGAGGCCGAAGGCTAAACAGAGAATCTGGTGACCGAGACAAATGCCGAATATGGGGAAACGCCCGATCAGGTCCTCCACTGCCTTCACAGCATAGGGCACGCCTTCCGGATCACCGGGACCGTTGGAAAGAAACACTCCGTCCGGCCGTAGCGCCGCAACCTCTTCGGCGGACGTGGCGGCAGGTACAACCGTTACGTCGCAACCGACATCCACCAATCGCCTCAAGATATTGTGTTTGATGCCAAAGTCATAGGCCACCACTCGCCAACGAGTAGGCTGTTCATCAACTGCGCGCTCCGTTGCCGGAAGCCACTCACCCGAGCCCGTCGTCCATACATAGGAACGAGCGCAGGTGACCTCCCTCACTAAGTCTCGACCGATAATGCCGGGCGCCTGCTTGGCTCGACCAACGGCTCGCGTGTGATCCAAATCGACGTGCGTAATGATTCCCTGTTGCGACCCACGCTCACGCAAATGTCTCGTCAAGGCTCTCGTGTCGATTCCTTCGATCGCCACGACCTTGGCCTCCATCAGCATCTCCTGAATCGTGTACCTACTTCGCCAGTTGCTAACGAGCCGACTGGCCTCCAACACCACGAACCCCTCAGCCCACGACCTCCGCGATTCCATGTCTTCCGGCGTCGCACCGTAATTGCCGATATGGGGACACGTCATCGTGATGATCTGCCCCTTGTATGACGGATCAGTTAGGACCTCCTGATAGCCGGTCATAGCCGTATTGAAGACCACTTCGCCGACCGTTTCGCCTTCGTAGCCTAGAGCACGGCCTTCAAATACCGTCCCATCTGCCAGTGCTAATAACGCCTTTTTCACGGTAGTCGTCCACCCTGATCAATCGACTGTTTCGCCTTGATCCCAATCAGAATCAAACCCAGGATGAGATTGACCATATACAGCGACCTGATGGGCATCAAGACATGAAAGAAATTTTCCAAGGCCGCCTTTTTCGCCGCTTCATCTTTCGTGGCGAATGCCAGTGTCTGAAGCTCCGCGGCATAGGGATGCAAGACCGTGATAATGAGCCCCGCAATCATGACCATAACAACAAGCACACCCATCTCGGTACGTCCGACTGCGATCACCGGATCCCTGCTCCACCAGCGAAGCCACGCGGCAACACCGAGAATCGCGCCGGCACCGATGACAAAACGTTGGTACCCCTCAAACGCCTTAGTCAGAAACATTCCTCCGGAATCCTGACCTCCGAATGTGTTGAACACAGCCGGAATGACCGCCCCACTGAGTACAATCATTCCTCCGACCCATACCGCAAGCGCCACCCATTCCAATGCCACACACCCGATCTTCCCCCAACGAGGCACAGGCCGCACGGCACTAGGACTCCCCCGCCCCTGCCTCGAACACGACACGACCGCCTACGATCGTGGCATCCACTCGCCCCTTGACCTTCCAACCGGCGAACGGTGTGTTGCGGCTCTTGGACCGAAACTTCGACGGATCGACTTCCCACGGTTCCGTTTGGTCGACGACGACGACATCGGCATCCGCACCAACACCGAGTGTGCCTTTGTTGAGTCCAAATGCCTTCGCCGGTGCCGACGTCAACTTTTGTACCGCTTGTTCCAGTGACAAGACACCTTCCTCCACCAATCCCAGCGTCAAGGAAAATGCCGTTTCAAGGCCCACGATTCCAAACGGAGCCTCGGTAAAATCCTGTTGCTTCTCCTGGGTGGCATGGGGAGCATGGTCCGTCGCGATCACATCGATCGTGCCGTCCCGCAATCCATCCTTGATCGCTTGAACATCGGTCCAGGTGCGTAACGGAGGGTTCATTTTGGCGTGCGTATTGTACCCACGCACCAGCTCTTCCGTGAGGGTGAAGTGATGCGGACAGGCTTCGGCCGTGACAGGAATCCCTCGGCTTTTCGCCTCACGGACCATCCGAACGGACCCAACCGTGCTGATATGGGCCAGATGGAGGCGGGCTCCGGTGAGCTCTGAGAGTGATAGATTACGCGCAACCATGACATCCTCGGCAGCGGCCGGAATGCCGGGCAACCCAAGCTCGGTCGAAATTAACCCTTCGTTCATGCAGCCGCCTTCAGCGAGATGCAGATCTTCGCAATGGTCGACGACCGTGAGGTCAAACGCCAACGCATACTCCATCGCTCGCCGCATGACCAAACTGTTCATCACCGGTTTCCCATCGTCGGAAATCGCCACACAGCCGGACCGTCGCAAGTCACCAATCTCCGCCAACTCCTTGCCTTCCGATCCTTTAGTGATGGCGCCGATCGGCAACACGTTCGCTAGACCAGCCAATCGAGAACGTTCGAGGATGAACTCGGTGACCGCCTGATTGTCATTGACCGGGCTCGTGTTCGGCATGCAACAGACCGTCGTAAAGCCCCCGGCAACCGCTGCGGCGCTGCCACTCTGAATGGTTTCTTTGTATTCAAATCCTGGCTCACGAAAGTGGACATGCACATCAACAAACCCTGGCATCACCAGCTTCCCGCTCGCGGCGATCACGCGGCTCTCAGCAGGCGCGGAAAGGTTTGGGCCCAACGCCGCAATCTTCCCGTTCTCAATCAGCACATCAGCCGTTCCGATAAATCGGCCCGGGTCAATGACATAGCCATCTTTAATGAGAATCGACACCAAACACTCCTCCCTGACGTACGTCCATATCTACGAATTGGCTCCGGACATCAGATACAGCACTCCCATCCGCACGGCGACCCCATTCGCAACTTGGTCGAGAATCACTGAGGATAGGCTATCGGCCACATCCGGCGCAATTTCGACTCCCCGATTGATCGGCCCAGGATGCATGACGATCACACCGGCATCCGCGAGCCGCACGCGTTCAGCCGTCAATCCGTAGAGCCGGGAATACTCTCGGATCGTCGGAAAGAGTGCTCGCCCCTGACGCTCCAGTTGCAGGCGAAGCATCATGATGACGTTCACATCGCGTAGGCCTTTATCCATATCGTGGTACACGTTGAGGCCAAGTTTCTCCACACCCCACGGCATCATCGTCGGTGGTCCGACCAGACGCACTTCAGCACCGAGCTTGACGAGTGCAAAAATATTTGAACGCGCCACACGGCTATGCGACACATCTCCAACAATCGCCACACGTAATCCCTTGAAGTTCATCCCTCGCTGCCGAATCGTGTACAGATCGAGCAACGCCTGTGTCGGATGCTCATGCCATCCATCGCCGGCATTGATGACAGATGACTTGACCCCCTGAGCCAGTGTTTCAGCCGCACCGGCGGATGAGTGGCGCAACACAATGATGTCGGCTTGCATGGCTTCGATGTTCCGCGCCGTATCGAGTAGCGTCTCCCCCTTCACCACGCTGCTGGAAGAGGGCGCAAAGTTGATCACATCGGCACTCAGCCGCTTGGCCGCCAACTCAAAGGAGGTGCGCGTTCTCGTGCTGGGCTCAAAGAACAGATTCACGACCGTCTTACCTCTGAGCGCTGGAACCTTCTTGATTTCTCGCCCTGTCACTTCTTTGAACGAATCGGCTGTTTCCAGGATAAGCGTGATTTCATCCGCCGACAAAGGAGCAAGACTCAACAGATCTTTGCGCTTGAGGCTCATATGACCCTCCGCATCACCCCTTCAAGATGACCACGCGATCATCCTCCCCACCCTCCTCCAGCAAGACCTGAATCTGCTCTTCTCGAGCAGTCGGGAGATTTTTCCCGATATAGTTAGCCTTGATCGGCAGCTGACGATGTCCGCGATCGACTAGGACCGCCAGCTGAATTTCTTCTGGTCGTCCCAGGTCCATGAGGCTATCCATGGCGGCGCGAATCGTTCTGCCGGTAAACAAGACATCGTCCACTAACACGACCACCTTGTTCGTCATATCGAACGGGACGGAGGTCTTCCTCAGAACAGGCTGATCTTTCCGCAAGGCAAGGTCATCCCGATACAGCGTGATATCCAGTTCACCGATCGGAACCTGCACCCCCTCAATACTCTGAATTCGCTTCACGAGCCGATGCGCCAGATGCACGCCGCCGGTCCGTATCCCGACCAGCGTCAGATCCTTCACCCCCTTGTTTCGCTCCAAAATCTCATGCGCGATGCGCACCATGGCACGGGAGATATCTCCCGCATCCATGATCAACTTTTCATCTTTTCGCCCGGCTGATACGTTCGACGCAGAGGTCATCGGAATTCCGACCGCGATGTTCGATGTGAGTTGGACTCCAGGTACAAAAAAACCTCCTCACCAGGATCTAGTGAGAAGGTCAGATTAGGAACTCCGGCCAACGCCGGGGAGTGATTCATGATTTGCTCCTTGCTCACCTCACTGGATGAGCATTAAAGGTTGCTGAATATTACTGAACCGCCCCATTTCTGTCAAGCGATCGAGAGCAGATATTGGAAGAGGTAAGTCGGAAAGACTGGCTATGTGATTTATTCCGGTGCCGTCAGCGCATCTTGCGCGACGTGACCGGTCTGTGACTTCTCGACAATGTTGTGCTGAATTTCCTTCGCAATGACGAGCGCCAATTGGTCAGAGGACAACGCCCCCATCGGCAGGTGTTTCGTGTCGGCATAAAATGGATCATCCGGAGCTGCAGCGCGATGGAGGTTGACCAAAATTTCCGCTGGTTGAATCAGCTTTCCCGGCTCCCCAACCTTCACCGCCCTATCTGTCGGCAATACCCTGGTCCTGGTCGCCCAGTCGCGCTGCTCGATATTCACGAACGCCACGTTCCAGATGGCTCCATTCAGGAGGCTTGTCACGGCACGCGGGGTGCGTTCCAGAAAGACCGGCTCTCTCACGACTCTCTGTAAGGCTTCTCGAACTCGAAGATCATAGAATTTCGTCGCGGAGTCTGGCTGGCTTGGGGCAACCAAATTGGTGCTGCCGACCTCGTAGTAGGACTGTCCCTCCAAACTTCGAAAATCGTCGACCGTTCGCAAGTATGTCTCAAAGAGTTGTTGTAGTAGCCGTACACGATCCTCACTGGGGAGAGATCGAATGTCCTGATCGGTCTGAATCCGGGCATGGAGAAGATCTCGATCGATAGAGATCGTCTTGGGTTTGTGACCGGTCTCTGCCTTACTGACCACCCATTGGAATTCTCGTGCCAGCACCGACGCAAACCGCTCAGGCTGTCCAACATACCCTTTCTCTTTCATCGATGACGCACTGATCAGCAACCTGGCCCGACCGGGATCCACCGTCCGAACCACCAAGAGCGGAAACGACTTTCCCTCATGGTTGCGCACGTTTGGTTGAATAATGACGCGATCGAGCATTCCCTTGCGTACCGCTTCATCGAATCGCGGATAGTTCCAGCGTCGTTGATTCAAGAAGGAAAAGGTATGGAGTACAGTCTGAAGAGCCTCGTTCGCCTCAGCCTCGCCAAGAGCTCCGCTAGCAGCCCCTTCAGCTCCACGGTCGACGAACACTCGGAACGAGAGACCGGGAATCGGGTGACCGGATTCTGAAGGCTGATGAAGCTCTCGTCCAGGTTCTCCGCTATGGTCCACTTCCGCCGCATAGACCCCAACGGCAAAGCTAGACAGCACAACCCCGAGAGACAAGGTCAATAGACCATTTTTGATCCAGAAGCAAACTTTCTGAACCAAGCCCATACAGTCCATCATCATTAAGAACCGCTTTTTATCCCTAAATCGTCCATACCGAGAGCCTACTGTTCACTGCCACCGCTGTCAATGTCGAGTGGCCGAAAGAAACTTATGGGCTCGCTCACATGATGGGGTGTCCCTCAAGCATCATCACCCACCAAGAGCTCACTCGTTTAGTTTCCTCACAGCACGCTTGCCGCAGCTAACGTGCTTGCCTCCCTAAGCGTGAACAATTTCCCATGAGACGGTATCGATCCTGCTGCATTCTGAACCATACAGACATCGCCAGATATGTTCGAAAGTGGGACTGGCCGATGGTGCAGAATAACCGGAATGGCGAATCCCTTCTCACCCCCAACCACTCGCAAATACAAATACTTAGCATCATCATGTAGGGAGGAGTCGATAGGACCAAGTTCTGGCACTCACTTTGCTGAACGTTTATTGGGCTACTCACTCAATCAGTCATGGGAGACGTTAGTGGACACCACGGCTTACGCTGTCACATATCGAATCGTCTGGTGTCGACGCCAACGGGCACGAGCCTGTAGCGAAGTCGAACGAGACGCCTGGCGCGCTGAGGAAGACGGCCTTCGAGATGCCGTTCTGCATCGAGACCACGTCGATAAATATCGCTCTTATTCCCCAAACGTGTTGGAGCGCTATCTGTTGGGGTTTCAAGATGCGAAGACCCTCCTACGCACCACGCGCGCAGCTCGCTCAGGCCACGCCCTTGGCAATAAAACACACTGCCAGATCAGTTCAGGGCGGATCCCGATGGATCGCGCACTCTCTGATTCCGCAGACCACCTTACGTATGACTCGAACCTGTCCGGATGAACAGTCTTTGAGTGCAGAGCCGATTGCTTGTCACCGATTGAAGAAAATAGTCCTAGGCGCCTGGAGACGGGAGATGCTGTCCGGCCAGAGCGTGGCTGGATCTTTGTCGAGAATATCAAACGAGTGCTTCGGCAGGACCCCCCACGCTCCCTCCAGCATCTCCTGTTCGAGTTGGCCGGGAGCCCATCCTGCGAAGCCGGCAAAGGCTCGGAAAGTTTCGGTGGGCTTGGGCTGGGGGAGGATGCGCTCCAGAACGCTGGGAATGCCCACATAAATCCCAGCAACGATCAACCGCGTGTCAGGATAGGGTCCATCAAGCCGGAAGAGCAACACCATTTGCGTTCGCCCGACCGGCCCTCCGGCGAATAAACGATGGGGTGTCCCCTTCAGGACGGGGAGATCCTGGAGCACGTCGGAGAGAAGGATATCCGTGGGTCGATTCAGAATGAGCCCGACCGTCCCACTTCTTCCATGTTCAATAATGAGTAACACACTGTGCTCGAAGTTGGGATCATCCAACGAGGGGCTCGCAACCAACAGCACGCCCGTGTCAAGTGATGACGGTGAGAATTCATACTGAGCGAGAACTGGTGCGGCAAACAGGAAGGCCGACAGCCCTACCAGAAGCATCTCGCCTAGCCATCTCTTCGTAGCCACAACAGGCAGGTTTTCACCTCCTTCCTCTCGCCACTGATAGCTCTTCTTTTCCCCGAAAGCAATAGGCCTGAACCCATCATAGAGATGGTGTGTCCACCACCACTTGACCTTCTAACACACAATCTATGCTAGAGTATGCCCCGTGGATTGGGTGGCTATACGGCACGATAGCTTCTCGGCTAGGTGAGTTGGAAAAGGAGATCTTATCATGATGGCCTATTGGCGAAGCCTCGTCGTGCTTTTCATGGCAATTCTCTGGACGTTACCAGGATGCGTCGATCCGCCCACCTCCCCTTATGTGGACGTACGAGACACCGTGACAAGGATCGACGAGTTACGCCCCGCGGCAGAGCAAGGGAGTGCCGAGGAACAATACAACCTTGGTCTGCAGTACGAAAAGGCCTTACCACAGGACCATAGAGAAGCCGTTCAGTGGTATCTCATGGCCGCGACGCAACGACACGCTGGAGCGTTCTACAGGCTCTGTGTGTTATCGGATCTCGGTCGTGGCCTACCTCAGGACTATCAAGAAGCCCTCCGATGGTGTCGTCTGGCCGCCGACCAAAGGCATGGGGCGGCAATGTTTCTTATTGCAACCTATTACGAGAAAGCCCGCGGCGTTCCAAAGGACGTGGTTCAAGCCTATCAGTGGTATAACCTGGCCGCGGCGAATGGGCATGAAGATGGAGCCAAGTGGCGCGATCGCCTCGCCCGTGGTATGACGCCCACCCAGATTGCCAAGGCCCAATTTCTCGCACGGAACTGGAAGCCGAAGGTCGAAGAGCCAGCACTCGGTGATGAGCCCTCCTAACTCTGGATAGGCTCCATCCCTCCACTCGCCTCGGAAGCTCCCCCTTTTTATCTATTACGGTTTGGTTCTGGCTGTCTCGGTCTATGCGCAACATAGTTCTTGAACTCACTCACCCCCGCTCGGTAGGATACCCGGCGAACAGGGGTCACTCTCGTTTTCATCGAGAAACATGGTTCGGTGGCAGCTGCCCTACATATCGATTGTTTTCGCAGGACTCGCTGCGGTGTTGTCGTCTCCCGTGGGCTGTACAACTCCTCCCCCTGCACCTCCCCCCAAGCCACTCATTGGGGGACAAGAGGTCAGTGAAATCCTCAAACGTGCGGAAGCCGGTAACCCCGATGCCCAAAATCAGTTAGGCGTATTCTATAGCGAAGGGCGGGGTGTTCCTCAAAACTACCTGGAGGCAAAGGATTGGTTTAAGAAGGCTGCTGACCAAGGACACTCGGATGCTCAAGTCAACCTGGGGACACTCTATTCGCTTGGCCAGGGAGCGACCTTCAGCGACCAGATGGCCTTATTTTGGTTTCAAAAGGCCGCCGAGCAGCGAAATGCATTGGCGTTTGCCAAACTTGGGATGATGTACGAACGTGGACGTGGTGTGTCGCAAAGTTTGATTGAGGCGCACATGTGGTACAACCTGTCGGCGGCGTATGGGGAGAGACGGGCTGCCGAATCTCGTAACGCAGTGGCAACTCGTATGACAAGCGCGCAGATTACCGAAGCGGAAGAGCGAGCGAAGAAATGGAACCCCAGGCCGCGACCATCTTCTCAGACACCGTGAATTGAGGCTGGAGCCCTCCCCTCCTAGAATCAGAAGATACCCGCTTGTTTTTGTAACCAGCGCACATACTTCACGATCTGATCCACGTCGTCCGAACTCACGGCATCGATCTTCGGCATATCGCCGAACTGCCAATGATGGGCTTTCACCCCCTTGGCGGCGGCTTGGTGAAACGCCGCATCTCCATGATGGTTCGGTTCATAGACTTTATGAAGAAATGGTGGGCCTTGCTGAGTCCCCACACCGCCTATGCCGTGGCAGCGAGAGCAGTTGGCATTGAATTTCTGTTCGCCGGCACGCAACTCGGCGGGAGCCGAGGCCACCGTTCCGGTCGCCGCCGGTTCGACACCGTTCTGGCTACAGGCTTGTGTCGTACCAAGCGCAATGAGAAGTGAACTCACCAGCAATATTTGAGATGACTTCATAGCGTGCTACCACACTTTCCATTCGGGAGATTTATGAAGATACCGCATACTGGATAGGATCTACAACTCCTGCCTCTGTAAATCCTCGTCTTCGAATCAGACAGCTGTCACAATGGCCACACGCAAGCACCCCGGCTGGATCGTAACAGCTGTGCGTCAGATGCAATGGAGCTGATAAGGCTAGACCCAAGCGAATGATATCCACCTTGGACAACTGAAGCAGCGGTGCCCGTATCTCAATCTGTCGGCCTGTCAGCCCTGCCTTCGTTCCGATCCGAAGCACTGCCTCCACGGCCTTGATGAACTCCGGTCCACAGTCAGGATACCCGGAATAGTCGATCACGTTGGCGCCGAAATAAATGACCGAGCCACCCACGGCTTCTGCCTGAGCCGCTGCCAGCGATAAGAAAATGAGGTTTCGACTGGGCACATAGGTATTCGGAATATCCTGACTTCGTTCGGATTCACTCCGATCTTTCGGCACCTCCACCGTGTCGGTAAGGGCCGACCCCCCGATGGCACGCAGATCGACCTTCACGACGAGATGCTGCTCAGCGCCCAACGCTTCCGCCACTCGTTTGGCACAATGGACTTCTACCGCATGGCGCTGTTGGTAATCGATCGTCAGAAGAGTGAGGAGGTACCCATCCCGCCGAGCAACGGCAGCCGCAACAGTTGAATCTAAACCGCCACTCGCAAGCACGACCGCGCGTTCAGAGGTTTGCCCATCCATGGAGGAGCGAAAATGCTGGGGAATGTTAGGCGGTAAAAATCTTTGATGCTAGTCGCGATCTTCTTCCCGCTCAATTTTTTCCAACAGCTCGGCACGAGATTGACACTCCACACAGAGCTTCGCGAAGGGAACTGCTTGGAGTCGCCTTTCACTGATTTCAATTCCACATTCAGCACAAATACCATAGGTGCCCTCGTGCAACCGCGTGAGGGCTTCATCGATCGACTGTCTCCGACGGTTACGCATTTCCATCAAGGAGATGCCGAGCTCCCGCTCCAGATCCATCAGTGCCTGATCACCAACATCGCGTGCCGATTCAAGACGACGTTGCTGATCTTCTGTCAGTGACTGTCCGAGGCTCTCTTCAATCTCCTTGATGATCTCCTGGCGCTTCTCGATGAGCATTTTCTGGAGCACTTCCTGCCTTCGCTCACGTGCTTCTCGCTCTTTGACAGTTTCCTTCGGCCGCACAGGTGTTTCCGCTTCTATCACTGGGGCAGCCTTCATGGCTGTCGCTGCAGCAGCCGTAATCGGTTCAGCTTTTTTAACGGCTGGTGCCGTCGACTTCGATTTTACCTCAGCTTTTTTCTTGCCCTGTATTTTGGTTGCCATAGTCCTGTGCACTCCGACGGTAAATAGTTGGGGAGGGTCAAAAAGATCGGCTTCTATATCACGGGCTCTCTACCAAGAACAAGAGCCAAACGGGAAACTAGCCGAAACACTTAGGGATATGTGATCGTCGAATGAACGTCGTACCCGACAAGTTTTTCTCGTCCATTTAAACTTTTTAGCTCAACAAGAAAGTCAAGCCCAACGATTGTGCCGCCCAGCTGACGAACGAGATTAACGGTCGCTTCAGCTGTTCCCCCGGTAGCGAGCAGATCGTCGACGATTAAAACATGTTCACCGATTTCAATCGCGTCACGATGCACCGCGAGGCTGTTGTTCCCGTATTCAAGACTATATTTCACTTCGTAACAATCAGCGGGGAGTTTACCAGGTTTACGAACCGGCACGAACCCAGCCCCGAGCCTCGCGGCAAGAATGCCCCCGAAAATAAATCCTCGGGACTCAATCCCTACGACCTTCGTGACCCCTCGATCGAGATAACGAGCCGTCAGTTGGTCGGCAAGACTTTGAACGGCTGTCGGGTTTTTTAACAGTGTGGTGATGTCATAAAACAGAATGCCGGGCTTGGGGAAGTCCGGCACCTCACGAATGAGCGCTTGGTAGTTTACGGTGGTCACCAGAATTAGAGCAGATCAGCCTGTGTCATTGTTTTGCGCTCGATGGTGTTTCGAAGCCGAACCAGTGCTGCCATCTCGATCTGCCGGACCCGCTCACGCGTTAATCCCATCGTACGGCCGATCTCTTCCAGCGTCTTGGCTTCGTCTCCATCGAGTCCGAACCGAGATACAATAACAGTTTGCTCTTTCTCAGGCAACTCCCGCACCCACTTCATGAGTTCCGCTCTCCTTCTCACGCCATCGGCCGTCTGATCTGGCGAGAGTCCGGATGGATCTTCGATCACATCGCGAAGAAATGTATCACTATGGTCGCTGAGCGGACTGTCAAGCGAACAGGTCGTACGTACTAACTGCTTCAGGTCCAACACCTCTTCCTCGGAGGTCTTCATCTTGGCAGCCACTTCCGCAGCTCGTGGTTCCCGTCCTAGCTCCTGCACTAATTGTTCAACACGATTGAGGTACCGATTAAGACGCTCCACCACATGGACCGGCAAACGTACCAGCTTCCCCTGATTGATAATGGCCCGTTCGATATACTGTCGAATCCACCAGGACGCATACGTACTGAAACGAAACCCCCGTTTGTAATTAAACTTCTCGACCGCCTTGATTAAGCCCAGGTTGCCTTCTTCCACGATATCGGAAAACGGAAAGCCCCGATGCATGTATCGTTTCCCGATACTGATGACCAGCCGTAGGTTGGATTCGATCATCTGCTGACGGGCTTGCTCGTCCCCCGCCATCACCCGCTTCCCAAGCTGTTGCTCCTGCTTGAACGTCAGGAGCGTCGATCGGCGGACCTCACGAAGATAGCTTTTGAGCGTATCCAGGCCTTCCGATCGGTGTGATTCTCGCTCGCCGGAGTCCGAAGCATACGCAGACTCTGAACCTCCCATATCGTCGAGAGTCTGCCTTCGAGCCTCACTCATATCGGACTCTTCGTCATGCTGCCGACTCATAATGCCTTACGCCCCTAGTACCAAATGCTGAAGGTTGCATATCGCCCGTCCGCAGAACTCCACCGCACATCAATCTCCGTGACTCTCCCGGCTGGAGGACCAACGTTCAGTTTCTGCAGGAACGTTTCGATGACCGATTTCCCGCCTTCGACTTCCAATTCAACTCGACCGTCATCGAGATTGCGAACGCCTCCTACAAGATTGAGGTTGGAGGCCATCCGTGCCGAAAACGCACGAAAGCCTACGCCCTGTACATGACCCGACACGACGACATGGGCTCGAACCGGCTGCTCATCGGCCGATCGGCTCATCTCGTCCTACCAAGCTCATGAAACCTCGACCGCCGCCTACCATTCTGTTCAGCGGATATTCTCATACCTCCTCGGATGCGTCACGTGTTTTGCATTTTCTGCACGATACCTTCCCTTCATCACATTAAGCATTGCCCCTGCATCCGACGGGACAGATCAGATCGCTGATGGCCTCCTACTCATGAGCTAGGGCAGGATAATGCTTGGCATGGAGCAAGATCAGGAGATGAAGAATTGGTTCGACAACGGCGACACGACCGGCCAATGGGGAACCAACACCCTGCGGACAAAAGGCAACGATCACTGGCTGGTTTTGATCTGGAGGCGCCGACAAGCTTGGTATGGTCGGGGCGAGAGGATTTGAACCTCCGACCCCTGCGTCCCGAACGCAGTGCGCTACCGGGCTGCGCTACGCCCCGAC
>JAHBWR010000033.1 GCA_019636875.1 Nitrospira sp.
TGTAGCTAGCACATCATCCGTCCGGTTTTTGTAGCACGTGAAGTGTCCGGTTTACGGTGCGCCCTCAAGGAGGGCCACGATGACCCGGACAACCGTCCTACAGGAGGTGCGACAGATGCGATTTGAGGAGTTGTATGCACGACGACAGCGGCGAGATCTGACGATGGCGGAGGCGGCGGAGATGCTCGGCGTGACGGAACGCACGTTTCGTCGATGGAGTATCCGCTATGAAGCCGACGGGGTCGCAGGGTTAGCGGATCGGCGACTCGGGCGGGCCTCGGCCCGGGCCGTGCCGGTGGACGAAGCCCTGCGCATGGTGACGTTATATGAGACGCAGTACCGAGGTTGGACCGTGAAACATTTCCACGAGCGGTGGCAAGCGGACCATGGCGGGACGCGTTCGTACACGTGGACGAAGCAACGGTTGCAGGCCAAGGGCCAGGTTGTCCGCGCGCCCCGGCGCGGGGCGCATCGCAAGAAGCGGCCCCGCAAACCGTTGCCGGGAATGATGCTCCACCAAGATGGCTCCCGACACGAGTGGGTGCCGGGCTGTCAGTGGGATCTCATTGTGACGATGGACGATGCCACCAGCGAACTCTACTCCGCCTTCTTTGTCGAGGAAGAAGGGACCCTGAGCAGCTTCCAGGGGCTGCGGGAGGTCATTGAGGCAAAGGGACTCTTCAGTTCCCTCTATACCGATCGAGGGACTCACTACTGGCACACCGAAGAGGCCGGGGGTAAGGTCGATAAAACCCGACTGACACAAGTGCATCGCGCGTTACAGCAGCTAGGCATCACGTTGATTCCTGCCTATTCACCGGAAGCCCGGGGCCGCTCCGAGCGGGTCTTTCGCACCCTGCAAGATCGGTTGCCCAAGGAGTTAGCCCTGGCCGGGATCACCACGATGGCAGCGGCCAACCGGTATCTCGCCGAGCACTTTCTCCCCGCCTACAACCGGCGCTTTGCGGTGAGGGCGGCGGAATCGGGCACCGCCTTTGTGCCCTGGATCGGAACGAACCTCGCCGAGATTCTCTGTCTCCAGGCGGAGCGCGTCGTCGCCAACGACAACACGGTGCGCTATCAGGGGCGGCATCTGCAGATTCCGTCAGATCGCCACCGCTTCCATTACGTGAAGGTCACCGTACGAGTCCATGCATACCCCGATGGCACGTTGGCGGTGTTTCATGGCCCGCGATGCTTGGCACGGTATCAGCCGGACGGGCGAGTGATCGAGTCCACCGGCGCCCCTCGAAGCCGTCGCGGCCCGACCCGCAGATCGGACGACCAACCGAGCATTGATCCTCGGCCCCTTGTGCGCGAAACAGTTTCGGCGCGCAGCTGAACTTATTCGAACGGAACTACCGGACAGATTATGGGCTACATATACCGGACAACTTAACTTGCTATCTACAGCAGGGATCACGCGTCTGTTCCGGTCTTGGGCATGGGGGGAAACCACGGGATGCGGCTGGTGTCAGGAAGGCCTTTGCCGAGATTCTTGTCGCCTCTCTTGGGACCACTAAGGTTCCGGAGGCCCTTGCCCCTGCGCTTGGCCACTCGACGCGGTTTGGAGGGTTTCTTAGTAGACATACCTTTATTATACCAGGAAACCCGCAATCAACGAACAAGGAATGCCGATTGTACAGACTCTCGCGAGCGAACGTACGAAGGTTGTGGTGTTCGCCCTGATGTCGGGAGGTTATTGAGATGGTCCGGAAGATTTCTATTGTGAGTTTGAAACGCGTATCGTATTCTTATGGGCTACATGAGCCCCCTCACAAGAAAGGACCAATCATCCATGTCATCCATGCGAATTCACATCCTAGGCCTTGCCATCGGACTTTGTCTCCTGACGACTCCGGTGCTTGCAGCCTCGTCGGATCCATCCAACGATGATCAAAAGACTCTGTATGCGCTCGGATTAGCCATCAGCCAGTCGCTCGGAACCTTTTCCTTGAGCGAAGCCGAACTCGATATGGTCAAGAACGGTATGACCGACGGTGTCCTCAAACGACCCCAAAAGGTCGATCTCCAAACATTTGGACCAAAGATCCAATTGCTCCAGCAGTCTCGCTTGGCCCTGGTCGCCGAAGGTGAGAAGAAGGCTGGTGCCGCATTCCTCACCAAAGCGGCTTCGGAGAAGGGCGCGACCAAGACCGAGTCCGGTATCGTCATCACCCCCATCAAGCCTGGTTCCGGAGCGACGCCGAAGGCAACGGATACGGTCAAGGTGCATTATCATGGCACATTAACCGATGGCACGGTGTTCGATAGCTCCGTCAAGCGAGGAGAACCCGCTACCTTTCCGCTTGGCAAGGTCATCAAATGCTGGACGGAAGGAGTGCAACACATCAAGGTTGGTGGGAAGAGCAAACTGATCTGCCCATCAAACCTAGCCTATGGTGATAGTGGTTCACCTCCGACCATCAAGCCTGGTGCGACCCTAGTGTTTGAGGTGGAGCTACTCGATATCGTCAAAGAATAGACTATGGTGGTGCCGTCTCCACACAACTCATGAGACGGCACCACGCGTATGTGCTCAAAGACCTCCCGCACCCCAGGTTCTATACCTTCCAATGTTTCCGATGACTCACTCGTGAATGACAGCGCCTCTACAAGCCATCCTGAATCGGTTCCGCCCTCTCCCCTCCGCTGGTTGATTCTTGGGCTGCTCTTCGCCATCAGCGTCGTGACCTATATCGATCGGGTGAATATCTCCGTCACCGCACGGCAGATGATGCCGGCACTTGGGATCACTGAACAGGAGATGGGATTGGTCTTCTCAGCCTTTGTCGTGGGGTATGCCCTCTTTCAAATTCCCGGTGGGTGGCTCAGCGACCGCTGGGGTATTCGTCTCGTGCTTATGATCGCCCTGATCTGGTGGTCGTGTTTTACGGCTTGGACGGCTGTCGCAGCGACCTCGTTCCTCGCCGTGCCATTTGGTGTGGTTGGTGCGCTGGCCTGTGTCCGATTTTTCCTGGGTGTCGGAGAAGCGGCAGCCCTGCCGACGTTTAACCGAGCGGTGACCGACTGGCTTCCAAGCCATGAACGGGGACTCGGCATCGGCATCGCTATCGGAGGAATCGGAATCGGTGCTGCGATCACACCGCCCGTTACTGCATGGATCATGGTCAATTATGGGTGGCAAACGGCCTTTTATCTTTCGAGTGGATTGGGATTAGGCCTCGCAGCGATCTGGTGGTTCTTGGCTGCTGATCGTCCGACCAGCCACCGATGGCACAAGCCGCACGAGACCGAGGCGCCCAGCCTCTCCATTCCTACAAAACAGCCACCCATTCCGTGGTCGGTGTTCCGACGCACGCCGAGCGTCTGGTGGCTTGTGGTGAGTTATGGGTGTCTGGGGTATGTGGCCTATGTCTACATGTCCTGGTTCTACTTGTACCTCGTCAACGTGCGAGGCTTCACCGTCCTCAGTGGCGGCCTGTTTGCCGCCGCGCCGTTTCTGATGATCCTTCTTTCCTGTCCGGCCGGTGGGTGGGTCACTGACCGGCTGGCCATCCGCTACGGCATCACCAAAGGCCGCCAGATCGTCGGGATGATGGGAATGGGCCTCGCCGCAGGGTCGATCGCGCTCGGGGCAAGCGTGGAATCTCCGTATCTGGCGATCGCCAGTCTCTCATTGGGTGCTGGGTGGCTCTACTTCACGATCGGCGCCTATTGGTCTTCGACGAGCGATCTTTCACCGACCCACGCCGGCAGCCTGTCAGGTTTCATGAATATGGGGGCCAATATCGGGGGAGCTCTTTCGCCGACCTTCACACCATGGATCGCTCAACAGTGGGGCTGGACTGCTTCCCTGAGCGTGGCCGCTGCCATGGCGCTGATCGGTGGGATCATGTGGCTCGGCATCCACCCTGGCGACGGCCTCGCAAACGATACGGCGGGTCTGTAACCGGTAGGTCTCGGTCTTGTTCCCGCTCCTTGTCATCGGAGACACTGGCTTGATACAGTCGGGGCATGGCATTACAGTTTCAAAAGAAAGATCCGCGCATCACGATCACAACGAGATTCGGTGAGATCAAGGTTCGCCTCTATCCCGACGCGGCACCGCGTCATGTCGATAACCTCATCAATCTTGTGAAGATGGGATTTTATAACGGCACCACCTTCCACCGTGTGGTCCCCGGGTTCATTATTCAGGGTGGCGATCCGCTGAGCAAACATCCTGATCGCCAACTCCATGGAACCGGAGGACCAGGATACTTTCTCCCGCCGGAACCGAACGACTATCCCCACAAGCGTGGCGCCTTGTCGATGGCCAAAATGCCGCGTGAGAGTAATAGCACACGCGACTTCAACGACAACGGGTCCCAATTTTTTATTTGCGTGGATGACAACAGCGGTCTGGACCGTCGCTATACCGTGTTTGGAGAGGTCTTTCGGGGAATGGAGGTCGTCGACCTCATTGTCGCGGTCCCACGCGATGAACGCGACAATCCGTTAGAGCCGGTCAGAATGACCATGACCGTCAAGGAGTAGGACCTCCGGGTTGGCATCACATCCCTATGGGCGAAGAAATTTATCCTCCCAAAGGCACCATCCTCTCGTCTTCCGACTCGGCATCCATTCGGTTGGCAGGCAACATCATCAGGACAGGCGGATTGGTGGCATTTCCCACTGAAACGGTCTATGGACTCGGCTGTGACGCGATGAATCCCGTCGCTGCAGCGAAGGTCTTCGAGGCCAAACAACGGCCACAGTTCGATCCCCTCATCGTGCATATTGCCGATCGATCACAACTCGACGCAGTGGTCACCTCGCAACCCCCACTCGCCCAGAAACTCATGGATGCATTCTGGCCTGGTCCGTTGACGATCGTCCTGCCAAAGCAATCGGTCATTCCTGATCTCGTCACCGCAGGCTTATCGACAGTTGGCCTCAGGATGCCAAGCCATCCGGTCGCACAAGCGCTCATTCGTGAAGCCGGCACGTCCATCGCTGCGCCCAGCGCTAATCCCTTCGGCTACGTTAGCCCCACGACGGCACAACATGTCTCGGGTAGTCTTGGGAGCAAAGTAGATCTGATTCTGGATGGAGGACCCTGTTCGGTCGGGGTCGAATCGACCATCGTCTCGTTGATCGATACACAACCTGAGCTCTTGCGGCCGGGCAACATCACACTGGAACAACTCACCGCTATCATTGGCCCAGTGCGTTGTGGGGCCTCAGATCATGACCAGCCAATTGCCCCAGGTCAGTTGACCCGCCATTATGCGACACTCACTCGCCTCACTATTCTCGCCTCTGCCGGAACTCAAGCCGTTCCAGCGTCTGACGAGCGGGCAGGCCTGCTACTCATCTCCCAATCGAAGGTGAACGCAGACCGATTTACTGCCGTTGAAGTATTGTCTCCAAACGGAGACTTGCAAGAGGCGGCACGCAATCTCTTCGCCGCACTTCGGCGTCTGGATGCGCTTCAGCTTGATCGAATTTACGCTGAACCCTGCAAGGAAGTGGGATTGGGAATGGCCATCATGGATCGCCTCCGCCGCTGCGCGGCACGGTGAGGTGGCCTCTTCTACTGAATCCCTCTCAGAGATCGTATCGCTGATCGAGCCGCTGCACGAGCTTTGATCGCAGGGTTTAAAAGCACGCCTGGGTCCGCTTGCTCTCCGATTTCCGACACGCGTTTACAGTGACGGATTACCTCATTGAGGGAAACCACAGTGGCTTCTCGATCCGGATGGGAGACTGGTACTTGCTTGATGAGCGATTCAGCGTGTCGAACAGCCACCTCGCAATGATGAATAATGGCTTTGGCATCACCCATTCCACCATGCGCCACCATATCTTCAGCATTTTGCAACAAGCCATCACGTTGTTCATGAATGGTCTGATCCAATTCAGCAGCCCCCACCATCACGACACCAAGAACGCAAGCAATGAACAACTGGACTATCGCCTGATAATCAATAATGTGGAGAGACCAAGTTCCTTTTCTTACCATGACGACCGCCCTCTTGACTTATTGACTTCCGAAGTAAGATCCCGATAGAGCTGGTGAAAGCCGTCAGTACTCAGCGCGGGATCCTGCAATCTCGTTAACTGCTTCTGATCAATGGAATACTCAACAGTGTCGTCATAGTTGGAAGAAGCGATTGTAATGAATCGAGGGGGAAATAATCGCTCCGGTAGCAAGACTGTGATGTCAAGGTTGTACTTAAGAGCCAGCCTAATAGCTTCGCGCGCCAAGAACGAGGGAACCTCTCGACCAAGGCCGATATTCTGCGGCGGTTGTCCCATTCTAGCAAACTGAAAGTGTACGTTGGCGAAACCGGCATGAGAGAATTCTTCTTTCAGTTCAGCTTCGCGGGCCCGATACTGATTGGCCAGTACCACTTCAACACGACTCACCATCGGCTTAGATACTTCCTCGGCCGAGAAGACAGTGGCCGTGATTGTACTCATCAGTGCAACCTGAAACAGGCCCATGAGCCATACACGGTTCTCCATCGATCACTGAGCCCTAAATATAAAATCGATGGATATGTCCTGCCTTCCCTCGACGGTGATCTCCTGCTCCTGCTCCCCAAGACGAGGGTGCCACGCCCTCATCCGATAGGTTCCGGCAGGAATGTCACTGATAGCAAATGATCCATCACTTGCCGTGACTGCATAGTAAGGATTGTCCACGGCAAGACCATGACCCTGCATATAGGGATGCATCCCACATTGCATGATGACCCCACGTCGATCCCCCGTAAAATGGATACGGTCTTGGGTGCCACCTTTGGTGAGGGCGGGGCGATGAAACATAATCAGTACATGCTGCCTATCCCGCTCATACACTTGTAGGTCATGTGAGACGGAATCAATGTTCTTCACGATCAGCGGATGGTCATTGCGCATGACCGATACATACGGGACAAATTGACAGACATTGGCCTCCAACGTCGTTTCTTGTAGTAGGAATGGCTTCCCTCTCGTCACCCCTTCAATCGTCACGATCACATCCTTCAGCCCACCTGTTGAGTCCACCAGAACCTCACGGAGCACTCGATACCCTGACCCATCAGACAGAGCTCCGCAGTACATTTGATCAGGGTAACGGTTAAGCCTGAAGACTGACGGATCCGGAGGGCTTCCGATGAACTGGACCTTTCCTTTAACTGATCCTCCGTCGATAACGGAAATCGTTTCATACGTGGATGCCTGGCCAATCGCTGCGATGCCCAGTAACAAGAAGAGACAACTACTCACAAACCCAGAGTGAAGACTGCGAGTGATACGGATCATGATTGTGACTCTTGGCAAAAAGAACGCTGGGGAGTGAATGCTCCCCAGCTCAACCGCCGGCACATCCCGCTGATACTTACTTCTTCGTCTTCATCGACGTCTTGGACGCTTTCGCCTTATCGGATGGTCGCTCCGCGGTTTTCGACGGAGGGACTTGTGGCAGTAACGGTTTAATCCGTTGATCATCTACAGGAAGCACCTTAAACAGGCCCCACTGCCCGGCGTTGGCAAAGGCCGGCCGTTGATTCTTCCACAGGTAGTCACCCGCAATCTTGTTAGGACCGCCAGCCCCACCGGTGAGGTGTGCATTGATGACCTCTGACCCTCCAAACTCCATGGTACTCACTTGATCGGCACCCTGCATATAGGGCTCATGCGGCCATTCGTGTCCATCAACGGTGAACAGCTGCACTTGTTCACTGAATGCACCTAACACGTGAATGGTCACGGGATCCCCAACGTGTGCCTGTAGCAACGGCGTTGCCAGCGTATCGCCAGCTTTGACACAAGCAAACACCTCGGGAATATCACACCCGTTTTCCATCCGCCAGGCTGTGGGTTCTGACCGGTAGTTTACCGCAGTAATACCGGCTACCTGTTGGATGTAGGGCATGAAACTGACCCCGACGATGTTGTCTTCGTCCTGGAACATCAGTGAGAAGTCGCGGTAATTCTTCCGATTCTCATTCCCAGGGATTGTTCGATCGACAAGCACGTCGGCACGCCAGCTGCTCTTCATTGTAAGATCGTCGCCCGTCACAGGATCACGATACCGTGAACCTTTCGGCCCGACGATGATCGATCCAAAGAGGCCATTACGTGGGTTCTCCACGACATTGCCCCAATCTTGGATCAGGGCGGCCAGCTCCCCGTATTCGGGATGTGCATAATAGGTGTAGGTCTTGCTCTGGCCCGGACCAACGGTTTGATCCCCAGGATTGTTCCCGACATTCGCGCCGAACGAATCCTTCGGATCAAACGCCATCATATCGACGTGGAACCCAGCCCGTTCCTTGGCCATTTCGTTTTTAAGATTGATCTTGAGGCAATCCCCGATATTGACATGCAGAGTCAATGGGCTGGGCTTGAGCTCACCGGCCTTGACTCGTCCACGATCCCCATCGAGGACATACATCTTCCCCTGCTCATTTCCGAAGACCATCTTGCGCTCGAGGTCCACCTCCATGACTCCCGGCGCTCCGTCATGGTACCGGATCTGTTGATCGATCGCGGAGACATTGAAAGTTTTTACCGGCGCATCAGCGGGACAGACCGATGGCGCAGACTTTTGAATCTGCTCGCGCCCAGGGAGTGGTTTCAAGTTTCCTTGCAACTCATCGAACACACGGAACAGACCCCAACTGCCTTCCGCAAAGTGCGAAGCCCGCCCGCTGTAGTAGAGATAGTCCCCTGCTTGCTTCTGCGGCCCACCGGCGGCTGGAATGGCCGGATCATACCGTTCGCCAATCACCAGATGGACGGTACTTCGTGGCATCGCATCCTTGGCATATCGCTCCATCGGAAACCAGTGGCCCGTGACATGCCAGGTGTGCACTTCATTCGCGGATCCCACAAGCGCCCGGACAAGGATGGGGTCGCCAAGATACGCGCGAAGCAACGGTGTGCCCGGATCGCCATGGATCCCGGATACGAAGAGCTTCGACGGGTCCGGATCATTGGCCAGACGTACACTCAACGGTTCGACACGCATCCCATAGCCGCTGCCCGTCGTCGCTTCACCACCATTCAAGAACCACATCGGTGACTTATTGATCTTCTCTGGGAATTGATGGGACGGTGGCCCATCCACGGTAACTGCTCCGACTCGCGCCTGAGGATTATCCGTGGTGATCAACTCGGCTGTTCTCGCGTTACTATCCATGATATGCATCATGACTTCTCGAAAACTGCCACGGATATGCGCAGACACCGGCTCCAACGTATGGATGTCCGCGATGGGACCGCTCCGGATCTCTTTCCCGGTCACCGGATCGTGATAGGTCGAACGCGGTGGCTCCGTGATGAACGCGGAAAACAGTCCGTGGCCCCATGTATCCGTTCCAAACACATGGTCATGCCAATAGACCGTGCCGAGGTCTGAATCGACGTACCAACGCTCGCGGATGAACTCGACGCTGGCAATATCGTTCTTCTTGTGCGCGTGCTTCAACGGCGCATCGAATGTGACGGTCTTGCCCTTAATGCTCTTGATCCGCGCCACTTCAAAGAACTTGGGATCATCCATTCCCACACCAAGTTCCGTGTTCACGTGAAACTTGGAGGTGTCGGCCAGTGTGATGCTGCGAGTCCCGCCCTTCGAATCCGCCGTCAACACCGTGTTCGCCGGCAGAGGCATCCCCTTCTCCGGCTGTGGATCCTTCAACATCGTGAAGGCTCGAAGCGACATGTCATAGGAGAACCCGATTGTCGGGCCATCCGACGCGCTGGTGTCGAATTGGAAGAAATGCGGGTGGAGGTTGATCTTGTTTGCCCACCCAGTGCGCGCATCGTCGGGAATTTCGTTCTTAAAGATCACATCCACGCAATCATAGACATTCCCGCGAATGACCAAGGGCACCTGCTTTTCTGGATTTTTCCTGACCTCTGCCTCCTCTTCATGAAGCACATAGATCATCCCGATCGGATCCACCAACGCCGGTGTCTTGGCCGTTGCCGGCTTCAGCGTGATTGGCAGGGTAATCGAATGGATCGTAAAGTATTTCCGAGGAGCATTCTCCGGACACAAGCTCCACGGGCCTTGTGCACCAGGCTTTGGAGGCTCGGTGCTTCTCGTTCCATCTTCCCGAACACGAAACGGCTCCAACCAGGGTGCGCCACCGTGATTCGGGGCAAAGGGCGGACGCTTCCCAAGATGCGGACGGAGCCAAGGGAAGGCCAGCTTACCTGTTTGCGGATCGAACGTGATCGGCAGACGCTTCAATGGTGCAGGAGACACATAGTCCGCCCACTTATGTGGGGTTTCCGGCTCATTGAGTGCGAGGGCTCCTTCCCATTTCCAGTTCACCACCGTTGCATCATTGGCCTTGGCCTGCATGACTTGATCTTCCGTCTTCCCAGGCAAGCCTGACGGGGGCAGCATGTACTCAACCCAATCCTTGATGGAGACCTTCACCGGATTGGCTTTCCAATCGGTCTTATCTTTCGTGATCTCATACTTTTTCCCGCCATACCAATCCACCGTCTTGCCGACCAATGCATCTGAACTGACGGCCGCTTTGATCTTGCCCGCTCGGTCCGGCAATTCGACGAGCGGTTTCATCACATCGGTTTGGAACCCAGGCACCTGCAGGGTGTTATACACACGCCAGAAACCCCACATGCCCGTGACATAGTGCTGTGGAATGTGGCAATGAAACACGAATTCACCGGCCAAGGCTTGTAACCCACCTGAACCACCTTCGATCACTTCGTCGTAAATCTCGGAAGGCCCGATTGATTGCACATCAAGACGATCAGACGTGTCATTGATCAATGGAAACTTGACGGGGCCGCTCTTCGATAGAGTCGGGTCCAGTTTGCTGGTCCCCGGTTGCCTGGCCCAACGGATCGACCCCCCGTGCAAATGATGCGAATGCACGATTTCCGAGCCACCGATCATCCGGAACTTGGCAGGATCGCCGAGATAGGAACGTGGGATGGTCGTCGCTGGATCGCCGAACGTGTAGGATCCGTACCCCTGCGACTCATCCGCAAACCCGACCAAATGTTCCTGCATCTCAAGCCTTGTCCCATGCGGCTCACTCCGATAGTTGAGTAACCGCGCCGCAGGCCGATAAGTGTCCGTATGAGGGTCCCGCTGAGGCAGCATATCCCCTTTACGGTTCAACAAACGAAATGTCTCATCACCGGCCTCGTGATAAAAAATCACGAATTCTCGGAAGTCCGACCCGCTCGCAACGTCAATCATCGCTTCCCAGCCGCTCTTCATGTCCTCGCCCGTGAAGGGGCTGAGGAACCTGGAACCACGCGGTTCAACCACGAGCGACCCCAACAGTCCAAGCGAATACTGATCTCTGGTAGCATGGCTATGAAAGGCATGTCCCCCTTCTTGCGTATCCGGCGGGATATACCATTCGAACTCCCCACTCTTTCCTGGTGCGACCAGCGCATCGGGATTATTCGCCGCAGCCGGTTTACCGGTACTGGCCACCAGCATTTGCGACCCATTGATGATCATGTTGGTCGGTTCGCCTTCGATCTCGTTTCGGAGGATAATCCTTAGACAGTCTCCTTGATTGGCCCGAATAACTAACGGCTGGATCAGATCCCCTTGAAGACCGTTCGAAACGGCCCCTTCTGCAAAGGTAGGATCATCACTCTCACGCGCGGCTTTATTCTTTACTTCTTCCTCGCGCACACCAGCGACATTCTCGGTCAGGGCATACATGAAGCCGGGATAGAAATCTCCGAATCGATTGACGGTAATTTCGACGTTTATCGCAGTCACGTCGTAGGCGCGAATAGGCGCATTCGCCGGGCATCGCCCACCCTGTGTCACTTTCACCTTATCCATGTCCTCCGCGACGAGCAGGATCCCTTGCTGCATGGCATGGGCGCTGGCACCCTTGAACGGCCCTTTGGTCTGAACTTCCCGTTCAATCTGATCGATCGCTTTCGACATCCGATCTTGCAGCGCGGGTCCTGCCTGTGCGTGGACCGGCCTTGCCAAATCACTTGGCACGCCCTCTGATACCTGACCATCGTGCGACATCATCGCTCGAGCCGGCAGCTCCCCAGTCAAGATAAAACAGGCTACTACCCCATAGACCATTGACCAGCCCCACTTCCTTAAGACACCCATAACGTTTAGCCTCCTCCTTAGGATCTCACGTCTTTGCTCGTCAAGATTTCTTTGTCACGCATAAAGCCTGGCAGGGTCCGATATACACCGGAAGAGTTCCCCAGGAGGCCGGTCCTGTTGTTCCCGTTCCCCCACCAGACAGATCAGTTGCTTCATCACACACGAACACCTTGATTAGGCTGCCTTGCTTACAGCAAATCCCGTTCCTATGCGCATCACCGTGCATCTAGCTACGATTTCCCTGAGATTTTCACCAACCTGAGTATTTCGAGTGGAAATGATTGGGGCGCACGCGCCCCAATCATTTATGGTTTTGGAGCAAACTCATTAATTTAAATGGCGATTATGGATGGAGCGGGTTTGGTCGAAGATGGGGATTGATTGCCCCATTGTTGAGGAGAGAGAAACTGCCTAATCGAAGCACTGGATATGGGTAGAACCTCACGGGGGTGCTCAGACGTGAACCATGAACGATGCCACAATCAGACTTGTTCAGTTCCCTACGCGCTGAGTCAATCGGGTTTCATGCGGAGGCACGGACCATATCGATTTGGTCGTCTTCAGAATAACCCACGCAGACCATGCCGCTTCACCATTCTCTCAATGGTCTTGCGATCGACCCCCGCTTCACGCGCCGCTCGGCTCATATGCCCATCGTTGCGCCTCAGAAGCTCTATCAGAAATTCCCGCTCGAACGTTTCAACGGCCTGCTGTTTTGCTTGCTTGAATGACGCGGCCTCTGGTTGCCCACCTTCTTTTTCTGTCGAGCTCACGAGCCGCTCAGGTAGATGCCTGCTCGTGACCGTGACTCCATCGACCAAGACTGCGGCACGTTCCATCACATTTTGTAACTCTCGTACATTACCGGGCCAGGAATATCGCATCAGGATATCGGCCGCTGACGGATCAATGGTCGCAACCAGATCCCCATCAGGCCTGCCCCGTTGCGCAAACTGTGTCAAAAATTCGTTGGCCAGAAGCAGAATGTCTCCCTCGCGAGAACGGAGAGGCGGCAGTGGTATGGGGATGACATTCAATCGATAATAGAGATCCTGCCGAAACGTTCCCCGTTTGCAGAGTTCTTCGAGATCCTGATTGGAGGCGGCGATCACGCGAACATCGACAGGCGTTAAACGGAGTCCACCCACCCGCCGCACATGTCGCTCTTGCAGGACACGTAGGAGACGGGCTTGAAGATTTCCAGTCATTCCACTCACTTCGTCGAGAAAAATGGTCCCACCGTTGGCTGCCTCAAATAGGCCTGGTTTTGCCGCATGTGCCCCGGTAAATGCCCCCTTCTCATGGCCGAACAGTTCAGATTCCAAGAGGGAGTCGTGGAGCGCTCCACAATCCAGCGGAATAAACGGGCGGTCGGCACGACCGCTGGCTTCGTGAATCAACCGAGCGACCAACTCCTTACCGGTACCGCTTTCTCCATAGACGAGTACGTTCGATTCCGTCGGTGCCACCCGCTTGATCAGCTGCATGACCTCAAGCATGAGTGTACTGTTCCCAACCAAACGACCGGTGTCCTCCAAACCTTTGGCCTGTGACGGTGCAAGAGATGCTCCGGCGCGGTATGACGTCTGCTCTACACCGCTCGACACCCCCACATCGAACGCCCGACGTGCGACCTGCACCAGTTCCTCACTGGTGAAGGGTTTTGTGATGTAATCAAACGCACCGTGTCGCATCGCCGTGACCGCGGTTTCAACTGTTGCGTGTGCGGTCAACAAGACGACCTGGACCGCAGGATCTGTTCGTTTGGCAACCGCCAAGACCTCAATCCCATCGAGTTTCGGCATTCGAAGATCCGTCAATACCAGACCGGGACGTTCGCGCTCGATCAGCTTGATCGCCTCAGTCGGATCTGAGGAGACCAGGCAGTCAAACGGCACACGACTCAGAATTCTTCGGCAGTTTTCGACGGCTTCTCTTTCGTCGTCGACGATGAGGATTTTTCCAGGGATACCCATACTCTCTCCTCTTCCCCCTCCGAGCTGCACCCGACAGCGGGTAGCAGAACGGAGAAGATCGCCCCCGTGCTCAGATTCTTCACCTCGATGCTTCCACGATGATCTGAAACGATCCCATATGTCAGGAACAGTCCAAGACCCGTCCCTTGACCGGCCGGTTTGGTGCTAAAAAACGGATCAAAGACCCGGTCAATGATCTCGTTCGAAATGCCGGGTCCGTTATCGGACACGATGATTTGAACCCCCGCCCTGCCGTCCACCTGCGCCAGCCTCGTCCTAACCGAGACTAAACCGTTCGCACCCAGCGGACTCACCGCATCGATGCCATTGTTGATCAGATTCAGAATGACCGTTTCCAACCGGTCGCGATCGCCCATCACAAGAGGAAGCGATGACGCAGTGATGCTCTCAAGGCCCACGGAAAGGGCCGATACCCGTTCACTTGCGATGCCAACACAGGAACGCACTACCCCATTGATATCGACCGGCTTGAGGGTCGTGACCGTTCCGCGGGAGAAGGTAAGAATGCTTCTCGTCACCCGTAAAATACGTTCAGCCTGTGCTCTGACGGCCAAGAGATCGCGCCTCACCTCACCCGGCAGGAGCGAGCCGGAGGCATCGGCCTCCATACATTCAAGGCGGTTCAAAATAATCCCAAGTGGGTTGTTAATTTCGTGGGCAATCCCGCTCGCCACTTTTCCCAACGTTGCAAGTCGTTCAGCCAACTCCAGACTTCGCATATGCCGGGTAATTTCCCGTGTTTTTTCTTCTACGCGCCGGGCTAGCGCCTCATTTAGTCCTTCGAGTTCCGCACGGGAGGCCTGTAACCGCTCTGCCATGCGATGCACGGCAGCGGCCAATTCCTCGAATTCATCACCTGTCCGGATTTGCAACGGACGATCGTAGGTTCCCTGACTGATCGCTTCGACACCGGTTTGCAAGATCTGAATCGGGCGAGCGATGCGAGCTGCCACATGACGCCCGAGGCCCCAGAGCAGCCCCAACATCACAAGCCCGATGAGCGCAAGGTTTCGCAATTGATCGTGGATCGGCGCGTAGCTTTCCGCCGGTTGTTGCCGGACAAACACATGCCAGGGATTTTCCGGCAATCGAACCTGAGACACAGGGGCATATCCCACGACCGTATCACTCGTGCCATGTCCATCTTCTGCAGCAATGGCCCACCCAGGCTCTGACGAGACGATCATCGCCATGAGTTGACTGGGTATCCGATGCGCTTGCCTCGGGAGAATAGGACAAACAAGCGGATTTCCGGCCGCATCGAACAACATGGCATGTCCGGTCTGCCCTATACGTATTTGCTTCACCATGGCAAATAGAGTATCGAACCGATAGGAGGCCTTGACGGCGCCGATGACCACCCGTTGCCGCTCATCAAGAATGGGTACGGCAATGTCAATCGTTTCTTCCGGCGTCCGAAACGATCCTTCCTGAGCCGGAATCAAACCACTCACATACACCTGATCACCGCTTCCGACTGCGATCGCCTTCCACCACGATTCATCACCGAAGTACACGCGATCAGGATCTGAACTGGCTGCGACCAGAGCCCCATGTTGATCCGCAATCAGTAGGCCGATGACTTTATCTCCACCGCGAATTTTCGTTTCAAGGAGGAACCTGGACAGTTCAGCATCCATCCCATGGGCACTGCCCTCACCGCCCTCCTGCCACATTCTTGTGCGCTCATCGATGACGCTCCGGACCTGGTCCTGTTGCATGGGATAGGAACGATTAGCCGCCTCGACTGGCTGGCGAACACGCAGCGGAGTGGACCCGAGTAGCCGTACAGCTTGCACTTCATTCTGAACCAGCATGGTCACACGATCAGCGGCTTGGACCGCCACCGCTTGAAGATTCCCTCCGATCACATCGCGAAGAGACCGCATCCCGGACATATAGGCGAGCAGCAGTCCGATCAGCAGTGGGATACATCCCACCAGCACGATGGCCCATACGATTCGCCCACGGATGGTGCGTATTTTCATCGGCAGCCCTTGCTGAAATGCCATATTTTACGCATCGCCAGAAGAGAAACACCAGATGCTGGCCCCGTGGCCAATCGATTCCGTCGCCCATAGGGATACACTCAACATGGTCAAAACTGAGAATGCTAAACCACCAATCGCTGCCTTGTGATCAGTTCCCATCTTGCTGTATTTCTGCTGTCACCCTCCCCCCAACACGACATGAAACGTCAAATCCACATCGACTCGCCGAATCTTGATTGACACTTCCTGGCCTGGAGTCGTGCGCTCGATCAGGTAGTTCTTCAGCTGAGCGCCATCGAGAATCTCCGTTCCATCAATGGCCAGCAGAATATCGTGTTTCTGGACGCCTGCCGCCTTGGCCGGTTCCGTGACATCCTTGACGGCTACGCGCAACTTGGTTTCATCCTTCACCGAGGTCAGATGGACACCCAGTTTCGAAAACGCCAGCGGCTTGCCTGAGAGGGCTGCGTTGACGATCCGTTCCGCGAGATTCCCAGGAATGGCAAAGGCCATGCGGCTGCAATAGGCCTGGTTTTCTTCCTTGTCGGTCTGAATCACGGCGTGCAGAATCCCCACAATTTCTCCCCGGGCATTGAACAATCCCCCTCCTGAGTTCCCACTACAGGCAGAAAGGTCAGCCTGAATGAGACGGGTATCGACCGTTTGCAGGAAGGTGTTGGTATTTCCTAGCCGCCCGAAAGCCATCGTCGGTCCCCAGCCGAGCGGATAGCCGACCGTGAACACCTCCATGCCGGGCACAGTTTCTCCTGCTGAAAATGACGTCTCTGTCGCAAGAATCCCACGATGCGGTTCGCTGACACGGTAGACCACGACATCCATAAAGGCACTATCGCCGACAAGATCCGCCGAAAGCTCATGGAGATCGTTTGTCAGCAGACGAATCTGCTTTTGAATGGTGGTTCCCATGGTAGCGTCATGCTTTTCCGCCGCATGTCTGGCGGTAATGATATAGCCGTCTCGTAAGTGGAATCCGGTCCCTCGGATAGCAACCTTCCCGTACTTCTCCGGTACCCGCTGATCTTGCGTATCAGCCAGAATTCCCACGGTCACTTGTCTCGCTTGAAGAAACACGTCCTGACCGAGTGGCGTGGTCTCCGCCTTGACGGAAAAGACGAGCATCGTGGTGACAACCCCAACGCTCACGGCACCTCGGCACAGCCAACGAGCCAGTCCCCATTGAAGCTTGCTCATTCATCGCTCCTTTCAACGACAGTTCGGACATACCCATCACATACTATAATTCGGGTGTCGTTCGTTCTGAAAGGGTGCCAGCATGATCAGGCCCTCACCACGTACCTCAACGGGAGGAGCGGCATCAAGTGATGCAAGAACGCTTGCAAGGTACAAACATGGGGCCGTATAGTCTCACGCGGCTCGAGTGCACCCTCAACGTTTTGAGCAAGGGCTGATGTCGAATCGCTTTGGCCGGTCTCTACACTCCGTCGTTCTTCTCTTCGTGATGACCGGCCCCGCTATGGCAGAATCCGGCTCAAAGCCGACTCCGGACCTGACCAAACACTTGGTGAGGATCGCTGAATTGGCTCGGCCGTCCCCGATGGTCACGATTCCTGCCGGCCAATTCTTGCTCGGCAGCAAGCGAATCGATGGTGATCCCTACGGGAAATGGACACAGTTCGACGATACGGAACTTCCGCAACAGCCAGTCTGGTTGGATGCCTACGAGATCGACCGAGATGAGGTCAGTCTCGGCGAATATCTCTCCTACCTCCAGCGAAAGAAACTCTCCCCTTCCTCTGAGCTCCAGAAACTCATTTGGCATGTCATTACCGTTCATTTCGTGTCCGACCAGACATTGACCCGCTGGCCGGCACTCTATGTCACATGGTCCGAAGCACAGGACCTTTGCGCGGCCAAGCACGCGAGGCTCCCAACCGAAGCCGAATGGGAAAAGGCGGCGCGCGGTCCGGATGGCAACCTCTATCCATGGGGTGAGGCTGTTCCCAACTCAACATTGGCGATGTTTGGACAACACCATGTGCATGAAATCCCGATTTTGGCGGCCGTCGAGTCACATGATGACGGGAGAAGCCCCTATGGCCTTCACCACATGGCAGGAAACGTGGCCGAATGGGTACAAGACTGGTTCGGGTTCGACTACTATGCCTATATGCCGGCTCGCAATCCACAAGGTCCGGCGACGGGGCGCTATAAAGGCATTCGTGGAGGATCCTGGAAAAGCAGGCGAGTCATGCTCCGCACGGCGACGAGAGGTGGATCAGCCCCAGATCAACGTTCGGCAACGATCGGATTCCGGTGCGCACGATCATCCTCGTCCACCAAACCCTAGCCATCCGAAATCACGCCAACAAGAAGAGAGACCAGCCGTCGATGGAATCGTCACGCTCAGCCGGAAGAAAATGTGCAAAGAACTATGGTAGGATTTTTACCATGCGTCGGATCTTTTCGGTCTTGAGCCTGACCTGTAGCCTACTGCTCCTTGGTCCAAGCGCCTGGGCCTTGGAGTTTTCAGCCGATCAGGTGACGAAAATTCAGGGCAAATTGCAGAAGGCGAACATTTATTATCGTGACACCATGTGGCGGATTGAGCACCACACCATGGGCCCTGTCAACGTGAGCATCGTACGCAAGGATAAGAAGCTCGTGTGGCTCTTATTGTCCAGAATGAAACATTTCAAGACCGTCCCCTATAGCCCCGATCAAGACCTGAGAGTGACGGAACAGTTGGATGGAGAAATATCACGGCAAGAAATCGGGACAGAAATGCGAGACGGACATCCGACGATCCTCTATGAAGTGACAACCAAACATGGTGAACACATCGAAGAGTACTACCAGTGGTTAGCCACCGATATTCGTTTTCCCATGAAACTGGCCAAGAAAGACGGCAGTTGGATTGTGGAGTATCACCACGTGAAAATGCGACCGGTCTCGGACTACCTCTTCAATCTTCCGGTCAATTTTCAACCACTGGAAGGCTTCAACACCCTACCACCCGAACAAACCGAGTCAGACACACACTAACCAAGGAGGATGGGCCGTGCGAGTTTCTGGAATCGTAGTGACGACTGCGATCATGGGCATGATGGCTGTGACGGCAACCTATGCGTTGGACGTGGCGGATGTCGTCCGGCAATGGACCTCTGAAGGGAAACAACTGGCGGAGGAGCGGGCCAAGCTACCGGCTCACGACGAGATGATCGTGATACCAGCCGGCGAATTCATCATGGGAAGTGACAAGAAGGTGGATCGCAACGCCTATCAAGCCGAGTTTCCTCAGCGAAAGGTGTATTTGAAGGCATACGAAATCGACAAGTTTGAAGTCACGACCGTGCAATTTTTGAAATATGTCCTCGCGCACGATCAGCCACCGTTGATCGACTGGCAATATGACGGCGGCAACTTCCAAGAAACGATGTCCAATCATCCCGTCATGCACATTTCATGGGACGAGGCGGATGCCTACTGTCGGTGGGCCGGCAAACGCCTGCCGACTGAAGCCGAATGGGAAAAGGCCGCACGTGGTGAGGATGGACGTATCTATCCCTGGGGCAATCAGATGGCCGGATTATCGAGAGCCAACTACGGCCGCACCGGCCTGTCAGGCCCTGTGCGGGATCGCCCCGAACGACTGTTGCTCTACCCGCCGATTATTTCCGTTGATAAGTATGACAATGCCGTGAGTCCGTACGGCGTGTTTCAAATGTCAGGGAACGTGGCTGAGTGGGTCGCCGATTGGTATGACCGCAAGTACTACACGACCGCGCCCGATAAGGATCCCATGGGTCCTGAAAAGGGAACGCAGCGAGGGTTTCGCGGCGGCAGCTGGATCGACAGTACACCCAGTGTGCGAGTCGCACAGCGCAACGGGACCGACCCGAACACCAAGATGAATTGGTTGGGGTTCCGCTGCGCGCGAGACGTGAAGTCTACCCCGGAAGTGCAGAACTGAGACTACGGCGTGACGGGGCGTTCCGATGACTGTGGCATCGGAGCGTCGGTCGCGCAGCGAAATCCGGTCGACTCGTTACGAATCGTCGGATCGCTCTCCACCCTAGTAAAGATGCGGACGCTGGGTGTCTCGTTTTGCCACCCAGCACCTCGAATGACTTTTTTCGTACCGGACTCAGGCCCCTTTGGGTTCTTCGTCGGACTCTTCTCATAGTATCGAGGATCATACCAGTCGTTCACCCATTCCCAGACGTTTCCCGCCATGTCATAGGCGCCATAGGGACTCTTTCCTGCCTCATAGCTCCCGACCGGCATGAGCGTCTTCTCACCGATCCACCGTTGATTGTAATTGAGATGTTTCGCCGTCGGTTCGACATTCCCCCAGGGGAATCGCTTGTCGGACGTCCCTTTCGCCGCCTTTTCCCACTCGGCTTCCGTCGGCAATCGCCTCCCTGCCCATGTACAGTAGGCGTCCGCATCGAACCAGTCCACGTTGATGACGGGACGATCTGTAAGCGACTCGGTGATGCTATCTCCCTGCCACAGATTTCGCGTGGGATTCGTGGGATTCTGCGGCACACGATGCCCGGTGGCCTTCACGAAGTCCAGATACCGACCGTTCGTCACTTCAAATTTATCGATGGCAAAGGTGTCGATGAACACCTCATGGCGTGGGTATTCATCCCGTCCTCCGTCTCGATCACCGGAGGGAACTCCCATTGGGAACGAGCCAGCCGGCACGATGATCATCGGTACACCGTCTTTCCCGGTGAACACCTCACCTGCTCCCTGAGCCTCACCTCCATCAGCGAACGACATCGATACCCCAAGCACGACATAGGACACAATCAACGATCGCACCAGCATCGCAGCATACTCCTTCCCCGAGATCGACCATGACCGCACCGTACCATAGTGTTGGAACGGAACGCTGGGCCTACTCGCTCTGGACACAACACAGAAGCCACACACACGTTTGCATCTAGTCATCCACGGGAAGAACGTTGAGAAGCGCGCCACCCGCCGTGGCCCGAACCGCATCATCCTCATCGTGGAGACTTTGTTTGAGTATTGGAATCGCGCGCGAGCCTTCGACCTTCGCCATCGACTTGACCGCGGCAATTCTCACGCGAGATACCGTGTCTTGACTCAGCAGCATCAACGCCGATCGTGCCGGTGCTCGATTGTCCTCTCCGGCATGACCCAACGCCCTTGCCACCGCGGCTCGAATCGCTGGTTCCTTCATGTTGATCAGATCCAGAACAGAATCGGTTACCACCTCGTACCGTTCACCTTGCTCTAACAAGGCGCCGATCACAAAAGCTCTGACCGCGTTGTCACGATCGCCGAGCGCCTGAGTCAAGGGAGGAACGGCATTCAAACCTTGCAATTGTCCTAAACTGACCGCAGCGGCAATTCGCACCGGAGGGAGAGGATCCCTCAGCAGGCGCGTCAACGCTGTGAGTGCTTCCTCCGAAGGAACACGTCCGAATCCCGTTGCGGCGGCACCGCGCACCGATGGTTGCTTGTGCTCGCTCGCCTCCTTGAGAATCGGGACAACCTGTTTCGGCCGACGTTCCACCAGCGCACGAATAGCCGAAGTTCGTTCATCGGGATTGGGCGCCTTGGCGTAGCGCAACAGCAAGTCACAACCGTTCGAACGTTTCAGATGGCAGAGGACCTCGGCCGCCGCCACCCGCACACGTACCTCAGGGTCCTTGAGCGCCGGTTCAACCAGTGACAGTACCGAGGCATCGTTCGCTTTTGTAAACCCCTTGAGCACCGCTTCCTTTACCAATACGGCTTGGTCTTCCAAGGCTTGTCTGAACTTTGGAGACCGCCGACCAGCATCAAGCTTGGCAAGCCCTTCGGCAGCCAACGCTCGGACGAGACCGGATCCATCACTCAGTCCATCCTCGAAAAATGGAACCGCGTCGGAGCTCTGCCATTCTTTCAAAGCCGTAAAGGCTGCCCCTCGCATCTGCTCACGCATATCCTTGGTAAGGACGACGACGAATCCTAGTGCGACTTCCCGCAGCGTTGGAGTTTCATCCTGCTTCAACAGTTGAACGAGCTGATCATATTCACTTAGCGCATCCTTGGGCTTGCCAAGCCTCAGCAATGTACGAACCTTCAGCCGGCGCATATCCGCTGTACCGGCTTTCTCACTGTTGAGTTTGTTCAGCTCTTCAAGTGCCTTTTGGAATTCCTTGTTGTCGTACAATGTGTGGATCGACTGAGAATCTGCTTCAGGACCGCTCCATGCCGCGTCAAGCATGGGAAAGACGAACCAGACCAGCCCACAGACAACACCTGCCACCCCTCGAAGAAATCGGTTCATCACTTTGCTACTCCCCACGCTCCTGGTTCATCCCACCAGGGCGCTTCCTATACCCAGGAGGCTCCTCAAAATATCGGTTGGATTGAGGTGACACGCGAAATCGCTCATACTCGAATGACCAATGACGGTCCTGACTGACCAGTTTGAGGACCACCCCAGTCTCTACGTCGACCCATTCATAAAATCGTTCAGGCACGCCTTGCCGTTCCACCTGTACATCAAATAACAGCGCCGCCCGACCCGCCACAACCGCATCACCGACGGCGGTTCTGCTTGTTTCTCCAGCGAGCGCCACACGCATCGACAGAGTGTCATCCGTGATCGGCAAAACCAGGAGTTGCTTCTGTTGGGGAAGGACATACCACCGTTCACCTATATCGGGCCTGATGATTTCAATCGCCGAGAACCCCAGCTCGGTCCGAATGGCATACTTGTACTCCAATCTCAGTCGATCACCCTTTGCGAAGACCTGCGCCTGATATTTCTTGCCGTCAACCTGCTTGAGAAGCGTCCCTGCAAATTCAGCCTCGGCAGAAACCGTATCATGACCTTCGGCGAGACAGAACGTCGTATTCAGAGCGACGATGCCGACCAACGCAATCATACTCGACCTGTATCTCATCCTCGAAAGAGACGGATGCATCGGTCATCAACGCTGGTGTTCGAGCAATGGTTGGATATCGACCGAGTACCCTAACGATTCAAGGCCGAATCGAGGATTATCGAGGATTTTATGCGCGGTTCGATTTCCCCTTGGAGCCGGCAATGTCAGGTGCTCAACGAGTGTTCCGTCCGGTTGCACCACGATCGACTTCGTGGTTCCAGGTCCCGTCTGAGGATGCCAGACGACCAATTGATAGGTACCGGGAGGAATCTGGTCGATCTTGAATTTTCCTTCGGCATCCGTCAATGCATAGTACGGGTTATTCACAGCCATGGCCCAACTTTCCATGTAGGCGTGAAACCCGCACTGCATGTAGAAGGTGCGTCGACCTTTATTGAGATAAATTGGCCCGACCAACGATTTTCCCGGGGCATGGTTGTGTAATGCATGGAGATCCCCACGCCGATGCTGATAGTTCATGACCAGAGGAGTATTGAACAACACACGAGCTCCCGCTTCCAACGAGGTCTCATAGCCTTGAATGTCGTGCATGACGGGATCCATGTTGATCACTTCCACCGCATGCCCGTTCCGGACAACCGTCATAAAGGGCTGGAACATACAGTCCCTAGCCTCAATCAACGGCACCGACACCTCAAACGGCTTTCCTGACTCAACCCCTTCCAAGAGCACAATGGCATCCCTCAACCCGCCTTGATGGCCGACGACAAAGTCATGGAGCAGACGCCACCCCCGTCCGTTCGAGATACGTCCACAGTAGGCAGGATCAGGAAAGGTAATGAGATTGAACGCCTTCGGCTCCGGCACCGGTCCATCGAGTGTAATTGTCCCTTCGATCGTTCCCCCATGGGTGATCGCTACAACATCGTACGAACGCGCCGGCACGGTCCACAGTACCCACGCGAGAATCCCACACACGAGGATGACCACCCTGCCCGTCCCGCTCATATCCCTCACCTCATACTCGGAGTTGAATTGATTCTATTATACCGAGTTGAGCCTTCAATTGCAGAGACCACACGACCTCACGAAAAAGCAGAGGGGGGAACCATGCCTTTCTAGCACGGCTCCCCCCTCCCTTTTGCGTTCCCCAGAATTCTCCGGCGACTATTTCATCGCCGTTGGAACTGCTTGAGGCTGATCATCTGCTTCCGCATGTTTGGAGCCAACTCCACCAGCGGTCAACGGCTGTAGCCTCTTATCTCCAGCCGGCAATACCCTCATATATCCCCACTGCCCAGACTGGGAGTACGGCAACCGTTGGTTGCTATACACATAGTCTCCAGGCATCCGGTATGGACCTCCGGCTGATGGGATAAAGGCATCGAGCGTTTCAGAACCTGAGAATTCTACGACACTGATCTGATCAGCACCGCGCATGAACGGTTCAATCGGCCACTCATGTTTTTCGACGCTGAACATGCCGTTCTGTTCGTTATTGGCACCGATGACATGGATGCGCACCGGATCACCGGCATGCGATTCAATGATCGGGGTCTCCGGATCTTCAGGCTTATCCGCCTTACACGGCTGGAACATCTTGCCCAACGAACACCCCTGGTCTTCGCGGAACAAGTACGGCTCGGACCGGTAGTTGATTCCAGTCAAGCCCGCGACGTTCTGCACATACGGCATGAAGCTTGTGCCGATGATGTTGTCCTCATCCTGGAAGAACAAGGCCACATCGCGGTAGTTCGGACGCATCTCGTTTCCAGGTACGGACCTGTCCACGATCACGTCAGCGGCCCAGGCATTCTTGTTCGACAGATCGACGCCCGTCTTCGGATCCCGGTACTTTGACCCCTTCGGGCCAACCACGATCGCGCCGAACAAGCCGTTCCTCGGATTCGTCATGACATTGCCCCAGTCCCAGACGAGTGAGGTCGTCTCACCGTTGAACGGATCGGCATAGTACGTGTAGACCCGTTCGCCGCCTGGAGCGATCGTCTGATCACCAGGATTCTTCCCGACATTGGCCCCCATTGAATCCTTCGGATCGAATGCGAGTCCGATCGCGGAGAATGAGGCCTTACTGTCCTTCATCTTGTTCTTCAGATTCACCTTGACGCAGTCCCCAACGTTCACCCGAAGGGTCAACGGCATGGGTCTGCTATTCCCGGATACCTTCGCCACATCATCTTCCAGCGCATAAATCTTTGCGTCCGGATTGGCGAGCTGTATCTTCCGTTCAAAATCGACCTCAATGGATTCCGGTGCCTTCGGATTGAAGGTCATCGACGGGTAGTCCATCGCGACGACGTTGAAGCTCTTCACCGGAGCATCGGCAGGACACACCGGCAAGGCCTCCGGAATCTCGCCTTTGTTCGAGAATCCAGCCGGCAGTTTCTTCAAATCTTTCTGTTCCTTGTCGTAGACCCGCACAATGCCCCATCCACCTTCCGACAGTTTCGACGACCGGCCATTAAAGTGGATGTAGTCGCCGGGTTGATGCCGTGGGCCACCGGCCTCCGGTACGACCAAGTCGTACCGTTCCGCAATGCCCACATGGATGGAGTTCTTGCGGTTTGCATCAGGTGCATACCGCTCTGTCCAGAACGAATGGCCGGACAAGGTCCAGGTCATCGTTTCGTTCATCAACGTATGCAACAGTCTAAACACCATCGTGTCGCCCGTATACGCCCTCAACAGCGGCGTATAGGGATCACCATGGATTTGACTGTTGAAAATCTGAGACACATCCGGGTTGGTCGCCAACCGCTGTGCGATAGGTCCGGCACGGAAGTTCAGCCCACTTCCTGTGGTATGTGTTCCACCGTTCAAGAACGGCATCGGAGTCATGTAAATTTTCTCAGGCATGACGAAAGAGACGGTTTTCCCCGCCTCGAGGGCCACTTCGATCGGTTGCCCCGGCGGATTCCCGGCCGTAACGATGTTGACCGTGTGCGGGACCGTATCGTGCACCTGGACCATGAGTTCACGGAAGCTGTTGTTCACACCATGGCCCACCGGCTCATTGGTATGAATATCCGCGATCGGACCGCTCCGAATCTGCTTCCCGGTCGTCGGATCATGATAGGTCGATCCTACCGGTTCAGCGATAAACGTCCCGAATCCGCCGTGTGGCCAGGTCGTCGCACCGAACGCGTGATCGTGCCAAAACACGGTCCCCACGTCTGAATCCACCCAGAACCGTTGACGGACAAACTCAACCGTCACGATATCCTTCGCTGGGTGATCGTGCTTCAACCCCTTTGACAGGGTGATTTGGTTTCCCTTGATCGCCTTAATACGCGAAATCTCGTTCCCTTTCACGTTATCGGCACCGACCATAATCAAGGTTCCAACGTGATACTGTTTGGCGTTCTTCACGGAAATGGTCTTGGACCCCTTCTTGACCGAAGAGGTCAAGACCGTGTTCATCGGAACGGGAAGGCCCTTTTGATTCTTCTTCTCCAGCATGGTGAAGGGACGAACCGACTGTTCATAGGAGAACCCGGTGATCACCCCGTCCGATGCCTGGTTATCGAACTGGAGAAAATGCCAGTGCGTGTTGATCTTCGACGCCTGGAAGTTCGTGTAGTCGTCGTCGTCCCACTCACTGGTTAAGGTCCAATCCACACAATCATAGATGTTGCCACGCACGACCAACGGATACTTGAGGTCATCGTTGGCGCGAATGGCCGCTTCCTCTTCGTGCAACACGTAAATCAACCCATTCGGATCGACCACCGCAGGCTCCTTCCCTTGAGCCTTGGCAATCTTGATCGGCACCCTGATGAAGTGGACGTTGAAGTTCTTCCGGCCAGCATTTTCTGGACAGAGACTCCAATTGCCCTGTTCTCCGGGCTTGGCTTGGTCGAGGCTCTCCTCACCATTATCGTCGCGGCGGATCATCTCCAACCATGGCGCGCCGACGTGGTTCGGGGAGAACATGACACGCTTCCCAAAGTGCGGGGTGAGATGCGGCCAAGCCACCTTGCCTGTCAGCGGCTCGAACATGATCGGATGCCGTTTCCCAGGATGGGTCGACGTGTATTTAGGATTCTTGACATCACTTTCCTTCTCACTCATGGCAAGATTCCCGTCCCAAACCCAATCCAACACGGTCGCGTCATAAGAAAGAATCTGGCCCTTCTCGTCGTCCTTATGGCCAGGCTTACCGGGCGGTGGCAACTGCATGGCAACCCAGTCCTTGATCGTAATCGTGGCCGGGTTCCCCTTCCAATTGCTCTTGCCTTTCTCAATGATCTTAAACTGCGTCCCGAACCAATCCACCGTCTGGCCGATCAGCTTGTCTGAGGAAATCGGCGCCTTGATGCGACCTTTCCGATCCGGAAGCTCTCGCAAATCCGGCATCACGTCATTTCGCATCTCACCTTGTTGGATCGTGTTGTACACGCGCCAGTAACCCCACATGCCGGACACATAGTGATGCGCCACATGGCAGTGGAACAAGAAATCGCCTGCCAGCTGTTGGCAGAGCCCGGACCCGCACTCAGTTTCCAGATCCAAGGCCTCTGATGGGCCGATGACTTCGACGTCGACACGATCTGTCTTGTGACGGATCACCGGGTACTTCACCGGACCGTTGACTGCCGCAGCCCAGAGGTTCATGTCATCGATGGCCCGAGGACTCCGCGGCCAGCGAATCGACCCGCCATGTGGGTGGTGGCTGTGGAACACTTCCGACCCGCCATGGACGAGACGGAACTTTGCCGGATCACCGATATAGGAACGAGGAATGGTCGGAGCCGCGTCGCCGAAGGTATAGGAGCTATACCCCATCGACTCGTCCTCGAACCCAAAGTATTCGTGCTGCAAGTGCATGTTGTTGATGCCGAACGGCTCGCTTCGGTAATTGATCGCACGGCCGCCTGGACGATAGGTGTCCGTCAACGGATCACGTTGAGGCAAGAAATCGCCCTTTTTGTTCAGCGGGCGGAACGCTTCGTCACCGACTTCATGGTAGTACAAGACGAATTCACGAAAGTCTGGGCCCGCGCCATTCTTGATCATGACCTGCCAGCCACTGGTCGCCGGAGTTGGATCACCACTTCCCAGCGCTTCCCAGTACGTGGATCCGCGAGGCTCCACGACAAACGACCCGAACATACCCATCACGGTGAGCTCACGATCGTTGCTGTAGGTATGGAACTGGCGCACCCCTTCTTGGGTATTGGGATGGATATACCATTCCATTTCCACTGACTTGTCTTTGGACGCCACGGCATCGGAATTGGTCGTCGTAGCCGCCGCTCCGGTTTTACTTACCACCATTGCTGAGCCATGAATATGGAGACTGACATCCTCGTCACCCTCCAATTTGTTGCTCAACTTGATCTTGACACAGTCCCCCTGGTTCGCACGGATCGTCAGCGGCTGAATCCACTGCGCTTGCACGCCGGGCAGGACGGCTCCTGGATCAAAGCCCTCTTTATCCCGCGCTTCACGGTTCGTGGTTTCTTCAGCCCGGACCTTGTCGATATCTTCATCCAGCACATACATGTAACCAGGATAAAAATCGAGCCACTGGTTCAGCGTGATCTCGACGTTGATCGCGGACACGTTGTACTGCTTCACCGGCGCAGTCGCAGGGCACCGGCCTCCCCCGGTCGCGGACACTGGTTCGACCCGAGGATCGGACATGAGCAACATATCCTGTCCTCCGGCTCCATACTGGTGCATCATGGCCGAGGTGTTGTACATACCGGTATTCACCGCCTGGACCTGCGGATCTTTGGACATCTGGTCCATGATGCGCTGGTGTTGCTGCTCGACCATCGCAGCGCGATCGGCCTTTCCCGACATCGCGTCCTCGACGATCGTTTGCCCCTTGAGTTGCTCCGCCCAAGCCGGCAATTGATGATTCATTGCCACGGACGTTGATGGGGTTTCTGCAAATGCGAGTGAACTCCCAAAGAGAGTCGCACAGGCGGTGAGCCCAAGTAGACGGGCGCACACGTAGTAGGAATGTGAAAACATGGACCGGCCTCCTTGTCTTGTATTGAAAACCGACACTTACAATGTGTTGCCGATGGTCATCCTCATGGATTATCTGATCTCAGTGGCTTTGAAAAACCGATTAGATTTGAATTCAATTCATTTAAGCGCTGCAACCGTACTGCACTCGACCTGCGTTGTCAATATCGACCGAGACATTTTCCTGCGTCATGCTCACGTCAGCCAGAGCCTTTTCCGACACAGCCCTTACGACTGTGTGACCTCTCTTGCATTGACGGCATGAGCCTTCGTCGTACTATCAAGTTCATTGACTGATCGGACCCTTACGGGTCATGGTGCTCTGAAGATCCATTTCCAACACGACCGGACCATCACGTTTGCCGGAATCACGCCGCCGCGGCATCTGATCCGCCATGAGCTTCTCCAAAGGAACCGCTGCAATGAGTGGCGCCTCGTCCGAAGAACTGGAATGGAGGAAAAGGCGAAGCGTCTTGGGCCGTTCTTTGGGAGCGATCTGCGAAGCCATTTTCTTTTCGATAAACCCTACCAACAATCCACTCCCATCGGCAAGTTTATGGATCTCATAGGCATTCGGTACGCTGGCGACCCGTTCCAGCGCAAGATCCGGACTCTGGGTCACCAACACCAACCCAAGGGCCGGCGGTGGGATGAACCCAAAGCTCCCGGTTGGAGCCTCTGAGAACCGCATCGTCCCGGCATGGAGCTCCGTGACTCCGGTCTTCTCACGCAGCTGCCGCCGCAGCTCCGCCTCACTCCCCGTCGTTTCAATCACCACTGCCGCCGGTGCGGCTTTCTGAACAGGCAACACCTCCGTCTTACCACCAGGCGCAGCCTCAAGCTCAACGGTAAGGAACAGCACACTCACAAGCCCAACCAGAGTCAGCACACGTAAAAGAGCGCGTCGGTTGGTGCGAAACATACTGGAATTCATGGCATGACAAAGCATTGAGTTCTCCTCGGTAGAACCT
>JAHBWR010000034.1 GCA_019636875.1 Nitrospira sp.
TGCATTGACGGCCAATGCCCTGAAGGAGTCGATCCATGAGAGCCTGGAGGCCGGGTGCACCGCGCATCTGACAAAGCCGATCAAGAAGAAAGCACTGCTCGACGCAATTGCACAGTATGCTGAACCTCCTTCTGATCTCGCGGCTTAACACGAACAGATTGAAGGCCGGGCCCACCGTAACCACCTTGTGAATGTGGGAAAGGGCATTTCGCTTCCTAAACCGCTCTGGTCGTAGTACGTACTAGACAAGAGGAGCCGCGGTTGATCGCCATGCAGAGTGCCCCCTTATCTGACGACGAGATCGGACGTCTCACAGAACTCCAAGACTACGAAATCCTCGATACTCCACCGGAGGAAAGCTTCGATAACCTGACGAGGCTGGCCTCACAGATCTGCGGAACACCGATCGCTTTGGTCAGCCTCGTGGATTCCCATCGCCAGTGGTTCAAGGCCAAGGTCGGAATCGACGCACCGGAAACCCCACGCGAGATCGCCTTTTGTGCCCATGCCATACTGGGTCATGAACCACTCATCATACCGGACACGGCCCAGGATAAGCGGTTTGCCGACAACCCTCTCGTTACAGCTGATCCGCACATCCGATTCTATGCCGGGATGCCGCTCATCACTCCGACCGGCCATGCGATGGGCACGCTCTGTGTCATCGACCGAGTCCCCAGGCAGCTCACCACCGAGCAAACAGAAACGCTCCGAATGCTGGGCCGACAAGTGGTCCAATTGTTGGAGCTCAAACGGCGGCAGAAAGAACTCGAACAAGCCCTTGTGAAGCAAAAGGAAAACGAGCAGGCGAACAGAGATATCGTTCGCGCGATCGAATGGGGGCTGGAGGGAGTTGCCTTCCTGGATCAGAACGGATGCTTCACCTTCATGAACCGGGCGCATGCCGCAATCTTTGGGTATCAACCCGAAGAATTGATCGGTCGATCATGGAAAACATTGTATGAGCCTGAATGGGCCTCTCGAATCGAGCAGGAGTACTTTCCCGTCCTTCTCGAAACCGGACACTGGACCGGCTTGCTCCAGGGGCAGAGCGGCTCAGGCACCACCATCCACGTCGAAGTTTCGCTTGTCCTCGCCGAGCAAGCACAGGATCTAGCCCGCTGGCTCATGTGTACCTGCCGCGAGGTGACGGGTCGCGTGATGGTCCAGCAGGCACTAGAGTCCAAACACCGGAGCATGGCCGATGCGCAGTCGATCGCCCAAGTCGGCAGCTGGGAATGGAACATCGACACGGGTGCCGAGATCTGGTCCGATGAGCAATTCCGTATCTTCGGCTACGAACCTCACGCAATCAGCCCCACCATCGACACCTTCCGCGATGCCCTCCACCCCGATGATCGAGACAGAGTCCTCACTGCCGTTGGGAACACGCTCGATTTGGGCCATCCCTATGAACTGATCTGTCGAATCGTTCGTCCGAGTGGAGAGACTCGTCACGTCCTATGTCGCGGAACCGTGACCCGTCAGTCCGCTGGCCGTCCGCAACGCATGATGGGCACCGTTCAGGACGTGACTGAGCAACGAACCATGGAATCACTCCTGAACGACTCGCTCCAACGGCTCAATCTTGCGACGACGGCGGGCGGAATCGGCGTGTGGGACTATTACGTTCGCGAAAACAAACTGGTCTGGGACACGCAGATGCACCAGCTCTACGGATACACACCAGAAGACTGTCCGGGCTCCTACGAAGCCTGGACCAGCCGACTCCATCCAGAAGATCGACCCTACGCGGAAGCCATGCTCCAATCTGCCTTGGCAGGACGGAGTCACTTCAACACGGAGTTTCGTCTGACCCTCCCCGATCGGACCATTCGCCATATCAAAGCATCCGCCGTCATCGTCAAGGATGATCAGGGTCAGGCCGTACGGATGATCGGGGTCAATTATGATATTTCCGCACAGCGGACATCCGAGCAGGCCCTGCTCAAAGTCCAAGGATTTCAAGAAGCCATCCTCTTTAACGCCCCCCATGCCGTGATCGCAACGACCGTTACGGGAATGATCCAACATTTCAATCCGGCAGCGGAAAAGCTGCTGGGTTATGCTGCCGGGGAGGTGATCGGCAAGCTGACCCCGGCCGCCTTCCACAACTCCGAAGAAGTGGCTGCGCGTGCGAAGATTTTCGGCACCGAGTTGGGCCTCGATCTGGAGCCAGGGTTCGACGTCCTCGTCGCCAAGGCCCGGCGCAACCTGCCCAATCAACATGAGTGGATCTATATCCGCAAAGACGGCACTCGGATCCCGGTGCTGCTCTCTGTCACCGCCATCCGCGACCATACCGGCAGTATCGCTGGATTTCTCGGGATGGCCACTGACATCTCAGCACAGAAGAAAGCTGAACGCGTGCGGTTGGCAACAGAAGCTGCGCTGAGAGAAAAGGAAGAGCTCACGCGTGCGATGATCGAGAACGTGCTCGACTACTCGATCCTCCGGCTCGATTCCGAGGGCCATGTTATGTCCTGGAACCAGGGATCGCAGCGTTTGAAGGGATACGCCGCTGACGAGATCATCGGTCGTCACTTCTCTTGCTTTTATACGGAAGACGACCAGGCTTGCGGCAAACCTACGACGTTGTTACGACGCGCCACCGCCCATCACCATGTGGAGGACGAGGGATGGCGCGTGAAGAAGGACGGCTCGCGATTCTGGGCAAACGTCGTCATCACCGCATTGTTCGACCAAGATGGAACGCTGAGGGGCTTCACTAAAGTCGTGCGAGACCTGACCGAGCGCCACGAGGTCAAGGTTAAACGGGAGGAACAGGAAGCCCGTCTCCGAGCTATTGTCGACCAAGCGGTCGATGGCATCATTACGATCGGCGAACGGGGAACGATTGAGACATTCAATCGATCTGCCGAAAGCATGTTCGGCTATTCCGCCGTCGAGGTGATCGGTCAAAACGTACATGTCTTGATGCCGGAACCATACAAGAGCGAACATGACGGCTACCTCGCCAATTATCATCGCACCGGCGAGGCAAAGATCATCGGCATCGGCCGCGAGGTGCTCGGCCGCCGTAAGGATGGATCGACCTTTCCCCTCGACCTCGCCGTCAGCGAGACTCGACTCGACAATCGCCGTTTCTACACCGGCCTAGTCCGCGATATCACCGAACGACGGGCCGCCGAGGAGAAGCTGGCACAAACCGCTCGCGAGCTGGAATCTCGCAATCGAGAATTGGCAGAGGCGAATCAGTCCGCCCTGGCCGCCACACGTGCCAAAAGCGAATTCCTTGCGACGATGAGCCATGAAATCCGCACCCCGATGAATGCAATCGTCGGCATGGCCGAACTGCTCGAGGAAACTCCTCTCACCCCAGATCAAGCCAATTATGTCGGGCGATTTAGCCGTGCCGCCGCGTCACTGATGGAACTGATCAACACCATCCTCGATCTGTCCAAAATCGAATCCGGCCATATGGCGCTGGAATCCGTTCCCTTCGATCTGCCCCAACTCGTCGACAGCATCGCGGACCTCATGACCGGCAAGGCCCTGGCGAAGGGACTCGAACTGCTGATCCACGTGCATCCCCACCTGCCTCGTGGCGTCGTCGGGGACCCCACTCGATTGCGGCAGGTGCTCACGAACCTCGTTGGGAACGCCGTAAAGTTTACGGAGTCGGGGCACGTCATGATTAAGATCGAACCGGCCAAGACTCAGTTATCCTGCCAGGCCCTCCGGTTCTCAGTCTCCGATAGCGGGGTCGGCATTCCTCAGGATAAACTCCAGACGATCTTCGAGGCCTTCACACAGGTGGATTCGACAATCACGCGCAAATATGGGGGGACAGGACTCGGCCTGTCCATCTCACAGCAGCTCGTAGCCATGATGGGAGGCCAGCTTTGCGTCAATAGTGAGGTTGGTGCCGGAACCACATTTTCGTTCGTCATCGACATGCCTGAAGCCCCGCTCTTAGAGGCCGACCGGCACCCACACTACCTGGATGTGCACGGCCGATGCATTCTGGTTGTGGACGACAACGAGACCAATCGTATGATCGTCCGGGAACACTTATCTCGTGCAGGCGTTACACTGATTGAGGCAGCCAGCGGAGCAGAGGCGCTGAGGATTTTGGATGAGACGGCTCGTCGTAATGAATCGTTCGATGTCGCTATCGTGGACTATCACATGCCGGGGATGGACGGCTTGGCTCTGTCAGAAGCGATTCGCGCGAGACCGGAGTGCTCGGCGATCCCCATCATCATGCACGTGTCCGATCTTCAGCGGGATGACGCCCAACGCGCGAAATCTTTGGGCATCGCGAACTATCTCTATAAACCACTCAACCGGAGGCGTTTGATGGAATCCCTGGCCGTGGTCCTCGATCTGGTAGAACCCACGGAAACTCACCCGGCCTCGGCCGACCCGTCGGACATGTCCATACTATCGCCCTGCCACATTCTGTTGGCCGAGGATCTCGAGGACAATCGTGACCTGGTGAAGCTCTTTTTAAAAGACACCCTATACCAATTGGAGATGGCGGTGAATGGTGCTCAGGCGCTGGAGCAGTTTAAGAACGGAACCTATGACTTAGTGCTCATGGACATGCAGATGCCGGTCATGGATGGACTGGAGGCTACTGCAGCCATCCGCCAATGGGAACGGGACCAGCGCCGCACACCCACGCCGATCATCGCCTTGACGGCCAATGCCTTTAAAGAGGAAGCCGATCGGAGCCTCGCTGCCGGCTGCACGGCCCACATGACTAAGCCGATCAAGAAGAAAACGTTGCTCACACTAATAGCCCAGTGTGCAGGCAGGGCACAGGACCGGGCTGCCTAGGTGCTGGAATCCGAGTCTCACCATAGACCGTCTCATGGAGAACAACATGCCGGAGCCCAGGACCGACCCAGAATTTGAATCCCGCGCGCATCTGCAAGCCGTTGCCACCGCTGTCACGGAGACCTCGATCATCACTACCGATCTCAACGGCCTCGTCACACTGGTCAATGCCGGAGCAGAACGTATCCTGGGCTATCGCGCCAACGACTTGATCGGCAAGCAGACCTTGGGCAGTCTCCATGTCGAGAGCCACGTTGGTCCGCTCGCTCGAAATGAAGAGGCGTCTGGCCGCCGGCTGCACGACCCCTCTGACCAAGCCGATCAAAAAGACGGCCTTACTCGAACCCATAATGCAGTATGCCCATTCCTCTCAGAACTAGGCCACGCGACAGGAGGACGATGCGATGAGCACCCGACCATCTGAGACCCGGCCAAGCATCCTGCTCGTCGAAGATGAACCGGATACGGCCGATCTTGTGAAATTGATCATGGAGCAAGAGGGCTATCAGGTCCTCCATGCCGCCGATGGTCAGGACGCGCTGGAGAAGGTTGCTTCGATACCGCTCCCTTCGCTCGTGCTGCTCGATATTCAATTGCCCCATGTCGACGGCATCGCGGTGCTGGAGACGATCCGGGCCATACCCGATTGGCGAGACGTCCCGGTGGTCCTGATGACGGCGGTCGTCGATCCGCTCTGCATCCGTCAGGCGGTGTCGCTCAAGGTACAGGAGTACCTCATCAAACCGTTCAAGCGAGACACCCTGGTGAGATATGTTGAGCGAGCCTTGACGCCTCTAGAACGGGATTGACGATACTGCCCTTCTGCGCACGATGCCCTACAGTCACACGGAGTTTCTATCTCGCATCTGAAGTCCTGTGCGATGGGGCCTGTGAGTATTCCCCTCAAGATCGAGCAGGGAGTGACCGATACGCTATACATCGGTGTACCTATCGGATGTTCGTTACGCACACTCTGGCTTGAAGCGGTAGCCCTTATAGAAGGAGATGCACCGATGGACCAACCGCAGTCGCACGAGACGGCCGATGACACACACTCAGAAATCGTCTCCGTCGACGCTTCATTTGAACCGCTGATCCCGAAATTCATGACAAACCGAAAGAAAGAAATCCTGACGATGCAGGAATCCCTTACCGCTCAGGATCTTGATTCGGTGCGCAAAGTGGCGCATGGGATGAAAGGCGCCGGGGGGAGCTACGGCTTCGATCGTGTGAGTGAAATAGCCGCCGTCATCGAGCAGGCGGCAAAAGATGGCGATGCCGCCACCATTGAACATAACCTCTCGTTGTTGGGTTCGTATCTCGAGCGAATCAAGGTGGTCTACGACTGAAGCCCGAGCAATAGAAGGAGCGAGGCCATGAAGCAGAAGCACAAGATTCTCGTCGTTGAAGATGAGGCAGATACGGCAGACCTGTTGAAGCACATCTTGGAACGAGAGGGGTTCTCGGTCATCCAGGCAAAAGACGGGCGCCAAGCCTCCTCACTGATCGGCACGGTACGGCCACCCTCGCTTGTCCTTCTAGACCTCGTGGTGCCCTATGTGAGTGGAGCGGAGTTATTGAAACTCATTCGCGATCACCCAGACTGGTGCCACACCCCCGTGATCATGGTCAGCGCCGACTCCTATGGGCCGGATATTCAACAAGCTCTTCGCCAAGGAGCCACAGCCTATGTCACGAAGCAGAAGGGATCGGCCGGTCTCATTGAAGCGATGCGGCGAGTTCTGCATCCTCCCGCCTCATCACCAACTCAGCCGAGCCTCAAGAAAGTTCCCCAAACACTCCCCAAACGGCGTCCATCCGCGCACCGCCGGCCTCGCAGCAGCCACGGAAAGAAGCGAGCCGCATGAGTCACGCGTACACACAGATTGCTCGAAACACCCTGTCCATCATGAAGACCGGTTCCTAGATCATGCGAACATCTGCTTGAGGAGGCCTAATGGGGAAGACAGCGACTTCTTCCGTACCGACAGTGCTGATGATCGAAGATCACGACGACACAGCCTGCTTGGTGCGATTCATCTTAGAACGGAACGGCTATGCGGTTCGGCATGCCCCTGATGGCAAGAACGCCAAGCGCCTGACGGAATCGAGTGAGCCTCCCGACCTGGTGTTGCTCGACATCTCACTCCCCTCCTTGTCCGGATTCGAAGTCCTGCGCGCGATTCGGTCGACACCAACCTGGGAACAGATCCCGGTCGTCATGCTGACGGCCAACGGCCGCCCAGAATCGATGGCTGAGGCAAGCACCCTAGGAGCCACGGAATATCTCAAGAAACCCTTCACACCGGAACACCTGCTACGGACGGTCGCCTCGTTCATGTCAAAACCATCCACTCAACCCGGGCCTGAAGTCGCACCCTCCCATTGTAACGCTGTCCGGGATTAAACATCCGTACCTACCCAATGATGAGAGCACTCATCTGATCCCACGATTGATGGAAGACCGCCGCTGCCTCATTCTCTACGCGGCATACCATCCTTCGCTTGTTTGACACAGTGAACTTCGAGTATACTTCCTGGTTTGCGCCCCACGACCGGGGCGTATGGCTTGTCATTACAAGGAAACCGCTTCATGATGTCCACCGTCCGCGCCCCACATGACCGCCGGAGCGATATCCGGAATATCGCCATCATCGCACACGTTGACCACGGCAAGACAACGCTGGTCGATGCGGTGCTTCGCCAAACCCACGTCCATCGCAAGATCGACGACATGGGTGAACGCATCATGGACTCGATGGATCAAGAGCGGGAGCGCGGGATCACGATCCGCGCGAAAAACGCCAGCGTCATCTACAACGGCGTGAAGATCAATATTGTGGATACGCCGGGCCATGCCGACTTCGGCGGTGAGGTGGAACGCACGCTCCGTATGGTGGATGGTGTGCTGATCTTGGTCGACGCCAAAGAAGGCCCCATGCCGCAAACGACGTTCGTGCTGCGGAAAGCTTTGGCGCTCGGGCACAAGGCCATCGTCGTCATCAACAAGATCGATCGGCCGGACGCGGTCGTCGACGATGTGGTCAACCGCACCTTCGACCTCTTCGTCCATCTGGGGGCCACCGACGAACAACTCGATTTTCCCATTGTCTACACATCGGCCATCAAAGGCATCGCGACGCTCGACGTCAATAAGCCGGGAACCGATATCGTCCCGCTCCTCGATACCGTCCTGGAAAAGATTCCGGCCCCGGCGATTCATGCAGACGCCCCGCTCCAAATCCTCGTCTTGGCGCTCGTGCAAGATCCCTATAAGGGCAAGATGGGGATCGGCAAGGTTCAGTCCGGCTCGATTGCCCGGCGGCAGAATGTGATGGTGCTCGGCAAGAACGGGGCACAGATTCCCGGCAAGGTCTCCGACCTCGCGGTGTATTCGGGTCTTGAACGGGCCGACACGGAACAGGCGGCGGCCGGTGAAATCGTTGCCGTGGCGGGGCTGGATGACGTCAGTATCGGCGACACCATCGCCGATGCCGACAAGCCGGTCGCGCTTCCGCGCGTGACCATCGATGAGCCCACGGTTCAGATGACGTTTTCGGTCAACAATAGCCCCTTCGCCGGACGGGAAGGGAAGTTCCTCACGTCACGCCATTTGCGCGAGCGGCTGTTCAAGGAATTGGAGACAAACGTTTCGCTCCGCGTGAACGAGACCGACAGCGCAGACCGATTCCTCGTGGCGGGACGAGGCGAACTCCATCTGTCCGTGTTGATCGAACAGATGCGACGGGAAGGATACGAGCTTCAAGTCTCGCAGCCGGAAGTCATTCTCCACCGCGAGGGCGGCACCGTCATGGAGCCATACGAAGAGTTGACCATCCAGGTGCCGGAGACCTATCAGGGTACGGTCATCGAAGAGATCGGGAAACGCCGCGGTGAGATGCGTCACATGCGGTTGATTCATTCCGACGTCGGCACCAGCGAAATGCACTTGGAATATCACATTCCCACACGCGGCATCATGGGGCTGAAGAACATGCTGCTGGCGAAGACCCGAGGAACCGTCATCATGCACCATGTGTTCTCGGCCTATGAACCGGCCGAAGAACGGGATCTGATTGTTGCCCCGCACGGTTCGCTCGTGGCCTTTGAAGACGGGACCAGCACCGGGTATGCCATCTTCATGACTCAGGAACGCGGCGCGATGTTCATCGGGCCTGGGGTCGACGTCTATCGAGGAATGGTCGTGGGACAAAACAGCCGTGATGAAGACCTCGATGTGAACGTGTGCAAAGAAAAACATCTCACCAACATGCGTGCATCGGGTTCCGACGAAGCGCTGGTGCTGACCCCCCCGCGAGACATGACGCTGGAGTTTGCGCTCGAATATATCGGCGCTGATGAGCTGGTCGAAGTCACTCCGCAGAACCTCCGCCTACGAAAACGCCTGTTGAACCCGGATGACCGCCGCAAGGCACGGAAAGCCGGGAAATAATGTCGCCACGAGTTACCGTATGAGGATTCGGAAAAAATCTCCCAAGCCGTCCGCCAAACGACCACCGCTGTACTTTGTCGGTTATCGAGGGACCGCTCCCGCGACCGACGAGGTCACAGCACTCTATGACCGCGAGTATGGCGGCCCTCTGAGCATCCGTCACGAAGACGGTTCAGCCGAATCTTGGCAGGCGACACATGGCCCCTGGTCGGCTCATGTGGTGATGCCGTTGCCGATGAGTCACGTCGCTGAAATCATGAAGCAACTGGCGTGGGAGCACGAACTCATGGGCGCGGTCGCCCCGTCCGTGGCTTCGCCCCGAGACATGCCCGATACCATCCTGCTTGCAGCCCGCCTAGCTCGTTGCTTGACGCTCTTGTCGCAGGGCACGGCATACGATGTCATCGCGCAGACCTATATCAACCCCTCAGACTGGCAGCAGCGCGCGCTCACGAGCTTTGTTCTCGATGATCACGTCTCCATCGTGCATGACGACAACGCTCACCCAGATCGGGTCTGGTCCTATTCACTGGGGCTCAGTAAATTCGGGATGGATGAGATCGAGATGTTTTCGGCGAAGGGACTTCCGGAAAGTTCGGCCAAGGAGATTTTGTCCGAGTCCGGCAGCGAATTGCTGAGACTTGGGCAACCGATGAAGGTAGGGACCACGCTCAACCTTCCTCTCCTCGGACATGCAGTTCGCGTTAAAAACTACCGGACCGCCGCACCGGCCGGCCGGATGCTGGGATTCCGAGAACTGCACACTTCCTAACCCCCAGTATCCATGAACGCTTCTATAGCACCCGCCTGGATGGTGGAACTCGTGCCGTGCCGTTCGTGAAAACTCCAAGTTTCAGGTTTCCTGTTTGGAGGAACCACGAACATGACGTGAGAAACTCGAAACGCTAGCACGATGTACCTTTCATGCTTCACGTACGACACTTCACCGTTCACCACGACGTCCGTTAGGGCTATCTCCCCGTTGACTTCCCGACAAAACACAGGTTACAAGGTTTATGGTTCAGGTGGGGTCCTACCTAATCCAAGACCTCAATACAGCTATCATCCATAGATGTTTTAATAAGGAGGTTTGCGATGAGTGACGTGGCACCGGAAATTAAAGTGGGCGATACAGCACCGGATTTCAATCTGAAGGATCAAGACCAGCAGGACGTGAAGTTGAGCGACTATAAGGGTAAGAAGAACGTCGTGCTCTGCTTCTATCCTCTGGATTGGAGCCCTGTTTGCCAGGGTGAAAACAAGTGTCTGACCGACGACTTCCCAAAGTTCCAGTCGGCCAACGCGGAATTGTTCGGGGTCAGCTGCGACAGCTTCTTCTCGCACAAGGCCTGGGCGGATTCGTTGGACTTGAAGCACCGGCTCTTGTCCGACGTCCACCGGACAACCGCAAAATCCTATGGGCTGTATTTTGAGCCCTTGAACTGTTCCAAGCGCGCGACCGTCATTGTCGATAAGAACGGCAAGGTCGCCTACGCGAAGGTGCAGGAGATTAAAACGGCGCGCGAGGACAAGGAAATTCTCGATGCGCTCTCGAAGCTGAACTAGCTCACAGTCGAGGAGTCTGAAGGTTGGAGGGCCGCGTTGTTTTGGCTTTCCAGCTTTCAGGCTTTCGTTATGGCAAATGGACGACACTATGGCCGGAACCATCCTAGACGTCAGTGACGCGAACTATCAGGAGTTCACCAACGCCCCAGCGGCTGTCGTGGCCTATGGCCTCGCCACATGTGAGCCATGTAAAATCTACGACCCCATTCTCGAAGAGGTGGCCGCCAAGTTTCCTGACCTGAAGGTCGGGAAGGCCAAGATGCATGTACCCGGTCGATGCCGAGAGATCAAAAAGACTCACGTATTTGAGACCTATCCTACTACTCATTTTTTCTCGCATGGGAAACTGGTGTTGACGCGTGAAGGAGTCGTAGAGCCGGCCGAACTCGCTGCACTTATTTCAGACCATCTGCTTCGGTAGTGCCGATGCCGCCCGTTTCATGCCTCCTAGCCGAGATTTAACCTGAGCGAGAAACCTCAGGGAGGATGGATGATGAAACATCTGCTGAGTTCCCTTTCACTCTGTGCACTACTCCTCTCGGCCTTATCGGTTGATGCCCACAAAGCGAAAGACTCCGGCCCCGTCCCGGCCCACCACGGCGGACAAGCACTCGCTGCAGGCCCTTATCACCTCGAACTTGTGGCCACGGATGGAGAGCTGACGCTGTACGTGACGGATCATGCTGACAAAACCATCCCCACGGATGGAGCGAAAGCCAAGGCCACCATTCAGCATGGAACGGAGAAAGCCCGCACGCAAGTCGAGTTAGAACCGTCCGGTGAGAATACATTCAAAGGAACTGGAATATTTACGATCAATCCGGATACCGGCGTCATGGTCTTCCTTAGGATGCCGGAGCAAGATGCCTACGCTGCTCGCTTTACTCCACGTCAGAACAAGGGTAAGTCCGCGAGATCAGAGTAAAGACGACGCCGACACTTCGTAGGCCAGGTCGCGGGAGGGAACCAGCCGAATGTTGGTGAGCGTTCCTTGGGTGATGCGTGGGGCAAGTTCCTCAAAAATGTTTCGAGCCAAATCTTCTCCTGAGACGGCCTGCCGGTTGAAAACAAGCGACAGATTTTGCTTATCGAATTTCTTGATGACCTGATCCTCTACTAGCCGGTCCAAGGCTCCGATATCGGTCACCATGCCAGTCGTTGGGTCAATTTTTCCGCGCACCGCCGCAAAACAATCCCAATCCCGTCCCTGATGGTCGCCTTGAGTCGCATTGAACGTAAACCGTTTGGTGACGGTGGCCATCTCTCGGCCATCTGCCGCCGTGACCTCGGCATAGAGATCTTCATCCTCACACAACCGAAGCGTATGGAGCGTTCCGATATTCTGTTGTATGGCTAACTTCTCCCACAGCACATGCGCAAAATTCTCTGTGGTGGGGATCCGGTCTTTGAAGTAGGGCATGTCGAGGTTCAGATTCTTGTGATCGAATTCTTCGATCACATCAAGGAGTACCCGTTTGAGATCGAACAGGTTGACGACCATGCCGGTCTTGGGATCGATCCCACCGGAAACAGTCAATTCCAAGAAATAATTATGTCCATGCGCGGGAGAGTTGTAGCAACGCCCAAACACCGCGCGATTCTTCGCTTCGTCCCACTCCGGCCGCATATAGCGGTGAGCGGCGGCAAATTCGATCCGCTTGGTTAACAGAACAGTGGACATCATTCTTGCGTACTGACGCCTGGGTGCTGAGTCAAAAGATCAGCGTCCTCTGATTACTCCTCGGTCACGGTCTGCAAGTCGGCAAGCCATTCTTCTCTCAGCGTACCAGGAACTGAAACCTCATGCCTGTACCCACTGTGGTCCACGCGAATGGTCACCGGCCGGGTGAGGTCCGCAAACGTATGCTTCATCGACGCCGTCGGTCGAAACCGTACGAAATGAACCGCACTAATCTTTGTCTCGTGGCTCCGACCACCCTCGAACTCACCGAAGACGACTTCGCCACCCGCTGTGATTGCAACCGTGTTGCCATGATCCAGGCCCATGAATTGATCAAGTTTCTGCTTGATGTCCGCTTCGTCGGTGATTTCAATCAAGAGCGTCGCGCTCAATTCGCCGGGATCAGGCAACAGGGCATTATACACTTCCAACTCATCCTGAATTTTGACCGGGTCGACGATGCGTTCCGCTCTGATCATTTCCTGGATCTGAAACCTGAGCGTTTCTCGGTTTTCAAACACCAGGGTCATCAGCGGCCCAACGGAAATTCGGCGCCGTTGCTTCAGGGTGATGATGCCAGCCCGAAACGACTCGCGTCTCCGATCATACTCTTCAATCGAAATGATATCGTCTGTGGTGAGTGTCTTCATCGAACTTCCTAACTGTCTTCAGTCCTCCACTGTAGAACCTGACCGTCTGGTTTCGTCGCTAGCTTGATAACCCATAGGCATTACGGACAACCTGTATCGGATGAAGCACGGTGGTGCCCGAGGCACGTGCCGACGCCCTGGCCTGATCCAATTGCAATCCGGCGAGCGGACAATCCGACGCTATCAAGTCCGGTTGGGTTTGTTCGATCGCACGGACGGCTTTTCCGGCAATTTTCATGGATAGGTGGAAAAACTCCGTTTTGGCCGACCACCCACCATCGTGACCGGAACACTGTTCGATGACCTCAACTTGTGCACCCGCGCACTCCATCAGTTCTTTCGACTTAAACCCGATATTCTGATCTCTCAAATGGCAGGGAATCTGATACGCGACTCTCCCAGGGTTCATTGTGAAATCAGTCGCCAACTGGCCGGCCTTTTTCATTCCCATGAGATACTCGCAGATATCGAACGTCCGCTCGGCGACCTGTTTGGTCTGCTCATCGCGCTGCAGCTCCGGATATTCTCGCTTCAGCATCAAGCTGCAACTGGCGGTTGGAACGACAACATCGTAGCCATCGAGCACCCACGGATGCAAGGACGCCACATTACTTCTCGCGGCTTGTTGAATCGCTTGCGTGTCGCCGATATCGAAGCTCGGCATCCCGCAGCAGCGCTGCGGCGGCACCACGACCTGCACGCCGTTCTTCTCCAACACCTGCACCGTCGCTTTGCCGACATCCGTTGCTTGGTAGTTCACCAGGCAACTGGCAAACAACGCGACCTTACGAACAGGTGGATCAGCCTGAGATCTTGTCGTTCGACGACCGAACCAACTGGGAAACGTCTCGCGTGAAAAGTGCAGAAGCCGACGGTCTTGATGAAGCCCCACGACCCGATCGAGAATACGGCGCACGAATTTGCTTCCTAAGAGACCGTTCGTGATTGAGGCCGTTGCGCTTCCCAGTTTCCCAATCATATCCGTCATCGTCAGTAGGCGATCCCTCCACCGGACGCCTCGCTCAGCGGCCAAGCGCTTCTTCCAGACCACCATCAAATGAGGAAAATCTATTTCATAGTGATGCGGTGGGGTATACGGGCAATGGTTGAAGCAGAGCTTGCAGTAGTAGCACTCGTCGACGACCTGATGGTGATCACTGGGAGTCAGCTTGGCGACATCTCCTTCATACACATCAATCCGATCCAGTAGGGTATTGAACGAGGGGCACAGATTGAAGCAGCGTCGGCAGCCGTCGCAGACCTCGTAGATCCGCAGCGTTTCTTTCTCCAACTGTTTCACATCGACCGGTTGGATGAGACTGAGACCTTTCATCGTCCTCTTTCCCCAAAAACGACCAGCGGCCAGCCCTCGTCGACGGATTCACGCCACGTCGCCGAACACTGACCGCTGAACGTGCGCTGATACCCTGGGCTAGGCCTTCAGACTATCCAACCCTTTTTGAAACCGGTTGGCGTGAGATCGCTCGGCTTTGGCCAACGTTTCAAACCATTCGGCCAGCTCGGGAAATCCCTCATCTCGTGCCGTTTTCGCCATGCCTGGATACATCTGGGTATATTCGTACGTTTCGCCCTCAATGGCGGATTTGAGGTTCGCATCCGTGTTACCCATGGGCACACCGGTAGCCGGATCTCCGACTTCTTTTAAGAAGTCGAGATGGCCGAACGCATGGCCAGTTTCCGCCTCAGAGGTATCCCGAAAAAGCCCACCGACGTCAGGATACCCTTCGATATCCGCGCGGCGAGCGAAATATAAATACCGACGGTTGGCTTGAGACTCCCCGGCAAACGCATGCTTCAGATTGTCATGACTCTTCGTCCCTTGTAAGCTCTTTCCCATATCACCCTCCTCCTTGTTCGAAGGCCCACCCTTCTAATGTGCACTGCCTCAAGAATCTTTATCGATTGCAAACCGGGCATTAAGATAGCGCAGCCATCGTAAGAGGTTCAAGAGGGCTTCTCTCCTGCATGCGCTCACGCTCAATCTGGAGAACGGCATCATAACTCCCCACCGATGGGGTTAGTGTTCGCCTAGAGAGCCATATGTTAGACTCCACCGATTCAGACCATCCTTCAATTTTTACTCATGAGGGTGCACGATGATCCCCAGACATTCCTTTTCTTCACGCATACCCTGTGTCATTGCGCTGGTCCTATTGATCGTGCCAGGTTGCGCTCAAGATTCGTACCAGCAACGAGCCGACATCATCAAAACTCATGTCGGAGACTTTTATGATCATCTCAAGGCCAATCGAGTCAGTGCCGCCGTTCATGAGAACGAACAGATTGAAGTCATGGCTGATCAAATGGCTCAAACGGTCCTAAAACGAGGTCAGAAACAAGGAATAACACAGGTCGAGCAGGAGTTCGCCCTGATGAAAACAGCCAGAGAAACGGCCGCCCAAAACTGGATTGCCTTGGGTCAATATTTCACGATCAGGGAGCAACCGGAGAAGGCTCGTGCATCCTATCAACGTGTGATTGAGACCTATACAGACGAGACGGAGCGTGTGTACCGAGAACAGGCCGTGCGAGCGTTGAACGACTTGGAGATGGTATCAGAATCTGCTCCAGGCGTGATTCCTTGATTGGTGAGACCACGGCGCTCGCAAAGACATTTCCTGTGTAATCGACTGCCTATGCCCTTCCCCGCCCGGATGATCTTTCTGCTGCTTGCTCTATGGGGAGGGGTCTCAAGCTGCGTCCACAACATTCATGTTGTACCGGTTCCAGACAGCCCTTCATCTGCGGGTATTCCGAGAAGTCTTCAACTCATCACCAGCGCCCCATCACTGGAAGGCGCCGACCATCGGCCAGGTATCACACTGCTGAAATGGCCGCAGTCCGACCTCCACCAGGCGATCTTAGGCTACCTGCAACAACGCGGCACCTTTGTCTCGGTCTCGGATGAGCCAGGCGACCTCACGCTTCGCGTGGCCACTCAACTGTCCCTCACCTCTCGACGCGGTCTCTATCATTACCGAATCGTGTTACGAGGGGAGATGAGTGCGGGAGAACAGCCCATCAACTCATATCGCGTTGAACAAACAGTAGCCGGCTCGTCGGTACGGTGGGTGACGGGTTCCGACCGTGTCCCCATCGAAACGGCGCTACGGCTAGCCTTGGAAGAGTTAACAGAGGAAATTGAGAAGGACCGGCCCCTCTACCTACAAACTGCCGACGAAGCAGGGCAATAACTATTCTTCAACGAACCCTGAATCAGGCACGAGCAGCCTGGGCAACCTTCACAGGCTCGGAAGCACTGACCCCAGTGGGAGAATCCTCAAGAGACGCCTCCACATATTCCGGACAGTCGAGGCGGAAGGATTCATCGCCAAAAGCCGTATCATAGAAACCACAGTGGTGGGGCGACTGCGAGTCCTCATGCACATGGGAACGAAAGTGCTCGCAAGACACACACATCCGCGCAACCTGAATCTCTCCTTGCAATTGAAGTGAGCGAATCAGTTTTACAAGCGCCGTCAGAAGGGCAACCTGCTCCTGCGTCGAGAGATTCTCGGTCGCCGACGCCAGAATTTCCGGCCATCGGTTCTCTACGTGACCCGCTTTGGCCCCCAGCGAAGTAAGGTGCACGGTGACGACACGGTTGTCGAGCTCACGGCGCCGCCGACGGACTAACCGTTTTTGCTCAAGCGTTCGGATGACCTCAGAAGCAGTGGGCAACTTGACGGAGAGCTCTCGAGCAATCGTTGAGACGGTAGCCGAATGGTTCGGACGAGACCGGAGAAAGGTGAGTACTTGGATTTGTAAGGGACCGATACCTTGCCGTCCCTTTCGTCTCCAGGTCCGGCTCTTCATCGCCAAACCTATTTTTGACAGCCCTGTCACCAAACGATCCGGGAGCGAGTCCTGGTCGACCTGCGGTAGTGCTGACATAATAACCCCCCTCTCCCTAAATATTCGTTCAGTGAGAGGTGTAGTCTATTGCGCTTTGGTCTTTCCCGTCAACCCCATTCCTAGGGTCATTATTCCCTATGGGTCGCCAATCAGCGAACCACAAGTACCCCACAATGGGCATGTTGAACGACACGGGTGGACACACTGCCGAGCAAGACGCGGCCGATTGCACCTAGTCCCTTGGCTCCGGTCACAATCAGGTCCGCCTTCTCCCGCTTCGCCGCGTTCAGAATTTCGTCGGCTGGTTTTCCCAACTTCAGCGCCTCCTTGATCTGGAATCCCGCTTGCGCAAGCTTCTCTCCGTATCGTTGCATTAACCGTTTTCCAGCTTCTTTTACCTCTGGATACTTCAAATAGGGCATCGCATGCACTAGGGTGACCAGTATGGGTTCTCTATCTGGACCATCGGGTGTCGGATTCATCTGGCGTATCAGAAACTTGAGCGCTTTCTCTGACGCAGCAGACCCGTCGATCGCAAGGACGATGCGTCGGACAGACCGCGGACGTTCTTTCACCACAAGGACGGAACAAGGCGCGTGATGGATGGCATGATTCGAGACACTGCCCAGCATAAAGCGATCCAAGGCATCCAACCCGCGAGAGCCGATCGAGAGCAGACTCGCCCCACGGTCCGCATATTTCATGATGGTGCCGGCCACCGCCCCTCGCTCCACCGAGACCCCTCCATTCAATCCTAATTTGGCCAACAAGGCGATTGACTCTTCTTTCGCTGCCTTGGCCGCCTTCTCCAGCCGATTGACTTCAGACTGGACATAGCGCTCCGTACCGGCCATGATCGGTTGCACCATAAACGGAGCCCGAACACTTGCCACGTCCACTACATGCAGAACACGAACAACCGGCTGCACGACAAATGGCATGTCTGCCAACCATTCAATCGCCCATCTGCCGTATTTGGAACCATCCGTCGTCGCCAGAATCTTCATGTTGGGTACCTTCTTTTTTGTATGGTTGCTCGACGTAATATCGTGCGCGCCTTCAGTGCGCTCGGCTGAACCGTTCTTTGAACGCCTCTGCAGACAGACCACTCAATGCAGCATACCGGCCCACCAGGTCCGGGTTGTTCAGATCGCTGTCCGTAAGCCGAATCATGAACTGCCGCGCGATCTGATAGGACTGTGACTCGATCTCCACCATTCGAACTTTGGTCCGTCCCGTTGAGGAATCCACCATGTGCTTGAAAGGTATTGGCATGAACCGTCCACTCTGAATCGAGACCATGGCCGACGTCCCGCCATCCAGCAGATACTGCGCGGCGCAATAGCCAAGGTCACGCGTGTACTCGATATCGTAGGGAATCGGATCAGCGCAACGAAGCTCATATCCGACGTTCTTCGCCACAAGGGCCGTGGACAAGCCCAGCGAGTGAAGCTGTTTCGTCAGCTCCCGCCGCAAGACCTCGCCCACGTCCACTTCCGTCATGCGGATATGACCATGCTCGTCTCGCTCAACGTGCTCCAATCCACCTAGATCATGCGGATCAAGAATTTCGATCAACCCCTCCGCCAAGACCGCTACCCCATCAGTTCGCCCCTGCTCACGCCGCTTCAGGATCGCCCCTATCAAGAGATCCACCACCCGCTGAAGCTTCACCGGACGCTCACGAAACTCCTCTGGAATAATCGTCAGTGTGGCACCGGCTGCCTTTCCAATCCCCAATGCCAGATGTCCGGCCTTGCGCCCCATGGTCACGACCAAGTACCAGCGGGTGGTCGTGCGGGCATCCACCATGAGATTCTTCACGATCTCGACCCCAATATGACGGGCGGTTTGAAACCCGAACGTGGGAATCCCATAAGGGAGATTCAGATCGTTGTCGATCGTCTTCGGAACGTGAACGACTTGTAGACGACCTTCCGATCGCTCCTCCAGTTTCATGGCCGAAAACGCCGTATCATCCCCACCGATCGTTATCAACCGGGTAACCCCGAGCCTAGACAGCGAAAACAGCACATTGTCGAGCAGCTCTCCACTTTTCGTCGGGTTGGCTCGTGATGTGCCCAAATACGATCCTCCTTGAAAATGGATCCGGCTGATCTCCTCGATCGAGAGCGGGCGCACTTGTCCCGTGGTCCCCTCCATGAGCCACCGGAATCCATCGATGACTCCAAGCACGTCCGATCCCCCAAGAATACTGCGGATCGTGGCCGCACCAATCACGCTATTGATCCCAGGTGCCGGCCCCCCACCGACGAGAATACCGACTGTTGTTCGCTGTTCCGCCATGAACTGCTCCTTCAACTGATTCCCAACAGACCCTTCAGCTCGATCTTGACCTGTAACGTGGTTGTATACTTCATTTCCTCAAGAGGCAAGCGGTGTGGTCTCGAATCCGGAATGGATAACAGCGTTCCTGGCTATTAGAGATCACCCGAGCTTTTCCTCTACTCCCACCTGCCCGCGAAGACGATTATAATTGAAGGCGATTTCGCCACACCGCCGACGGCCCAGATCGTGCTGTTCCATTTCTTCGATCAGATCAGCTACCTTCCCCCGCAACGCCGGAGACGCAGCCGCATGTCGAGGAGTCTCACGACCGAGCGCAAGATGAGGCTGATCCGACCATTCAAGGTACGCCTTATCCAGAAACTGGTTGAGCAGCCGACAATCCTCTTCTTTCGTCACGACCACCATGACCGGTTCGTCCGACCGGAGTTCGGGCACCGACAGTTGCCGGACCGGTGGTGTCGCCGTCTCGCCTCGGAAATGCAGCGAAAACCCGAACGTCGCCGCAAGTCGATGTTTGATCTGGTCGAGCCGTTCAGGACCATCGCATTCCACCATGAGTTGCGACGATGTCAACGTCACCCTCGCAACAATGAGGTCTGACCCGCCGCTTCGATCCCGCTGCACCCAGGTGCATGCCGGGGGAAACGACCCGGCCTGGCTTGAGCTTCCAGGCAAAGATGGCGAGTTCTCCGCCTCAAGATCGCTGATTTCAGATAGCCCATCGACAAAGAATCGATATTCATGATGATCGTAGAGCGCCACGGCATAGAGATAGGGCTGCCCATCGGGACGACGGTAGCGAATATGGACGACGGCATCCACCAACGCATCCATGCGGAGCTGTGCGAACGCCCAGAGCAACATGTGCCCGAACCGCTTCGCGAACTCTCCCCACTCCCCCAGCGCAAATGATCCGGAACTGATCTCCATTTCACGACGCCATTCGGCGGTGATAGCGAGCAGCACTTTGGCATCGGCTGGGGAGAGGATGAGTCCGCCACCGGACCACACCGCGTCGCCTGACTCACCGGCATCCGGGGTTCGAACCACGCGGGTCAGTAATACCTGCCCCGCAGCAGTATCCCTCAGAGATTCCACGCCAGGCACCACAAACGAGGTTCGATCTCCAAGCGACCGTAGCATCAGCGTTTCTCCAGGCTTCGGCGTGGCGGTCAGTTCCAGCAGATCGAGATAGGAATGTTTGAGCGGATCGAGCCATTGTCGCTCTTCATCCGGAATATGTTCGGTGATGACATCGCGGAGTTGTTCGATGAGGGTCAATTGTCCATCTTCAGGATAGAAATCACAGAGGACTGCGAGGTCGGCGAGATCGGTTTCTTGTGCGAGAGGTGCAACGATTCGGCCGACACTTCCTCCCACGTAAGGCCTGAGCATCCGTGCCAGCGCGATTTCTCGCTGCAGGGCAAACGCCGGCTGGCGCGAGAGTGATTCGAGTCGCACCAGGACCCCCTCGAGAGACGGCGGTCTCGGAGTCCAAAAACCTGCTGCTCGTTCACTCCCGAGCTTCATGGATCTCTTCCATCACGATTTCCTCCGCGTCAAGCCAATCGCGTAATGCATTCCCTTCCTGACACCCTCGTTGAACCCACAGGTCGTACGCTTTGTGCGAGATTTGATCCCACATTCCATCCGGAAGTTCGATGAGCATTTCCGCTTGGCTGGTGGTAGAAGGAATTGGCCCACTCAACTTCTTGCTTGTGGCTTTATGCTGTCGCATGACGTGTTCCTCCGTTACACGTTAGTTGGGACGGATCGACCTGGAACAACGTGCCGATGGCCGGACCGAAACTTCGAGCTCCGGACCATCAGAACTGGACACGACGATTTCCGAAGTACCGACTCCGCGATACTACCGAACAGCGCATGGGACAACCCGCTTCGCCCATGAGTCCCCATGACAATCAAGTCGGACGGTTGCCTCCGAGCCGCATCGAGGATTGAGTCGGTCGGCAGTCCACCCAACACCAGGAATTCTGACGAAACGCCGGCGGAGACAAGCGCAGACACAAGATCTGATAATCGTTTCGTATGATCGGCCTTGATCGAGGCTCGCGTTGCCCTCTGGGGGAACGTGAAGTCCAATCCGTACGAAATCGGTTCCAACACATGAAGAAGTGTGAGAGAGGCCTTTGATCGTTGGGCGACCAGTGCGGCATATTCCAAGGCATCAAGCGAGCAGTCTGAAAAATCAACCGGGACCAGGATCCGTTCGAGGTGCGTAGGGTCGCGTCGGTTCCCCACGGCCTGTTCTTCTCCGTAGGGCTGCGCGCGCGCGGCCAGAACCGGGCAGGGTGCTCCCCGGATAATGCGCTCGGCTGTGCTCCCCAGCAGCACATGAGCCAGACCAGTTTTCCCTCTCGTGCCCACGACGATCAGATCAGGATCTTCCGCAGTTGCGACCGCAAGCACTTCTTCGCTTGGAATACCTGTGGCAATCCTCGTGTGGGCGGAAATCCCGCGATCGACCGCTCGTGCCTTCAGCGTGGCCAGTTCGCTCGTCGCCTGTTTCATGAGCTCAGTCAAATACAGTTGATTCACGGGATTCTGCGGATCAAGCCCTGGAGGACACTCCAACACGTTCATCAGGCTCAGCGAGGCCCCCCATGATCGGGCCAGTGCGAAGGCATAATCCGCCGCTACCGCTGAGCCTCGCGACCCGTCGGTCGCCAAGAGCAGTCTCGGTTCGTTTTCAGTCGACGTCACACGGCCTCCGCACTCAGAAGCAGCAACTCGCCGTTCATCGTTGGGTGGATGGAGCATCGAAAGACATGCCGACCGGGTCGCGTCATGTCAAATCGAATCGTGGCCTCCTGTTTCGGACCGAGGAAGACTCCCCCCACTCCACGACCGTACACAACCACTCCGTCCTTCTCGATCTGTGTGGGAATACCCTCAAACATCGTTGAACTGAAATCATGTCGCTCCGCGTCTTCGTTTCGTACCTTGATGACCGTAGGGAAGCCCAGTCGCAACGTACTCTGTTTCGTGACAAACCGATAATCCTTAATCGTCACATCCACCACCTGTTCCGATTGTGCACCAAGGATCCCCTCCGAGATCCACATCAGACTCACCACGCAGAGAACCGTTCCTACCCCCGACCACCACATGCGCCTGTTCCCATGGGTCATACTCCCCTCCTTCTCCTCGTCAACGCGACGCCCCTCTCTTAGAAACGGATGCTGGAAGCGGGACCGTTAAGACCGGACAACCCGCCGTACGAACGACCTTTTCTGCCGTGCTTCCAAAGAAAATTTTATCTACACTGCCGGACCGGCCGCCGTAGCTCCCCATGACAACCAAATCAAAGTTCCCTGTACGCGCAACTTTGGTGATTTCGACGAACGGTGCCCCTTCCAGGATCGTACGAGTCACCTTCACCGTCTCCGCCTCCTTCGACTCCAACAATTGCCGTACATGCAAGCGGGCATGGTGCCGTAATCGGCGGCGCTGTGCGGTGGCATCGGACGGGACAGCGAGCAGACCCAATCGGTTGAATGCGGTGAGGGCGCTGGTATCGATCACGTGCAAGACCATAATTTCCGCCTCGCAGAGACGCGCCATCTGACAGGCCACCCGAAACGCCTCCTCTGAACAGGGCGAAAAATCGACCGGGACCAAGATAGTCGTGAAGAGATTTGAATCTCGCCCCATGAATGCTCCTTCCAATCACGAGGTGAGCAAGCGCGGTGCCACTTACGACAGACTGACAATGATGGTCCGGCGCGTGGCGATGCGAAGGTTTGACCTTGTTTCTGAGCATTTAACCGGCTATCGATCATGGGCTCCCTCGATCTGCCTCCTGAAGCAGGGGCGCTCTGCTACAACCACGTTTCACCACTTGTGGCAGAAGGCGACAGAAGAGGTGAGGGGTGAGCGGCACAGCGTGAGAGGTAAGAGGAGAATGCCCCTCTAAACTGCTAAACCACCCCCTATCCCGCTCACATTTCATGTTTCACTTCTCACGTCCGCTAACGGCATCGGACTTGCTGCTATCGATAGACAGTTAGGGGGAACGATGACAAGGACGCGATGGTTTCTGCTTGGAGCCGTGGGGTTAGGGGTCGTGATCGTGATGTACCTGGTGTTCTTCTGTCCAGCAGATTGCCAGTGAGGCCTCCAAATGAAATTCTTACTCGCGGTTGACGGTTCCGACAATTCGTACGAAGCCGTGCGATCCCTCAAGTATCTGGCTCGGACTGAAGCGCTGCACATCCTGCATGTCCTCGACGTTCCACAGCCAGCTTACCCCTTCATGATGCCAGAGGTCGCTCAGGAGATGTACCAAACCGTCGAGCGGAACATGCGCGATGACGGGGCCCGTCTCTTGGATCGCATTGTGTCGTTGCTCCCATTGGATGCAGGGCCTGTGACCAAGCACCTGGTTGTCGGGCCTCCGGCGGATCAGATTGTGGCGTTGGCGGAACAACTGAAGGTAGGACTGATTCTCCTCGGCAGCAGAGGGCTTGGACCAATCAAGGAACGGCTCGTTGGCAGTGTCTCGCATAGAGTGTTGACGTTCGGGACGGGGGCCAAGCTAATTCTACCCGGACCCTTGAAAACGCTTCGTCATATCCTGCTTCCCCTCCAAGGGAGCTACGACGCAGAGCAGGCGCTCGCCTTGCTTCAACAGAAACCCTTTCGCGACCCACCGACCATTACACTGTTCACTGTCCTCCCCCACACCAGACCACCCTGGCCGGTCGATGCCGTCTCGGCTGAGCATATGGAAACCCATTCTTTGAACAGAGGAAAAGACTTTCTTGAGGAAATTGCCACCAAGCTCAGGCAATGCGGCTACCAAACCCGCGTGTCGGCTAAATTGGGCACGCCAGTTGATGCAATTCTTGAAGAGGCCGGAACAGCGAATACAGACCTGATTCTCGTAGGGTCTCGCGGACGTCGAGGCGTCACCCGTATGGTGCTCGGCAGCGTGTCACATGCCCTCTTGCACCAGGGAGCCTATCCGCTCATGGTGTTCGGCTAACATTCAGGGCATAATCGGAAGGATGTTCACCATGCCGATGTACGACTATAAATGCTTAGATTGTGGGAAAGAGTCGCTCATCGTAGTAACCTTAAAGGAGCATGAAGCGGGAGCGTTTTCATGTCCGGCATGCGGCAGCACAAAACTACAGCAACTCTTCAGCCCATTCATCGCTCACACCACGAAGAAGAGCTAACAGGATGATGACGACTCCACAGACATGCCTACGACGCCTTGCAGCAGGTGTCTTCGTGCTCGGTCTGATGAGCAGTTCGACACCCCTCTCTGCTTCCGCTCAAGACTATCCGCCCGATAGCGCGCGCGGCAAAGCCGTGTATGAACGTCACTGTCGGACCTGTCATGGGCCGACCGGGCGAGGGGATGGACCGGGAGCAGCGTCCTTGAAAATCCCCCCGGCGAATTTTCAAAAGTTTCAATCGTTCCTCAAATCCGACGAAGAGTTACTGCGGACGATCGAGCATGGCGTCGTCTTCAGCCCGATGCATGCATGGCGCGGGCAACTCACGGACGGGGAAATGCAGGATGTCGTGGGCTATATTCGCGCATTGTCGGAACAAGCACGATAGCTGATCTGATGACCTGATGATTCAAGCCTCACAATCACTAGATCCGCGGATTCCTCAGCCTTGATGGTTCCTAAGATCTCCCTCGCACCCCATGATGCGTTGCTCATCACAGACATCCAGAACGATTTCTTACCGGGAGGTGCGCTCGAGATACGGGACGGTGAGGAAATCCTTCCGATGTTGGAGGACTATATCTGCCGATTTCACCGATGCGGTCACCCCATCATTCTGACGCGTGATTGGCACCCGCCTGATCACTGCTCCTTCGTGTCTCGCGGAGGTGTGTGGCCTGTACATTGTGTTGCCGGTTCTCCAGGGTCTTTGCCGCCTACGTCCTTTCCAACTCCGGATTCGGCCATCATCATTTATAAGGCCACCAACCGGAACCAAGAAGCCTACTCAGCCTTCCAAAATACGAGTTTAGATCGCCGCTTACGAGACTTGTCCGTGCGGCGCCTGTTCGTCGGTGGACTGGCAACGGACTATTGTGTTCTGGACACGGTCAAAGACGCGCGAAAGGAAGGATATGACGTCTGCTTGTTAATGGATGGCATCAAGGCAGTCAATCTTGTTCCTGATGATGGTCGGCGGGCCGAGGAAGAGATGATCAGTTTGGGGGCCATGCCTGTTCGAGTGGAGATGCTTGAAGTATGAATCCCTCCACCAGTGCCCTGCTGACAGATCTGTATGAGCTCACAATGGCCCAGGCTTATCTGGAACAGGGCATGACCGGGCCGGCCGTGTTTGAGTTCTTTGTCCGTAAACTACCCGCCAACCGGAACTTCTTAGTAGCAGCCGGTCTCGAACAGGTGCTGAGCTACCTCGCAGACCTCCATGTCACGCAAGAGGAACTCGTCTGGCTTGAACGATCCGGACGGTTCGGTTCGGGCTTCCTTCGTGACATGGAAACGCTGCGATTTACTGGCGATGTGGACGCGATGTCTGAAGGAACGGTCTTCTTCCCCCACGAGCCGATCCTCAGGGTTACCGCGCCACTTCCTCAAGCCCAGCTCGTGGAAAGCCGTGTCATGAACCTCTTGAACTTCCAGACCATGGTGGCCTCCAAAGCAGCACGCTCGGTACTCGTTGCCGGAGGAAAGCCGCTCATTGATTTTGGATTGCGCCGCGCGCACGGCGCCGAGGCAGGGCTCCTCGCCGCTCGAGCTAGCTACCTCTCTGGTTTTGCCGGCACGGCCACCGTCCTCGCGGGTAAAGTCTTTGGGATTCCTCTCTATGGCACCATGGCCCACTCATTCGTGCAAGCCCATGAGGATGAGTGCCTCGCCTTCGAGCATTTTGCCAAGGCTCACCCGGAAAATGTCGTCCTACTGATCGACACGTACGATACTGAAGCCGCCGCGCAAAAAGTCGTCTGGTTGGCTCCGAAGCTCACCGCAAGGGGAATGTCCGTGAAAGGGGTTCGCCTGGACAGTGGCGATTTGGCCGATCATGCCCGAAGAGTCCGCCGTATCTTGGACGAAGGCGGATTGTCCCAGACAGAGATCCTCGCCAGCGGCAATCTTGATGAATACCGCCTGAGAGACCTGGTCAACAATGATGCGCCGATTGATAGCTTTGCCGTGGGCACGGCCATGACAACCTCATCGGATGCCCCCTCGCTGGACTGTGCCTACAAGCTACAAGAATATGCGGGACGACCCACTCGGAAGCGATCGGAAGGCAAGGCCACCTGGCCAGGCCGTAAACAAGCCTATCGATATTATACGGCTGACGCACGTTTGAGCCACGACATCGTCACGACTGATCGTGATCGCCGACCAGGAGAGCCACTGCTCCGATCGGTCATGAAAGAAGGCCGCCGCCTTGAATTGGCACCCGACTTGAGTGAGACACGACAGTATGCGGCAGCGCAGTTAAGACAACTCCCCGAATCACTCCGAGCCCTTGAGATCGGGCCGTCCTATGACGTCCAGATTTCTCAAGATTTGCAGAGCCTGGCCCAGGAAGTCGACCGCAGCCTCTAACACAACAAGGAGACACGACATGACGCACCGCTCCATACCAACCGTCTCTGTGAGCATTATCCTTCTCATCGCACTGGCCGTCACAGGAGTAGAGGCCGCGGGCTCCTCTGGCTCCCAGCCGGCTTCACCCGCCGTTCCTCTTTGCACAAGCCTCTACAAGAACAAGTCCGTACCGGCCAAAACGTTGCAAACCATGGTCCGTTCACACGAACGTTGGGCAGAGTATCGGGGGAACCCGAATGCCAGGCGTCTTGAGCTCTGCCAGGCCGATTTGACCCGTGCGGCACTCGTCGAAGCGAATCTTGAACGGGCAAACCTCGAAGGGGCGACCCTCCGGCAAGCAAATTTGTCTCGGGTCTCGCTCCTTCAAGCCAGCCTGGCTGGAGCTGATTTTTCCAAAGCCAGCTTAGAAGACAGTAACTTTTCGGGAGCCGATCTTCGGCGTGCCAAATTCACCGGTGCGAATCTCTCTCGTGCCATCGGGGACGAAGCCGCTCTCTTCGATGCAGTTCTCATCGGCACCACATTACGGGAATCCGCGTTCGAGCGAGTCCAATTGGAAGGGGCCGATCTTACCTCGGCTGACTTGACCGACGCGAACTTCATCGAGGCATACCTTTATGGAGCAATTTTGAAAGGCACGACCTTGGTGAATGCCGATCTCACAGGCGCCGACCTACGCCGTACGATCCTCACCAATGCGGATCTCTCTCGTGCCAATCTGCAGGGTGCTCTGCTGGATCATGCACAAGTGGAGCGGGCCAAACTGGTCGAAGCTGATTTGGAAAGCGCCTACCTGGACGAAACAAACTTGCGCAACGCCAACCTCCGGGAAGCCATTCTACGCGGCACAGACATGCGGTATGTCGACCTGCATGGCGCCGACCTTCGTCACGCCGACCTGGAGGGAGCCAACTTGGAAGAGGCCGTCCTGGTTAAGGCGAATGCCCATTCGGCGAAGCTCCGAATGGCCATTCTCTACCACGCCGTGCTCGACGAAGTCAGTTTCCAGGAGGCTCATCTGAACCGCGCAGTCCTCATCGGAGCCAGGGGATCGCGTGCCAATTTTACAAACGGCGATTTGAAAGAAATTTACGCCCCGAAATCGCTATTCCAGCACGCTCAATTCGCCAAAGCCGATCTGGATTCGGCTAACTTTGTTGCCGCAGATCTTCGCGGATCGAATTTCGGCCATTCCAACTTGACCCAAGCCAATCTTCAAGAAGCCAACCTCCAGAACGCCATCTTTGAAGGCGCAGACCTGAGCGGCGCTCGGCTTGACTCAGCGGACCTGCAGCGTGCAAACCTCAAGGGTGCCATACTTTCGTCGGTCACCGGCCTCACGCAGACACAACTCGATAGCGCCTGCGTCGACGGGCATACACAATTGCCTCCTGAGCTCAGCCGACCCACCCCTTGCACAACGATTCGAGAAGAGAAACGTCGATGACCGATCGCTCAGCACAAGCCGTACAGATTACAGAGGAACGGCTAACCCTGGAGGGCCTGCTCTGTGTCCCGTCCGGCGCGCCCGGCCTGGTCATCTTTGCACATGGCAGTGGGAGCGGTCGGCTCAGCCCTCGCAACAACTTCGTTGCGCGCCATCTCCAGCAATCTAGACTCGCTACTCTGCTGCTAGATTTGTTGACCGAACAAGAAGCCGATGACAGGAGCAAAGTGTTCAATATCGATCTGCTGGCAGATCGGCTGCTCCTGGCCAAAGGATGGTCAGAAACAGATCCCCGAACGCGATATCTGACGCTCGGTTACTTCGGTGCCAGCACCGGCGCTGGAGCAGCTCTTCAAGCAGCTGCGAGGGAGCCCTCCAACATCAAGGCCGTCGTCTCACGAGGAGGGCGCCCGGACCTGGCTGAACCATACCTGCCATCAGTCATTGCCCCGACCCTGTTGATCGTCGGGGGCCACGATGGACCAGTCATTGAGATGAACCAGTCAGCATACAGTTTGCTGACCTGCGACAAGAAGTTGGTCATCGTCCCCGGTGCAACACACCTCTTTGAAGAACCTGGTACTTTGGACCAAGTTGCAGAACACGCGAGCAGGTGGTTTGGGCGACATCTACAATCTCCAGACGTTCAATCGTGACCAAGAACTTCGGTTTTTCATGACCTGAAGTAGGCAATCTCTCACGAAGCCCAA
>JAHBWR010000035.1 GCA_019636875.1 Nitrospira sp.
CCGGCTGACCTCAAAAATGCGGATTTTATCATCGTAGCAGTGCCTACGCCTATTAATGAGGCATTGCAACCCGACCTGACCGCCTTGCAGAAGGCCTCAGAGCTGATAGGGCAGAACCTCTCTAAGGGCTCCATCGTAGTGTATGAATCCACTGTCTATCCCGGTGCGACGGAGGAAGTGTGCTTGCCAATTTTAGAGCGAACATCCGGCATGAAAGCCGGAGATGGTTTCAAACTAGGGTATTCGCCGGAACGGATAAATCCTGGCGACAAGGAACATACACTCGAAAAGATTGTCAAGGTCGTATCGGCACAGGACCATGAGTCTCTTGATGTCGTAGCGGATACTTATGCATTAGTGGTGAAGGCTGGTATTCATCGGGCGTCCAGCATCAAAGTCGCGGAGGCAGCTAAAGTGATTGAGAATACGCAGCGCGACCTGAACATTGCCCTCATGAACGAATTGTCCCTTATCTTTCACCGACTGGGAATCGATACAAAGTCAGTGCTTGAGGCAGCAGGAACAAAGTGGAACTTCCTCAAGTTCTCTCCCGGCCTTGTCGGGGGCCATTGCATAGGCGTGGATCCCTATTATTTGACATCGAAAGCAGAATCGGTGGGCTATCACCCGGAGGTGATTCTTGCTGGAAGGCGCATTAACAACGGCATGGGGAAGTTTGTGGCGGAGCATACCATGAAGTTGTTGAGCCAGTCAGCGCGCCCTGCTAATGAGTTACGTGTAGGAGTCCTTGGACTCACATTCAAAGAAAATGTACCGGATCTCCGTAATAGCCGAGTGCCTGATATCATTCGCGAACTACATGAGTATGGGGTTGAAGTGCTGGTACATGATCCTATTGCGGAAGCGGAGGAGGCGTTGGCAGAGTATGGCATTCGTCTCCTCGATTGGAACAAGATGAACGATCTTGATGGATTGGTTTTCGCCGTGGCACATGAGCAGTTTTCCAAGTTAGGCATGGTGGACCTGCTAAAACCTCTTCGAAATCATCAACAAGGTGTCGTGATTGACGTGAAGGGCATTCTGGATCCACGCCAACTCCCTGCCACGATCAAATACTGGCGGCTATAGTGTTTCTCCGATCTTTCCCAAAGGTAAACGAGCTAGGATGATCGGAAATCCTTTCTTTCCCCAAGGCCGTAGCAAAAGCTTCTTACCGCCCTTCCTCGGCTTCTAGGCTTTTTCTTTGAGCGTTTTCTGATCCGTAGTATAAGAAATTGATGTCTGTGAGGGGCGTGCTGCCTGGTACGCGTCCTTAAGGAGAGCAGATCGTGGCTTGTTGTCGACGGGCATGTCTACATGCACTCGCACCCGTTATCCTCTTGCTAACAGGGTGCTCTCTATTTGTCTCGCCAGAAGTCAAGCGGGGAGATCAATATTTGGCGGAGGAGCAATGGGAAGCGGCTAGCCTTGCATACAAGGAGGCGCTAAAAGAAGATCCATTTAATCCCGCTCTTCAGAGCAAATATGCGTTGGCTCGTGGACGTACAGCTGCAATGTATGCTGAACGTGGCCGTGCTTTTATAAGAGATGGCCAAGATGATCTTGCGCGTGAAGAATTCAAGCGCGCACTTACCATCGAGCCATCCAGTGTCGAATACCAATCCGGCTTTCAGGAGGCCACTCGCTTGAAGGAGTCACGATCTCATTTTCGTGAGGCAGAACGTCTGGCACAACTGGGGAGAATGGAGGAGGCATTAGGTAGCTACGCACGGGCTGTGGAACTTGATCCAACATATCAAGCACCCCTAGATGGCATCGCTCGACTCACCGAAGAGCAACAAGCGATTAGCAAAGCGGAGGGGATGAAGGAGCCTGTGACCCTGAAATTCAAGAGTGCTGGTATCAAGGAAATCCTGGAGGCTGTGGCAAAAGCGAGTGGCCTGACCCTCGTGTTCGACAAAGACGTCAGAAATGATCCCATATCGATTTCTATTCAGGACACGCCATTTGAAGAAGCCTTTCGATTGATCCTCACGAGCAACAGTCTGTTCGCACGTCACATTTCTCCTACCGTTCTGGTCGTGAGTCCGGATACCAAGCAAAAACAGGAACAATACCAAGACTTGATGATCCGGACATTCTATCTCTCAACGGCGAAGGCTAAAGATATGGTGCTCCTACTCAAGAGCATGTTGGATTCAAAGCGAATGCATGCGAATGAACAGTTGAATGCCATCGTTATTCGTGACCAGCCGGAGAAGTTGCAACTTGCAGAAAAGATCATCCTGGCCAATGACCGGCAGGAACCAGAGGTTCTCTTCGATCTCGAAGTGCTGGAGGTCAATCGCACGAAGAGTCAGACGTATGGGCTAAATTATCCGAAACAAGCCGGGGCTGGATTGATTGCCTCTGGCTTCACGGGAACTCTGGCTGCAGAGGCCGTCCAGATGACCTACCGGCAACTCACCAATCTTGGGCCAGACAGTTACCTTTTCAAGCTGCCGACAACCGTACTGTTGGATTTCTTTAAGCAGCAATCCGATGCTAAGACACTGGCTTCGCCAAAAATCCGTGTCATCAATAACAAGAAAGCGGAGATCAACATCGGCGACAAACAACCGATCCTTCTGTCCACAACCAATGTGTTGCCGGGGCAAGCCACCACAGGAGCTGTTCCGACCACTTCGACCGTCACTTCAATTGAGTTTCGGGATACGGGTGTGAAACTGACGGTAGAACCTTCTATCCGATTGGGCAATGAGTTATCGCTGAAGATAAAGGTGGAGGTCATTCGGGTTGGTGATCAAGTCACACTGCAGGCTTCTCCGCTCATCCAGCAATTCAAGTTTGGCAATCGTTCTGCTGAAACGACCCTGAGCATGAGAGATGGAGAAACGGTTGTTCTTGGTGGTCTTCTCCAAGAGGAAGATCGCCGAACACGTGTCACTATGCCATGGATTGGGGATTTGCCGCTCATTGGAAAGTTGTTGAGTTCATTCAAAACCGACCGCGTTACGACGGAAGTCATCTTGACCATTACCCCCCGCATTGCCCAGCCACCACTCCCTCCGGGCTCTACGAATCAGGCGTTTTGGTCTGGGACGGAATTCAATTATTCGACAAGTCCAGTGTTCTCCGGATCAAAGAGACGGATATCAGCATCGCTGGGTAGTGAGTACGGAAAGTTGGGAACTCAACTCGGTATGACGCCCAAAGGTGTAACGCAGGTGAACCCGGTTCAGTCATTGACGGAACGAGCGGCGCCAGGTCCTGTTTTGGAGGTGAAGCCTGATGACGCTGTTGTCCAAACCGGTAAGGAGGTGAGGCTGGTCGTAGTCGATGCCCGAATCCGAGCATCTGGTGCGGACACCTATAAGTTGGAATATGACCCTGAGATTCTGGAATTCAAGGAGCTTGGCGATGCGAAGCTGCTCCCACGTGGTGAGATGACAGATAGAGGCCGAGCAGGAATACTTATGTTTCAACAGGCTCATCTGGATCAGCGGTCGCCTCGGGCCATGAACCTCATCTTTGTGGGAAAGGCACCAGGGGTATCGCCCGTTCGAGTAGAGCTGAGTAGTTCTGATTTCGTTTCGGCAGCTGAAGCATCATCCAAGATCACCGGGGCGGGGGTCGTGAGAGTTCGGTGAAGGAGGAGGGACTAACATTAGTCGAAGTCCTTGTCACCATGACGATTGTCATGCTGCTGGCTTCGATAGCCATGCCTCTCAGTAAGGTATCGACCAAACGAACTCATGAAATTCAGCTGCGCCAACAACTGCGAATCATTCGCGGTGCCATCGATGTGTTCAAGATGGAGTGGAATCGTGACGGGAATGTCCTTCTGGGACCTGTATGCCTGAAGAATAAGTTGGTCTGCAAGGAAGTCTCCGGCCCCTATGGATATCCAAAGTCACTGGATATGCTATTGGGGGTCAAGCTCACTGGAGAAGAGGCGACCGTTCGAGGCACAACGGTCAGGCGGTACTTGCGGGTCATGCCAGTCGATCCTCTGACGGGAAAATCAGATTGGCTGTTGCGTTGTTACAAGGACCGTCCAAAGCCGACGAGCTGGTGTGGCGAGGATGTCTACGATGTGATGACACAGACCGAAGCCACGGCGTTGGATGGCACCAAGTATCAGGATTGGTAGAGGCATGGAATGGAATATGAAAAAGGATTCACACTCGTCGAGCTGATGATTGTGGTGTCCATTGTTGGGATTTTAGCCACGATCGCCGCTCCATCGTATCAATCATCACTGATTAGAGCGAAGGAAACTGTCCTGAGACAGGATCTTTTTACTCTGCGCGAGTTACTTGATCATCACCGTGCCGACCAGGGGAAGTATCCACCATCCTTAGAAGGTTTGGTGTCGTCGGGATATCTTAGGGCTATCCCGAAAGACCCATTTACGAATTCGTCGAGTTCCTGGCAAGAAATTACCGAGCCGACAGAGGGCGGCATCTTTGATGTGTATTCTGGGTCCGACTTGGTTGGGACAAATGACACTCCCTACAACAAATGGTGATCGTGTCGTGATGGCATGTTCGCAGGAACTGTGTCCACCGCGCGTGGTTTACAAATGGGCACAACGGGGCATGGTGGGCGGAGTTGTTCTGATGGGGATGGTGGCATGTAGTCCGCTTGAGCCTATCTTGGATCCTGAAGTGTCGGATCTCCAACTCACCGTCGATACTCTCAAAAGTTCATTACGAAGCGCCCAACGAACGATTACCGAACTCCAGGCAGAAGTTGATCAGCGGCGCGAATCATACGCCGATCTACAGATTCTCCGGGCTCAACTCGAGGGGACTGGTCGGGAAGTGGAACGCCGGCTGGCAGAAGCTCGCCGGGTTATTGATCTTCAACGAGAGGAGTTGGCTAGGGCGCGCTCTGAGCGAGAGCGGATAGGGCGAACGACAGCCGCATTACAGAGTCAGCTGCGGCACCTTCGAAGACAGGTGTCACACCTCGGAAAACAGACACAAGAAGCGGCGTCGCAGGCCTCGATCACTTCGCAGCTCGATGAGCGAGTGGATCCGACGAAAGTGGGTTTTTCCCAAGAGGCTCAACGGGATGAGGTTCAGGAATCTGTCGACAGGATCTCTTTGGCCAGAGCCGCCTCGGTTTTTATGCACTCTCCAACTGTCGCAGGTCATGTGAACGTGGCGATTAGGCCAGGAGATACGCTTTGGAGCCTAGCCAGGCGACATCAGACAACGGTGGCATACCTCATGGTCATCAACGAGCTGATCGATGATCGCATTCACGTGGGCCAACTTCTCAGTGTTCCGATGCGATCTGCCGATACATCCGAAGAGGAAGGGATGTAGGGGAAACGGTAAGTCGTTCGCATGTTCGAAAGGCTTAGGGTATGGCAGTATTTGCGTACCGAGTAGCGCGCCCCGATGGCTCCATGATTAACGGCCATGTTGAAGGAGAAGAGGAGGCCCTTGTTCGTGCCAAGTTGGAAGCGCAAGGACTATTGGTGTTTTATCTCCACAGGCGTGGAATGCCCACACTGGAGGCGGCAAAGCCTTGGTTTCGTGGACGGCTTCCGGTGGGGCAGTTCTTAATCTTCAACCAAGAGCTCCTGGCTCTCATCAGATCAGGATTGCCGATCTTGCGAGTGTGGGATCTGCTCATCGAACGAGCTGGGCATCCTGGATTTCAACAGACTCTCCGAGAGGTGAAGGCGGATATTCGAGGTGGTTCCTCCGCCTCGGATGCGCTAGGAAAACACACGGTATATTTTTCAGATCTCTATGTTGCGACCATACGAGCAGGGGAACAATCCGGGAACCTCCCGGATGTGCTCCAGCGGTACGTGGCGTATCTGAAACTAATGATTGCCCTTCGTCAAAAGGTGACTAAGGCCATCTCCTATCCGATAGTTCTCGTTTTCATAGGCGTCGCAGTAATTGGATTTCTGTTGACCTATGTGATGCCGACCTTTGTATCCGTGTACGGAGAATCGGCCAGGGCCTTACCATGGGCAACCCAACTACTACTCAATGCCGTGACCCATGCTGAGGCATGGGCTGCTCCAGGCTTGGCTGTCGTAGGATCCATCTTGTTGGGCACACGAGCGTACTACAAGACATCGGCAGGGCGTGTTGCGATCGATTGTCTGTTTCTGAGACTCCCCCTCGTGGGTGAGATTATCGTCCAACACAATACCGTCCAACTTGCAAGAACCTTGGGAACGATTCTCGGCGGGGGTACTCCGCTTGTGGATGCCCTGCATAGCGCACGAACGGCTGTTTCAAACCAGTTTGTTTCCCAGCGGCTGGCGCCGGCTGTCGATGAAATTCGTGAAGGGGCGACGCTCGCGAACGCGTTGGACCGACCGAAGGTCCTTCCTAGACTTGCGATCGAGATGCTCGCGGTGGGGGAGGAAACCGGTTCCCTCGATGCGATGCTGAAAGATATTGCAGAGTTTTATGAGGGTGACCTTGATACCAGGCTTGCCAGGCTCACCACATGGATCGAACCGGCTCTCCTACTCATCATGGGAGTAATGGTCGGTGGGATCGTCATCGTGATGTATCTACCGGTCTTTCAGATGGCCGGAACGGTCGGAGGCTAGAGATGCGTGCGTCAGACGGTGGACCACTGGGGCGGATGGTGAGGGAGATCTCTCATGCCGGGTAGCCTTGTTCGTCCTTCTCTGGCAGACGTGGTGGTAAGGCAGGGCCTGCTCGACAAGCAAACTGTTGATGAGGTCCTTCGTCGATTGAACCACGTGCCAGTCACATTAGGGCAAACGCTCGTAGCTGAAGGGCTCCTCTCAGAAGACCAGTTGGCCCAGGCCTTGGCTACACGGTACGATCTCCCGTACGACGCACTCCTCGATTTTCGCGTCGACCCACACTATTTCGAGACTATGTCCATCAAACTCATGCAGCGTGTTCCCTTTGTGCCAATCGCCGAGCACTCAGGCGTGTTGACGATCGCCATCGCCGACCCTCAAAACCTATTGGTCCTTGACGAGTTGGAACTCCTGATTCAGAAGACTCTGGATCGAGTTGTCAGCTCCAAGAGCGCAATTCTAGCCGCACTGGAACGTAGTGAAGGATCGAGCCATGCGCTGCGCGAGCTCGAAGCCGAATATCGATCGGTTCTCGTGAAGGAAGATGATCGAGGAGAGGAAATCCCTGCGCTCGATCAGGCCGGCGAAGACCAAAGTCCTGCTGTCAAATTACTGGACTCGATTTTGCTCAGTGCGATGCAACGTCGCGCCAGCGATATTCACATTGAGGCGGCCGACCGTTCAACGAAGGTAAAGCTTCGTGTCGACGGCATTCTGATTCCAGCTATGGAACCGCTGGATATACGATTGCATGCTCCCTTGGTCTCCCGCCTGAAGGTTATGTCGGAGCTGGACATTGCCGAGCGCCGAGTACCTCAAGACGGAAGTTTTCGTATGAGACTGGATCGGAAGACAGTGGATTTCCGCGTGTCCATTCTGCCAAGTGTGTTCGGTGAGTCGGTTGTCATCAGAATACTCGATCGAGACTCCATCGCGACCGGAGTATCGGCCTTGAAACTGGAACGGCTCGGTTTTAATCCGGAAGATTTGAAGCGGTTTCGTCGGGCGATCACTCGACCATACGGCATGGTATTGGTGACCGGGCCGACCGGAAGCGGCAAGACCACGACGTTGTATGCGGCTATCTCCGAAATGAACACCCTGGAAGACAAACTCATCACAATTGAAGATCCGGTGGAATACCAATTTTCAGGGGTGGTGCAGATTCCCGTGAATGAAAAGAAGGGGCTGACGTTTGCACGAGGCCTGCGCTCCATCCTGCGGCATGACCCGGACAAGATCATGGTCGGGGAAATTCGAGATCCTGAGACCGCGCAGATCGCTATTCAATCAGCTCTGACAGGCCATCTTGTCTTGACGACCGTTCATGCGAACAATGTGTTCGATGTGATCGGGCGATTCGCGTCGATGGGGATTGATACCTATAATTTCTTGGCTGCGCTTAACTGCGTGTTGGCGCAGAGGCTGGTCAGAATCTTATGTCCGTCCTGTCGGACAGCAGTCGAGGCTCAACAAGTCCTCATTGAGGAGTCTGGATTGGATTACGAGCAGTACAAAGATACCCTGTTCTATGAGGGGAAGGGATGCCCACAATGCCACGGGACCGGATACCGTGGAAGAAAATGCATCACGGAATTTCTCGATTTAACGGATGAGATCAAGGAGATGATTCATGCAGAACGGCCGCTGTCGGAAATTCGGTATCGAGCGGTGACGGACGGCATGATCACACTTCGGCAATCAGCACTCAAGAAGATGTTGAATGGGGAGACGTCGCTTCGCGAGGTCAATCGTGTAACCTTCAGCGAAGAGGGATGAGATGATGTGGGACTGGTGGAGCAGTAGGCCCCAGTATTGTCTGAAATTCGGAACCAACTCACTTGCGTGGGCCGAGAGTGAACGAGGCTGGCGTGGACAGCGTCGGCGCAGGTGTGCCATGTCCTCACTTCCGAACGAGATGATCAGCCCCTCCCCGATGGACCTCAATTTGTCTAATCTTTCGGGGTTAGCCGATCACATCCTGAATCTAACCAATTCAAAGGGAGCTGCCAGGGAAGCGGGCCGGGCTGCCCGTTCGGTTGTTCCTCGACGAATTACCGTCCTGCTTCCAGATTCTACAGTGAGAACCACGGTGCTTCACTTTGAGCAACTCCCCACGCAGCGCGAGGAACGAGAGAACCTCATTCGGTGGCGATTGGGGCAGGAACAGCTATTCTCGCTCAACGGAGCCAAAATTGTGTTCCAAGTCTTTCGGGATCACGCAAGGGGCTTATCCGGAGGCTACACGGTGTTGACGTCAGCAATCCAGGACTCGGTGCTCCAACAATATGAATCGCTCTGCGAATCGGTCGGACTGATTCCATATGATGTCGGTATGACAAGCCTTAAGTTACTCAATCTTTGGAAGCGTGTGTCAGACCAGTCGCAGTGGTCACGCCGCACCATTCTGTGGGTGAATTTATTCGATCGAGCGCTGACGATAATCGTGTGTCAGCGGGGATTCCCGCTATTTTACCGATGCAAACTCTTGGGCGAAGACGTGTCCGACCTCCGGAGCAAGCCCGAGCTGCTAGAGAGGGTGCTAGAAGAATGCAGTGCGTCGCTGGAAGTCTGTCGTCAGCGGCACCCTTCTCTGACGGTCGATCAAGCCGTGATCTGTGCAGAGGGGGAGGTTTCAACCTTTCAGGAACAGATGGAGGACGAACTTCAACTTTCGGCCGAGCAACTGCATTGGAAGTCGGTTGAGACGCTCGGCTGGGTGGAAAAAGACAACCATCGAGCGATGACATCATTGGCAGCGTTGGCAGGATTGCCATAATGTTGTGGGATGCCTATTGGAATGAACAGATTCCTCAAACCATTGAAGTTTAACTGGCTGAGAGGCGGTGGCGAACACTTTCAGGTCAATCTATGCAGCCGATACTGCTCTGCTGTGGCCCCCCTCCGTCTTCTGTTGATAGGGAGCTGTGTCCTCCTTGTGTCCGACATGCTCTGGAATCTCGCACAAGCCATGGCGACGTATCAAGAGTGTCGCACGATGGAAGAGCAGCTAAATCGAGTCCGGCAGCAAGATCTTGACTTCATTGCGGAGGCAACGCGTGAACGGGTGGATTTATCGGATCAGGCCGTAAGTCGTCTGTCTTTCGAGATCGAATTGGCCAACCAACTCCTTCAGAAGAGAACATTTTCGTGGACAAGGTTTTTGACAGAACTAGAGCAGGCCGTCCCTTCGCGTCTGGCGCTAAGCAGTGTGCGCCTTGACCAAGCGGGGACGATGGTTCGAATAACCGGGACTGCAATGACGTTGGAGGACGTCACGGCATTCACCGTAGGGCTCCAGGATCACGCGATGTTTAACGATCCCATACTCGCACAACATCGTGCCGGCCCCAATGGGGTGGTGGAATTTGATGTCACTGTACAGTATCGCCAAGATGGAGTGTAAGGGATGAAAGAGCGTCTGATTGTCGTGCTGCGGCATCCTTTCGCACCATTGCTCCCGTGGATGAGTGTCGTCGTGAGCCTTCTGGTCATAGTGTTCGTTGTGCGAGATGTGGGGTTAGCGGGCCTGTTGTCGATACGAGATCGATTAGAGAAGGATTGGATCGCAACACGGCAGTCGTTGCTTCAGCATCGAGAGGCTCGAAAAGCACACAAAGATCTGACCGAAGTGTGGGCCTTATTGCCGGACGAGCGGGATTTTGCTCCATTGGCTCTGGGGATTTCAGAAGAAGCGAAGCGTGATCGAGTCACCATGCCGGCCCTGTCGTATCGGACCGAACCGACGTTCGTTGCCAATACGAGCAAGGGGTTGCTCCAGGGACCAATAAGCGGACGCTATGAGGATCTCCGCCGGTTCATTCATACCTTGGAGACAGCCGATGAGTTGTTGTTCATAGAGGATTTGGAGCTCAGTCGATCTGGAAGTGCTCAAAATGACATCTTGACCTTCAATGTCAAAATTGCGACGTATCTTCGTACAGATCCGGAGAGACCTATCTTGTCGGACGTGAGGCAATAGTCATGGAGCCTAGAAAGAAGGTGGTTTTGGCATCCTTACTGATTCTTGTCTGGGCTGGACTGGGAGTTTGGCAATGGCATTTCATAGAAGAGCCGCTGCATGTGCCGCTCACGAATATCACGGGCCTTCCCGCTTCAGGAGAGCAGGCCGCGGCTACCGGACCCAGCAGGCGTGTACAGGTGGAACTTCTTGCCTCGGCGAGCGTTCATCGTGAGGCAGAGTTTACGGCACCTCGGAATATTTTTGCGATCCCTCGTCCTGATGGCTCACTTCCTCTCAGCCAAGACACGGTGCCGGAGGAACAAAACAATTCGGTCTTGGAAGAGACCGTTGCCGAACAGGGAGAGGAGCCGACAGAGTACAAATATCTGGGATTTTTACACGTCGGCGAGAGCCAGCAGAAACGCAAGGATATGGCTCTGTTGAGTAAAGCCGATGAGGTGATGATGCTCCGAGTAGGAGACCACGTTGACGATCATCTAATTCTCCGATCAATCACGGCCGAGAGCGTGACCATGCGCGATACCGATACCCGGACGGACAAGACCGTGCAGTTATCGGATGACCCCGTGGGGCAGGAGTGAGAGGTGATGCAGGGGATCGGGCCCTCTCTGAGACGGCGGGAAGCCGGATTCTCCTACCTGATGGTCATGCTCGCCATCACAGTCATGGGTCTGACGATGACGGTGACGGCTCGGCAGTGGAAGGTAATTGTTCAGCGGGAGTTGGAAGCTGATTTATTGGCCAAGGGAATTGAGATCCAAACGGCGTTGGCACTGTACTCAGCTAGTAAAAAATCCGGGAGAGTCATGCCAGGCGAGATGTATCCTCAAACACTTGCCGAATTGACGAGGCCACCCAAACCGTTTCTCAGGAAGGCCTATATTGATCCAGTAGGAAGGGGTGAATGGCAACTCATTCGTGCCCCGACCGGAGGTATTATGGGGGTGCGGAGTAAAAGCCGGGAGAGGCCGATCAAACAGAGCAACTTTCCACTCGTCGTTCGTCACTTCGAAGGAACACCTACCTATTTTGCTTGGGCCTTCCAATATCCCAATCCATCCATGGCCGCGGGAGCCGGTTCAGCCTTGACATCGGTGCCAGGACAGCCAGCCATACCGACTCAACCGATGGGTCAAGGAGAAGGGGTGGCTCCCGATTCTGTCCCCGCAGAGGAGTCATTGGATATGCAAGACGAAGGCATAGATTCAGTCGACTCGCTCCCAAGACCGGACGTCGATGCATCGCCAGAAACTCCAGATACGTCCGTTGTGCCACCAGAAACAGCTCCGTAGGCTGGTGGCCGTCTTTCGCCAGGCAAGCGATCATCCGTCCAGCAGTGCTTGTTGGGCCCTTGACCCGTCTCTTACCTGCACGGTATTGTCAGCATTGTTCCCAATCAGACGAATCCTTGAGGAGAGGTATGGAATCGTTCGAGAGCACCGTTCTGGATCAGAAGAGCGAAGCATCTAAGGCGCTTCCCATGCCGGAGTATGTGCTGGAGCTGGTTTCTAAGGCCCAAGGGGCAACGAGACGATTGGCGTCACTCTCCACGTCGGCCAAGAATCATGCGTTGCTCGTGATGGCGGAGGCGTTGGAAGCGAAGTCCGACGAATTGCTCGCTGCCAATGAGCGGGATCTGGCTGCGTTCGGCACGGCGCCTGAGAAAAAGGCTATGGCAGACCGGTTACGGCTGACCGAGAAACGGATTGGAGAGATGGCTGCCGGCATTCGTGAAGTAGAGAAGTTGCCCGATCCGGTGGGAATGATGGCCACCATGTGGACGAGGCCTAATGGGATGCAAGTCGGGCGCGTCCGCGTGCCCATCGGCGTGATCGGGATCATTTATGAGTCCCGTCCGAATGTGACGGCTGATTCGGCAGCGCTCTGTCTGAAATCTGGCAATGTCTGTGTCTTGCGCGGAGGGAGCGAGGCGATTCACTCGAATACCATGATTGCCAGGATTCTCTCTGAGGCGTCAGAAAAGGCGGGTGTTCCATCCGGTGCCATTACCTTCATCGAGCGCGCGGATCGAGAGCTGGTCCCTGTGCTGCTGAAGCAGGACCGTTTCATCGACTTGATCATTCCACGAGGCGGAGAGTCGTTGATGAAACTCATTGCGGAACATTCAACGATTCCGGTGGTCAAGCACGACGCGGGCGTGTGCCATGTCTATGTCGACGCCGACGCCGACCCGGCGATGGCTGAAGCGATCTGCGTCAATGCCAAAGTGCAGCGACCTTCCACCTGTAACGCGATGGAAACCTTATTGGTTCACCAGTCGATGGGGAGAACGCTGTTGCCAAAACTTGCGGTACGTCTCAAGGCTGGAAACGTCGAGCTACGCGGTTGCCCCAAAACCTGCCAGTTGATTGCCGAGGCCAAGCCGGCGAGCGAACAGGATTATGGGAGAGAGTTTCTCGATCTCATCCTTGCCGTGAAGATTGTGAAGAATATGGATGAAGCGATGGAGCACATTGCACGGTATGGATCGCGGCATACAGAGGCGATTGTGACGAGGGACTACGGACGCGCGATGCGATTTCTCAAGGAAATCGATGCTGGCGCCGTGCTGGTGAACGCCTCCACTCGACTGAATGATGGCTATCAGTTCGGTCTCGGAGCCGAGATCGGCATCAGTACCTCGCGGATTCACGCCAGAGGTCCCATGGGATTGGAAGAGCTCACCTGCTCAAAATTCATTGTGTTGGGAAACGGTCAACTGCGCGAATAAATGCCCTCGGATCCTCTCGTAACCGCCCTGAACACGCCTGGCCACCTTCGGTTTCATTCTACTCGCACATTCGCTGAACATTTTGACCGCAACGGGGGTCGTGTCGAAACACTGCCCACCGGTCACCTCGTCTTTTATCGACCTGATAGGCGACGATTCCTCGCGACCGATCCTGCTGGCCATCCGTTACATGAGTGTGAATGGGAAGAAAATACGGCCGGCGTGGTCTCGCTGACGCGTGCACGAGTTCGACTGGATTGGGGCCAGTGGGTTGGAATCAAACCAGGCGGATTGGTCCATGAGACGAAGGTGAATCTTGCGGTGAAACCCAATTGGCAGTGGATCACTCCTGATGATCTTCGGGCCATGGCGGCTGGGGCGCTGCGAGTCCCCATTGAAGACGTGCGGTGGTTCTATCAGGATGACGATTTCAGTATCGATGCTCATGGGATGGCGACGATTCGGCAGCGTAAAGACGCGCTGTACGTGCTCGATGGCGGCGGATTTGAGCAGACGCGGTTCATGTCATGTATGGGAGCCATGCATTGGGACCAGATCGATTTTCTTCCGGTGGTTGAGTTGTTCAAGTCGCTCTTGCCGGGGACTGGTTCAGCAGTATTTGAACTCATTCGAGGACTCTACGACGACCAAAACAAGGAGCGGGCGGTTCCAAGATCATTGCGATATCGAGGAATTCCCACCTATCCTTCCGAGGCGGCCTTTCGTCTGTTCAACAGCTTTTTTGATCCCAAGCCGTCGGCAGGTAGAGACCCATTCGTAGAGTTCATGAATCCCTCACGATCCTGCGCCATGGTATGGGTGCCAACTCAGGACTATCCCATGCGGTACATTGATGACCGTCAGAGGGTCTGTCTGACGACCAAGGACGGAGTGGTACAAAAAGTCACGCTCAGAGATGACCCTGCGGGCCTGTCATACATGGGGTCAAGTGAGCGTCGGGTGTGTCCGCTAGATCGCTGCTTCCATGTCCAGGGAGGACTAGTGATCTTGAAGGACCGTGAAAGGGACACGAGAGTCTCGTTGGCGACGGGACTTCAGGTCGTGCAGACATCCCGTGTTGACCAGCAGCTCAGCCCTGTGGATTGGCGAACCGTCTTCGTGCCGGGGATTCCTGAGATTGATCCGACCGAGGCGTTCGGCGCAGTACCACTGTATCCGGAAGATGACAGTGAGATCGGTGAGTTGGCCGCCCAACCGTTTGTTGCGGACTATCTGGACGATCTGGGAGAGCAGGACCGAGAAATTGGTCGGTTGCGCTCACAGGCTGAGCGCGTCCTCATCGACAATGGGGATGCCGCGATTGCGACCTGCATCCTCTTCGATCGACCTCGCGACTATACCGTGGATGTCCGACATGTGGCCTATGCACAACGTCAAGCTCAGCAGATCTGGACGCAGTGTGCCGCTGTGAAGAGGTGGGATTGGTTGCATCGAATTCGAATGAGTGTGGCGGATACCGCTGAAGCAGCGAGCGTAGATCGGGAAGTATTTGATCTGGCCTATTGCTGGCTCCCGTACGATGCGTTTGATTCCCCCGCCCATGTTTTGCCGATGATAGCTCGATTGAGGCACAGGCTGCGACCACGTGGTCATGCCTTTGTCGTCGGACCTACCGACTTGCGTCGGTTGTTGACCGGAGACGGGTGGGAGCTTTGCTGGGATCAACCGGTGGCGTCACTTCCACCCTTCCTCATGCACAAGACGATTCTCCCGAAGGCCAGAGTGAAATCAGGCCTCACGTTGTGTTATGCCAGGCGCGTCTTGTCATGACCGTCAGGGTAGTGATCCAATTTAAGACTGCCTTTCTTCAACAATTTCTGTAGAATCCGAATTCCGGTGCAGGTATCAACAACCATGCAAGCCAGAGCGTTTCCACCTAATGAGGGAGGATAATCATGCCGAGCGTACTGGATAAGGTGATCGAGAGAGAATTGCGAAAAGAGCTCAGGGATGCTCTGGTCAGGTTTGAACAGCAACTGCGACAGGGCGGTGTCTCTGACGAAAACGTCAAGAACCGCATGCGGGGGGCCAAACAGTTTGTGGCGTTTCTGTATGGGCGATATCTTGGATAGTCCATGGGCCTCTCTTCATGATCGGTGCCATCGGCCATGGTCTGATTGATAGCTAACCGGTAAGGGCTACTGCGTATAATCGTCAATTCATTTGGCCATCCGTCATCCATATCCTAAGATGGCGGCATGTCAACGCAGGCCGCTCAGGGTCCTCCTGAGTCTGATTCCGTTACGGAAGAAACTCCACCAGATCTCACCGACACGGGACTAATCTGTCTCCTGATTCTCACCCGGTTTCATGATCTTCCTGCCGATGGTTCGCAGCTCCAGCACCTGTTTACTCAGTCTGGACAAGCGCTCTCCGAAACCGATCTCCTTCGCGCCGCCAAGCATGTCGGGCTCAAGGCCGGTGTCGTCCAAACAAAGTGGGACAAGCTGAGTGGTATGCCGTTACCCGCGATGGCGAAGTTGGTGGATGGGCGGTATCTCGTGGTGGCAAAAGTTCAAGGCGAAAAAGTGTTGGTCCAGCACGGAGACGAGACCCGGCCGCTCGTGTTGTCTCGTGAGCGGTTCGAAATGATTTGGACAGGGGATCTACTGCTCTTCACCAAGCGGGTCAATATCCGGCTACAAGACCTCAAATTTGACTTCACGTGGTTTATTCCAGCCATCGTCAAGTACCGAAAGTTTTTCGGCGAAGTCTTGATGGCCTCGTTGTTTCTCCAGCTCTTTGCGCTCTTGACCCCGTTGTTTACGCAAGTGGTCATCGACAAGGTTTTGGTCCACAAAGGGTTTACGACGTTGCATGTCGTGGCCATCGGCATGATCGTGCTGGCCGTCTTCGAGGCGATGCTTGGGGGCCTTCGGACGTACCTGTTATCCCATACGACCAATCGCATCGATGTCACCCTCGGGGCCCAGCTCTTTCGCCATATTTTGACGCTCCCGCTATCCTATTTTGAAGCCAGGCGAGTCGGCGACACGGTCGCGCGGGTGCGCGAGCTGGAGCAGATTCGTCAGTTCTTGACCAGCCATTCGGTTACGGTGCTGTTGGACGTTGTCTTTACCGCCGTCTTCTTGACGGTGATGTGGTTCTACAGCTCCACGCTCACACTCATCGTGCTGGTGTCCTTGCCGATCTATGCGCTGTTATCCGTGGCCATTACACCGGCAATCCGGACTCGATTGCATGACAAATTCAATCGAGGTGCAGAGAATCAAGCGTTCTTGGTCGAGGCCGTCAGCGGGGTTCAGACCGTCAAGGCTCTGGCGGTGGAGCCGCCGCTATTGCGGAAATGGGAGGAACAGCTGGCGGGGTATGTGCGGGCGAGTTTCCGGGCAACCAGCCTGATCACCGTTGCCGGGCATTCAGCCACCTGTGTTCAAAAGGTCACCACTGTGGCTGTCTTGTGGGTGGGCGCCTATCAAGTGATCGATGGCGATCTCAGCATTGGTCAGTTAATCGCGTTCAACATGCTGTCGGCACAGGTGACCGGGCCGCTCCTCCGTTTGGTAAACCTCTGGCAAGAGTTTCAACAGGTCGGGATTTCGGTCCAACGACTGGGTGATGTGCTCAATACACAACCGGAGCCTTCGTACAATCCCAATCGGACCACCCTTCCCCACGTGAAAGGACAGGTTCGTTTTGAGGACGTCGTCTTTCGCTATCGACCAGATGGCCCGGAGATCCTCAGGAAGGTGTCGTTTGCGGTGGAACCAGGCCGGATCGTCGGCATCGTTGGACGGTCAGGGTCGGGGAAGAGCACCATCGCCAAGCTGATGCAGCGTCTGTACGTGCCCGAGCGCGGGAGAATTGTGATCGACGGAGTGGACGTGATGCAGGTGGACCCTGCCTGGCTGCGCAGGCAAGTGGGAGTCGTGCTGCAAGAAAACTTCCTGTTCAACCTCTCGGTGCGGCACAACATTGCCCTGACCGATCCAGGGCTGGCCATGGAGCGAGTCATCGAGTCGGCACAATTGGCCGGAGCCCATGAGTTCATCATGGAATTGGCCGATGGGTACGATACTGTGATCGGAGAACACGGGTGCACCTTGTCGGGCGGGCAACGTCAGCGGATCGCCATTGCCAGGGCATTGATCGCGAACCCGCGCATTTTGATCTTCGATGAGGCGACCAGTGCGCTGGACTATGAGTCCGAGGCAGTGATTCAGCAGAACTTAGCCCAGATCAGCCAAGGGCGGACGGTATTTATGATTGCTCATCGGTTGAGTACGGTACGGCAGGCCCACTGCATCTATGTCATCGACAAAGGCGAAATCATCGAACAAGGAACGCATGACGAGCTGCTGCAAACCAGTGGGTTCTACGCAACACTGCATGCACATCAAGCGGCCTAGGGAGCGGGCGCACGTTCGCAGAGAGAGACGGATGGCATTCGGAACTATTGGGCGACATTGGATGGTATGGAAGGCGGCCTGGCAGGCCGAGTCAGGCCGGCCATTAGGAAATGCCACGCTTGGTGCGCGTGCCACCGAGTTTCTTCCGGCCGTATTGGAGATCCAACAGGCGCCTCCCTCACCGATCGGACGCGCCTTGCTCTGGACCATCTTGGCTGCGTTCACTGCGGGTGTCCTCTGGGCGACGCTCGGAAGAATCGACATCGTTGCGACGGCGAAGGGCAAGGTCATTCCCAGCGGCTATTCTAAGGTCATTCAACCTTACGAAGCCGGGGTCATCGCTGCCATTCGTGTGCAGGACGGGCAGCCGGTGAAGCAGGGTGATGTCCTGATCGAGCTCGATTCGACGCTGAACGTCGCGGACCGAGCACGAGCGGTCAATGAGTACCGTGCAGCCAAAGTAGAAGCCGCTCGCCTGCGAGCCCTCATTCACGACCAAGCTACGTTTGAGGCACCTCCGGACGCAGAAGAAGCGTCCGTGCTGTTGCAGCAGCAGTTGCTGCGCGACCAACTGGCTGAGTACCACGCCAAGGTCGCCTCGGCTCAGCATCTCGTTGATCAACGTCGAGCTGTCGTCGGCCAAACCAAGGAGAATCTTCGTCGCTTAGAAGCGACGGTGCCGATGGAGGCTGAACGAGCTGAAGCCTACAAACAGCTGCTTGATCATGGGGCCGTGACTAAGATGGATTTCCTCCAGGCGGAAGGCCAGCGAATCGACAAGGCACAGGAATTAGCCGGCCAAAAGAAGAAACTTCAACAGGATCGAGCGGCGCTCGCGGAGGCCGAAACCCAGTACCGGGGCATGCTCTCAGAATTTCAACAGACGAAGCAGGCGGAGCTCTCCACACTCGAAACCAAAGCCGCCTCTCTTGCCCAAGAGGTCACGAAGGCTGATCAAAAGGCCGGGTTGCAGAAGTTGGTGACGCCGATCGATGGGGTGGTGCAACAATTGGCCGTCCATACGGTTGGGGGAGTCGTGACCCCGGCTCAACAGTTGTTGATTATCGTACCGAAGGATCATCCGGTCGAAGTGGAGGCACAGGTCGAAAACAAAGACCGAGGGTTTGTACGGCAAGGGCAGGAGGTGGAGATAAAAGTCGAAACCTTTCAATTCACGCTCTACGGCACCATACCGGGTCATGTGGTCACGGTCTCAGATGATGCGGCCTCTATCGAAAAAGTCGGTCTGGTCTATCCTACCAGAGTCAGTCTGGATCGAGGATCAATGCAGATTGAAGGGAAGCCGGTCAACCTTTCGCCTGGGATGGCGGTGACGGTCGAGATCAAGACGGGTCAACGACGGATCATCGAGTATTTACTAAGTCCGTTGTTGAAGTCCATGAGTGAAAGCCTGAGAGAGCGGTAATTGGATGACACGCTGGCCTGTCTTGCTCGGTGCGTACCTGTTAGCTAGCAGCGTGGCGGTCATTGGTGCAGCGCCGGCCGAAACCTCAAGCCGAGAGCCTATTCAGCTGTCCCTCCCATCTGTCTCGCCCCCTCTGCAGCTTACCCTAAAAGGGGCCTTGAGCGCCGCAGCTCAGAACAATCCGGATGTCCTGCTCTACAAGGAGCGCATCCAGGAGGCGCAGGGCCAGGTGCAGACGCAGTTCGGCGCGATGCTTCCTAATCTTTCGGCCAATGTTCGGCAGACCCGGCAAACCCAATTCCTCGGAACGATCGGACTTTCTCCCGTACGGACCGATCCATTCAGTATCTTTGATGCCAGAGTCAGTGCCACGCAACATGTGTTCAGCCTCAGTTTAATTCAGCGCTGGCGGGCCTCGCGGGAATCGTTGCATGTGACCGAACGGGAATCGGACGTGCGCACGTTGGACACGATGGCCAGCGTGGGCCTGGCCTACATGGAAGGGTTGAGAGCGATGGCGATGGTCGCGATGCATGAGGCCAATCAGCAGGTGATGAACGAGTTACTCGGCACCGTCCAGCAGCGGCAACGCGGAGGGGTGGCGACGAGACTCGATCTTGCCCGACTGGAGGCGCAATTGGCTGCGGAGCGGCAACAGGGAGTGTCGGCTCGCTATGCCCTCGAGCATGCCAAGTTGAGTCTAAGCAATTTGCTGGCACTCCCCATGGACCGCTCGATCGCGTTGATCGATGAGTGGCGGAGCAACATTCCGGATGTGCCGACGCCACGGGAGGCGGTGGAGAGTGCCCTGAGCCAGAGGCCCGAGGTGCAGGCCCAGCTCACTCGCGTCAAGGCATCGGAGTTGACCTATTCGTCCATCACTGGTGAGCGGGTACCGTCGTTAGTCGCGCAGGGAGAATATGGCCTCATCGGGAATCGCTGGAACAACACGCTGGATACCTACAACATGGCGTTAGCCCTACAGATCCCGATATTCGATGGTGCACAGCGCGAAGGTCGTATCGCGCAAGCCCGCAGCCGGTTGCAGCAAGAGACACTCCGTATGAAATCGGTGTTCAATCAAGTTCAGATGGAGGTGCATGACGCACTGGCTGCTCTCGCTGCTGCCAAAGAACAGGTCGGCATTGCACAGGCCGGCCTTGAGATGGCGATGAAGGAGCTTGCGCTCGCCCGTGAACGCTACGCGGTCATCACGTCCGCCAGTCACTTTGAATTGACCAACGGACTCTCGGCTGTGGCGCGCGCCAGAGAAAACCACGTGAATGCGCTCTTTCAACTCAACGCCGCCAGAATTCATCTCGCCCGTTCGACGGGAAGTTTGCAGACTGTGAACTGAGTCCGTCAGGCGTGACGAAAAACATGGCCATACCTTGACTTACCCTAGCCCTTCACTCACACTCCCCGGCATGTACGATCAATCTGAGAGCGATCTCTTACGCATGTTGGCCGATCGGGTGGGGATTGTCGCCGACTATTATGACATTGCCGGTACATGTCATGTGACGACGGACGACACGCGTCGGGCGATTCTGGCCGCCATGAACGTTCGAATGGCGACCAGGGAGGAGCTGATCGAGGAACTCACAGCCTGGGATAACCGTCCCTGGTTGCAAGGGTGTGAACCGATCCATGTGGTTCGGGTGGGACGTGAGGTTGGAACCTGGTCATTTTATCTCCCATGCGAGGATCACGATGATGCGGGGCTGCAAGTGCGCTGGTCTCTCCAACTCGAGTCCGAAACAAAGCCGCGTGAGGAAATAGAGGGGCCTGGTGTGCACATTGAAGAGACCCGCACGATTCACGGCCGTCGGTTTGTCCGTGTGGCGCTGAGGGTTCCGCCGGATCTACCGATCGGGTATCACACGGTGAGGGCATGGGCCAAAGCAGGCACCGGAATGGTTGATGCAACGTGCCGTTTCATTGTGGCGCCCGAGCGCTGTTACGTGCCTGCCGAGCTTGAGCAGGGCGCACGGTGGTGGGGCCTTGCCCTGCAGTTGTATTCGCTACGGAGCGATCGCAATTGGGGGGTCGGCGATTTCGGAGATCTTGCCACGATCGTGGAATGGGCTGGGCGTCAGTTGGGCGCGGCAGTCATCGGACTCAACCCGCTCCACGCGCTGAAGAACACCACGCCCTATCACATCAGCCCCTATTCGCCATCAAGTCGCCTATTTTTGAACGATCTCTACATCGACGTCGAGCAGGTGGAGGAGTATCACACCGCGTCGGAGGTGAAGGCTCATTTGGCAGATCCATCGTTCAGCGCTCGACTTGCAGCGGCCAAGCGAAACCCCTTGGTGGAGTACGATGCGGTTGGTGCGATCAAACGAGAAGTGCTCGAATTGTGCTATCACGCGTTTCTCCGAGAGCATTTTGAGGGGGACGAGCCGGAGCTCAAGCCGAAGACAGAGCAAGGGTGGACCTTCCATCGATTTGTTGAGCGTGAAGGAGAATCGTTGACCGCCTATGCGTTGTTTCAAGCATTGGAAGAATCGCGGCAAGCTGAGCAAGGCGTCTCAGCAACGTGGACAGACTGGCCGGAGCCCTACCGAATTTCGACATCGGAAGCCGTAAGCGAGTTTCGACGGACACACATGACGCGAGTCCGATTTTTTCAGTATCTTCAGTGGTTGGCAGCCGATCAGTTGCAGACGTTGGCGAGGGAGGCGCACGAGGCGGGGATGCCGATAGGCTTCTACCACGACCTGGCTTTGGGGAGCGATCGCTATGGCGCCGACGGATGGCGGTTTCAGGATGTGCTGGCAGTGAAAGCCGACTGCGGAGCTCCCCCTGATGCATTCGCTCCGGAAGGACAGAATTGGGGGTTTCCCCCGCTTGACCCGTTCCGACTTCGTGCGAGCGGCTATCAGTACGTCATCGAATTACTCCGGAAGAACCTCCGCTATGGTGGTGCGATTCGACTCGATCACGTCATGGCATTCTTTCGGCTGTTTTGGATCCCGCGCGGTCTTCCTGCCTCGATGGGGACGTATGTGCATTACCGAGATGAAGAACTGTTGGCGATCTTGGCATTGGAGAGCGTACGAGCCAAAGCGCTGGTGATAGGTGAAGATCTTGGGACGGTTCCGGATTGGGTGCGTGAGCGTCTGGATAGGACCGGTGTCCTGTCCTATCGGGTCTTGTATTTTGAACGGACCCATTCAGGAGCATGGAAGCCACCGTCTCAATATCCGGCACAAGCCCTTGCTGTTGTCACGACCCATGATCTCGCAACGCTCAGTGGATATTGGGAAGGAGTCGATATCGAGGTCAGATCCGCTCTCGGGCTCTTTCCTTCGGAGCAAGCCCGGACCGAGATGCTCTCTGGGCGGCAAGGGGAGAAAGCCGGTATCCTGGCGGCATTGAAGTCTGAAGGACTGTTGCCTTCCGGTGTTTCAGATGATCCAGGGCAAGTTCCGACGATGACGACCGAGCTGATGGAGGCCGTTTATCACTACTTGGCCCGTAGTCCCGCGTGGATCGTATTAGCGAATATTGAGGATATTATCGGCGCCCGTGCTCAAGCCAATCTTCCCGGCACGCTGGATCAGCATCCAAATTGGTGCCGGAAGTTGGATGTACCGGTCGAACGGCTGATCCAAGACTCACGATTCACGCGATGTGCGGCTCAATTGCATGTGGCCCGTCCTCCTGTGTGAGAATGTCCGTGGTCGAATCTGCGGGTGATTTCTTTCTGTGGCTGAGGCGTTGTGGCGGCTGGCGGAGCAGCATCTAGCCATGATCTCCATGACGCATCGTGACCGTATCGCGCTTGGAATTGCCGCTGCGTCCTTTCTCCTTATCCTGGTCATCGAACAGTTTTCTCCAGCCAATGTCGTCGTCGCGTATGGGTATGTGCTGCCGATTTTGTTGGTCACGACCCTTCGAAGTCGGACCGTCATGCTGGTGACCGTGTTGGTCTGTGTGGCTGGGACCTATTCGGGGTTGCTGCAGCCGACGAAGCCGGGACGATTTCAGGCGGCGGTCATCAATCGGAGCGTCGTTGTTGGCGTCCTGCTCGTGGTGGCTTATCTCGGTATGAGCTGGGAGGAACGGAAGGCACGGGAGGAGGCGGCGCGCGCCGCCCTGGCCAAAGAAACCGAAAATTTGCTCAAGGCCAACACTCAGCTTGTGCAGGCAAAAGATCAATTGAATAGATCGGAGCGGTTAGCCGCTGTCGGACAGCTGGTCGCATCGGTTGCTCATGAGGTGGGTACACCGCTGCACTCAATCGCCTGGCATGTCCAGGCGCTGGGAGAGGAGCCGGGCGCGACCACGGAGATGAAGAAGCGGATCGCCATTATTGATGAACAACTCACACGCGTCGTGCGGATCATCCAGGACTTACTCTCGTCTACTCGGCAGCGTCAGCCGGACCCTCAGTGGTGTACGGTCAGGGACGTCGTCGATCCAGCGGCAGCCTTGATGGATCCGGCGTTCCATGCCAAGGGGATCACTCTAGCCGTTTCAACTCTTGAAGATTTGCCGCTGGTCTGGGCCGATAAGGAAAAAATTCATCAAGTCTTGGTGAACCTTCTTACGAACGCCTTAGTCGCTACTTCTCCGGGAGGTGAGGTGACTATCTCAGCGCTCGATCGAGAGGCTACTGCGGCAGAGCAAGAGTGTGGAGCAAGAGTTGTCGGTCAAGTGTCTCCACTGGTACTGGTCCTTGCGGTTCAGGATACAGGCTGCGGGATGCCTGAGGTTGACGCTGAAAAAGCCTTTGAGCCGTTCTTTACCACCAAAGCAGTTGGAAAGGGAACCGGCTTGGGGCTATTCTTGAGCCGTGAGACCGTGGTTGCTCATGGCGGGGGCCTCGAGCTGGCCAGCGAGGTTGGTCGTGGGACCACTGTGACGATGACGTTACCCGCGAAGCGGACTGATCCGGCTCATTCGACGGAGGGAGCGTGATACAGCCAGCGATGATCTTAGTAGCCGATGACGATGCGGTTGCACGTGAGCTCTTGGCAGAGGCGTTGCGGAAAGAAGGCCATCACGTGGAAGCGTTTTCCAGTGGAGAGGCCATTATTGCACGTGGGCGTCAAGGTCTGGTCGATTTGGTATTGACCGATATCCGTATGGGAGCCGTGGATGGACTGACGGTCCTACGAGAATTTAAACGCACGAATCCCAATACCGTGGTTGTGGTGTTGACCGCTTTTGGTTCGCTCGAAGGCGCGATTGAAGCGATTAAGCAGGGTGCCTATGACTATCTAGCCAAACCATTTAAAAAAGAGGACATCAAGCTGGTTGTTAAACGAGGACTGGATCACTGTCGACTTCTTCGAGAGAATGCGCGGTTTCGGCAGGAACTGAAGAGCAAGGAGGAATGGCCCTCGTTAGTGGGAAGCAGTCCGGCGATGTTGGAGGTCTATAAGCTGGTGGCGCGTGTGGCCAACGGCAGAAGCACGGTTCTCTTGCAAGGAGAGAGCGGTACTGGAAAAGAGCTCATCGCCCGGGCCATTCATACGAACGGTCCGCGTCGTGATAAGCCGTTCATTCCGGTCAATTGTGGGGCATTGCCCGATACGTTGTTGGAGTCCGAGATGTTCGGATATGAAAAGGGTGCCTTTACCGGGGCGGTGGGAACCAAAATGGGGCTCTTTGAGTCGGCCAATGAAGGAACACTGTTTCTCGATGAGATCGGTGAGCTAGGGCAGGGATTGCAAGTGAAGCTGTTGCGGGTGATGCAAGACCAGGAGGTTCGACGAGTCGGAGGCACGACCTCCACCAGAGTCGATGTTCGCATCATTGCCGCAACCAACCGAGATCTTGAACAGCTCGTGAAAGAAGGAAAGTTTCGGAATGATCTCTTCTACCGGTTGAAAGTTGTTCCCATTACGTTGCCATCATTGGCTGAGCGGCGCGAAGATATTCCGATGCTGGTGCACCACTTCTTGCAGAAATGTGCCGCGGGAACGGAGCATGCGGTGTGTGGGGTTCTTCCGGAAACCATGGCACTTCTGACAGACTATCGGTGGCCGGGCAACGTGCGAGAGCTTGAAAATGTGATTGAGCGGGCCGTGTCGTTGAGTCATGGACCGGTCCTGACGCCGGAAGACTTGCCGAAAGTGATTCGGCAAGGAGCGTTGACGGAAACCGAGACAAGATACCCGCTCACCAATCCACACGATGAGGTCTCCCTAACTCTGGAAGAAGTAGAGAAGAGACACCTGATCCGCGTACTCAAAGAAACCAATCGGAATAAGGTGAAGGCAGCAAAAATACTCGGAATAGACAGACGCACCCTCTATCGAATGGCCGAACGATTTGGCCTCGATCTAGGAGAGGAGGCAGAAGGGACAGAGGAGAAAGAACCGACCTAGTTAGTTCTTCGCTCCGTAAAAGGTCTCCGTCGTGTAGGTGCTCGGAACGATTTTTAACTCGTTCTTGATCAGACGAAGCTTGTTTTCAGCGCTTTGAGGGACCTGTGGTTCTGTAGGACCCCAACCATCGAACATGGTTTGTTTACCTTCCGACGACACTTGGAGGCGCAGCCTGGTGGTTCGGTCTGTTTCCGGAGTCACGGAGGCTTCTGCACGGCTCCGGACAACCCCAAACCGCCCCTTCACGAGCCAATCCCAAATGCTGGGCTGCTCGCCACGGTAGCCGGTGTCAAGCTGAGAACCGTCCTTCCAATCTACATCGTAGTTGTCGTCTTTCAGGACTTTTGAGACCGCAGCCCTGACCTGATCCGCCGGGGCGGGCAACGTCACATCGACGACATCTGGTTCGACGGGGCGCTGAACACTGCTACATCCAAAGGCAAATGCTGTGAGGGCGACAATGGCGAGACAGTCCTTTCGGATCATTTTGTTCTGGCCTCCTTCAGACGGTAGACGAGATGAGTATCAGTTTGCGTGACTCCATCTATACGATGGATACGGCTCAAAACCAATTGGGTCAGTGCGTCCTGGTCGGGAATGTCTACGATAGCGATAATATCAGGCTTACCCCAACAAGGATCGATCGTCTTGATCTCTTTAATTTCTTTGAGAGCGTTAACGACTGCTGACGTCTGTCCAGGCTGCACATTAATCAGCACATAAGCCCGATCCGACATAGAATGATCTCCGGGAGCCGGACCGTGAATCGTATACTGGATCGTCCCGGAAGTGGGCTGCTTTATAGCAAAGTCAGTCTGGCCTGTCAATACAGGTTTAGCTTTGCCGGGTTTTGAGGGGGAAGTGGAAGGCTGGACCGCTTTTAGGTTTGATTTCGCCATGATCTTCACTTTGGCGCAACCAGCACTTCGACCCGGCAGTGCTCGCTGACGCTGGTTAGGGTGGTCTCCAGTCGCTTCGGGCTCCCGATGCGACCCTCTGGGTCATACATAAAACAAAACAAGGCCGAACCTCGCCCCTGGGCTCGATAATAGGCAGAGTCCGCCGTGATTTGATCGGCCAGTTCCTTTGCGCTCAATCCAGATCGAGTCTTTTTGGCGACGACCGCGATTTGATCCCTGTTAATGAGGAGCATCGTCCGTGGAGTCCCCTCTGTGTAGGGTGGGGTCCACTCTTCGGTGGCCACCTCGTCGAACTCCATCTTGAGCAATGCGCACAAGAGGTCCTGAAGGTCATGATCGTCCTCGATTTCAAGCGTCGGCCGATAATCTCGGCGAAGGCGTAGTTGGCGGGCGACGGAATGGAGGCGCAGGCAGACTTTCCGTACGAGCTGGAGCGGATCTTGGTCCACCCCGGGTTCCATCGATCGGAGGGGTGGGCCGGTTAGGCCAGTCGAGTTTTTGTCGGATGATGGGTCCTGAGGTGTGGACGCGAGAGAAAAATGGGCCTCGGCCCGTGTCGGCGGACTTGGTGCTGCTGGGGCCGGTACATTGACATTCGGTTGAATCGATATCGCAGAGACTGGCTGTGTCGGTACGGGCCCAGGTTGGGCCGGCGCCGCCTCCACTGGTGGAGGGGACATTGAGAGCGTTGGTTGAGCAGCCGGAGGTGGTGCCGGTGTGGGTAATGGAGAGGGCGTTGGGGCACCAACGGGAGCGGCAACCGGGGTAATCGGCACTACTGTCGGTGTTGGGAGAGAGATTGGTGTGAGGGGTGGTGTCGATACCGGTTCTACCGTTGCTGTGTGATTCGGTATGGGAGTTGGAGTAAACGGGTTTGGGTCGGGCGGTTGCGCGTGAGATATCGGTGTGGCTGGCGCACTTGATGGTTTTGTATCTTTGAGCATAGCTGTCTCGAATGTCATCGGCGGAGCGGCCTGCGTGGTACTAGGTAATGTAGGCGGGACCAGCGCCATGCGTGCGGTGTTGTTGAGAGGCGCCTCAGGCGGTGGTTCAGGCTTGGGTACCGGCTTCAGTCCTTGGAGCTCAAGTTTCCGGTCCTCCAGGGTGTGGATGAGACCCGTAATGACCGCGAGGCTTCGTGCGACGTCGGCCTTGTCCGCTGTCCGAATTTTGAAATTCCGGTGTGTTTGAAATTCTTGGGAACGTTCGCCGAATGTCTGTCGAAGGCATTCACGAAATTGCAGCTCGGCTTTACTTTGGGCGGCATCGCGATAGGGGAATCCTTCTTGGCTGATGTCGTGGATGGTGGCGACCACCTCTTGGAATTTGGTGATTCCAAGCGTGATCTCTTCGAGTGGAGTCGTCTTTGATCGGGATCGTTGTTGTTCCGCCGCGCGCGCTCGAGCCATGGGTGTGTGAAAAAGTCTAACTGAGGGTCAGGAACCTGGCAAGAAAACAACGGGTTTTGACGGGATGTGTGGTGCGCGAGCACATCAATAGGATGAATCTGTATGCCATCGGTGCTATGTGCCGTTCCACTATTTCCGCGGTCAGTTTAGGTAGCGAGACAGGATTTCAGACAAGTTCGTGATGAGGAATTCCGTTCATGACGGGTTCCACAACGAAGGTCCTTATCGGATGTGTATCCTGGTGTTGAGCGTTGGTGCCGCGATCACCTCGGTCTGTCCCCCCGGATGTTGAATGATTGCACGGAGCGGGCGTTCGTGGTTGCCTAGACCGAAGCTCAGCTCAGGGGTTTGATCGGTCAACATGCCGACGCTCCCAATGGTAGCCTTGGTATAGCTCCTGCCTCGGTCAGTCTCAATGCTGACGCGGGTGCCGATGTTGACGACCGTGTCTGGTACGGCGATTGTGATATAGCTTCCCGGAGCGGTATTCAGGAACGCTCGTATCGGTCCATTGATGTTAAGCCACAGGAGGTCTTGCTTGCCATCACCATCAAGATCGACGATCAAAGGGGACTGGCCGAAATATCTGTTTTCGATTCCCAGGGCTGGGGTATGGTGAAAGGTGTGGGCGCTGGTCCCGTTCGATTGCAGATACGTACGCCCCGAGAGTTTAAACCAGTGGTGGATCGGCCATTTGATGTAGTTCTGCGCCACCAAGAGATCGAGTTGCCCGTCTAAGTTCAGGTCTTCGAACACGGCGCCCCAGGCAAATCCTTCCCCCGTTAAGCCGTGCTCGTTGGTCACATCGGTAAAGCGGAACTCGCCGTCGTTTCGCCAGAGCATCCAATCATGTGTGTGGTGCTGGTTGTCTCGTAGGTCGCCGGATGTCAGGAAGAGGGGAATCGATCGCCCGACGTTGGTGAACAGAAGGTCCTGGTCGCCATCGTTGTCAATATCGCCGACCGCGAGGCCCATCCAAAAACCGAATTCCGATTGTATGGCTATCGGCTGGAACGTACGGTCCTTCATGTTGCGGAAGATCTCGACCGCGCCGGTATTCTGGGACACCACCAAGTCTTGCCACCCATCGGAGTCCAAATCAACAAACACCGACAGGAAGGTATTCTGCTTGCTCGCAGCGCCTGATGATTCAGTAATGTCCGTGAACGTCAGGTCCCCGTTGTTCAGCAACATGCGATTCGGTTTGGCATGCGTCGGATCATTAAAGGTCGCGCTTCGGAACTTCTTGGCGTTCACGAAGACACTGATGTACAGGTCTCCATC
>JAHBWR010000036.1 GCA_019636875.1 Nitrospira sp.
ATTCCAGACTGCCGGTAGCCCACCTGAGGACAACCGTGCAAAGACGACACCTGGGTTTATCCGGACAGATGAGGCCGGAACAGCGCAAGTGCACTTAGAATTTTCAGGCTCTGCCGGCATTGGGGAAAAGGGAGGGGGAATCTTGCTACAGTGATGAGTACGCGCACTGTGGCGGAAGACTACATGAACTCCAAGTCATACGGACACAGCGCCTTCTTCTCTTTCCCGGCTGGAACGGAGTCCTTCAGTGGCTCATGGGTGGTCATGCATGAGTGGAGTGGAACTGATGGTTGTGGACCATCAGCTTCTTCCGATTAGATACTCCAAGTTTATCGAAAATGCTGGTCAGATGATGGCGAACTGTATTGTCGCTAATGAGCAGCTTGCAGGCGATTTCTTTATTGGACAGCCCTTGCTGCACTAATTGAATCACCGCTTGTTCACGCACGGTTAAGGCAAGGTGCTCGACAGGTGGGCAATCGGTTGAATCGACGGTCTGTGGAAGCTTGTGACTCACTTCCATCGCGACCGATCCAGAAGCGCGGGCCTGTACAGAGCCAGCAGCAGGAATGAGCGTCTCGAGCACGGCCAAGACGATCTCAGGAGGCTGGACAGTCAGGATCACCCCATCGACACCATAAGCATAGGCCTCTTTGAGACCACGCCAGTCCTCGACATCGCTGATCACCACGATCTTACTCTTCGGCGCCAATTCCCGAATCTGTCGGATTCGGTCGATCGCTTCTTGGTTGGTCTCTAGATCCAGCATGAACACGTCTGGGAACGGCTCGATCCGTAATACGTCGGGCATTCTCCATGGATGGACGTGCACGACGGTTCCCATGCGAGCGAGAATGCTCTGCAATCCCACCCACACGAGAGACTGTCGACTAATCACCGCGATGGTCAGCGATGGCAACACTCTGGCGCCTGTCATAACGTTTCCTTCAATCTATTGGCCCATTTTGAATATTCAGTGCTCCCGAACCGGAATTCTTCACCCAGACTCCACTGAGGGATCGTCGAAGAGAACGCCGCGATCTAGACAGGGAATTTGGCCCGTTCGGTTCCCCTATATGGTCAACACCTCATCGATGAGTCGCCCCTGCGCACAGGTCTTCGCTGGCGCGCTCTCGCAGCTAGACCGAGAAATCCGTCTTGCTCCGAACTGTTCCATGGATACCTCCATCGGCTGCTGCATCAGATTAGGACAACGCTCTACCACGTCTTCCACCGGATGATGCACTCCATACAGCACCGCCGTCAGCGCCCGCTGAACTTGAACGTGATCGATAGAAATCGCTGAGAGCGGCAGTGGCTTCTCCCTAGACCTTGTTATTCGGGTTCCACTCTAACAATACAATGTGGCTGTGTGAACTAGGCGTTGCCTAGGGCACGAGTAAATAATTATCTGGATCCAACACCCTTAGACCCATGCGGCTCCTGACCAGAGTCTGGACTGTCAACAGGTTACGGGACCGATCGGCTACAATTAAATCTGCATCCACTAACACTTCACCACCTGCTGCATAGACATCGGCATGCACGGTCCCTGAAATCTCCACCTGTGGGCCAAAGGCAACGTAACCATCCTTCTGCTAGGATGCCGTTAGGTAGTACATTCACGGCCGAGGATTTCCCGCTCTGCCTCCAACCAATCATCGAGCGCGTACCCCTCTCGATACCCACGACCCACGTACAGCTCATGAGCTCGATTGGCGATGCGGGCGTGGAGATCGTCACAAGGTGAACCAGACTGACTCTGGACCGGCTCTTTCTTAGAGGAAGTCAATCGCTGTTTTTTGATCGAGTGAGTACCCTTCCGTTTACGCGATCCTTTCGACGTCTGTACTTGCATGACTTCACTCCCCCCTTTTTTCTCTCACGCAGAGTGGTTGTAGGATGTATGGTTCAGCATCGCAGAGAGGCTGGAGACCTTTCATGGTGAGTCGGACTTGTCCCCCTCGACTCAGGCGGTTCAGCTCACAAAACACCTGATTCCAGGTCAGGTCTGGACACTCGAGCACGATTTCTTCGAGCTGGTTACCTGGGGAACGAAGAATGACTTCCATGATATGTTTTCCCTTCTGGTTGATTGTGCTCCTTTGATCTCGGAACTGCGAAGCTTCAATTGCATCTTGAATGCCACGCATAGTCGCTGATGAGCCAACAAGACGAAACAACCGAAAATGATGAGACTGTGAGCGGGCGGCGCGAGGATCAACAACTGACTAGTTTGAAGCCTCCCGTCAGGACCTGAGGAATTTTGCAGCATTGCTAAAGAAAAGCCTGTGGCGGAATTCTGCGCTCACCGGGTCACGTCACTTCGACCCCTGATACGGATCATCGAAGACTGCGCCGCACTCAAGACAGCGGACCTTGCCCGTGCGTGTCCTGCTTCTTGTGAGCACATCATCAATTGCTCGACTATGAGCACAAGGGCTCGTCCGGATAGTGTCCTCCACCAGGTAAGAGGTCGACGCGTCCGCTTCTGAGACATTGTGTTCTTTTTCCATAGGTCCTCCGTCCAGGGTTTCTGTGGTCTCTCCTTATCGGATCAGGTCAGCCTCGGAATTCTTCAGTTCGCGTTGGTCCATGAGTCAGTGGCAATCTACTGATGATTTGTCCCGCACCAACACTACACCTTGACCCAATACGTTCTGTCGGCGTCCCGCGTCAGGCACACCTGACCACTTCGGCTGAGGTAGTCGATCGCCAGAAAGACTTGATCATCCGTCAGCTCCGGACAGAGCCGAGCCACTTCGTCCAGTGGCCAGCCTGTGTCCTGCTGTTGCAGCGCTGCTAAGACATGCTGGATCTGGAGATGATCGATGGAGATGGCCATGGTGCCAATCGATCCTCTTTCTGTTCGGATTGCAGTCTATGCGGCTGGCCTCACCACGTGAACTAGGCATTCGCTCTGGAAACAGATGGGAAAGTGCCTGGATCCATCGTCCTTGGACCCGTTCGGTTCCCGACCGGATCCTGGAGCATCAAGAAGTGCAAAGAGTCATCCCACGGATGTAAGACGACCACACCAGGCCAACAATTCGAAGAGACGAGAGCGACTAAGAATGAGCGTCGGTTGCGCCGTTGGAGATGGCATAGCGCATCAACTCCGCCGTGGTGTGGATGTTCAATTCCTGCATCCTGTACCACGGTGAATGGTCACCTCTTGTGCTAAAGTTCCTTGAGCTCGAATGACAAGGTCCTCCCCATCATTTCCGCCGATATATTCATAACGGCTCGCCCCCCGATCGATTCGCACTCTCTGTTCCCTATTTGTTGCGCCTCATACCTGGACGACTACGCAAAGACGGCACCTTGTTTTATCGGTAGAGTCGTCTCTCGAACAGCGCAAGAGCGCTTGGATTTTTCAGGCTGTGATGGAGGGACGGGCGGGGGAATCTTGCTATGGTGATGAATCCGAGAACTGTGGCGGAAGACTACATTCGTTTACGGTCCAGCGATAGGTAGGTGGGCCCGTTCATCATAATAACAAGGATCGTCAATGATCGCGCCGCAATCTAGGCAGCGAACGTGGCCGGTCCGTTTCTCTTTGCCGTTCAGGATCTCATAGATGACCCGTCCATGGGGGCATGTCCTCATTTTGGCGTCGGTGCTTCGCGGGTGTCGCGGCGTGGTGGCGTAGTGCTGTTCCGTGGGCGCTTGTTGCCGTATCGCTTCATCGCTTTCCGGAGGATCAAGCGACTCATCCATAGGAACCCCTTTCTGCGCTCTATTACGTTTCGGCTACGACACCCACCAGTATGTTCTGTCGGCATCCTCCGTCAGCCGCACATGACCACTTCAGCCGAGGGGGCTAAGTCTAGTCCGGTAGGGTCTCCTTGTGAACTAGGGTTTTCCTAGGGCATAGGGACAAATGTACCTGGTTGGCGTGCGATATCGCACGAGGTAGGTCGTTGTGGGCAATCAACAGGCGCTGGACGCTAGGATGCCATGTTTTTCTGACAGAGGCGCGCGAGTCCTGTTCGCGTTCGTCATGGGTCCGCCTCTGCCTCTCCACCCTCCCCTGAAACATTCCTCTGTTCCAGGGGAATCCAGGCATGGACTTCCGTTCCGCATCCGCGCGTCGATTGAATACGAAAGGTGCCGTTCAGCATTCCGAGTCGTTCTCCCAGACTGATGAGCCCGAGCCCTTTCCTCTTCCCCGCACTCTCCGGCGTCACATCAAATCCGCATCCGTCGTCCCGGACACAGAGCCCCACCCCGCCCCTCGTACCAAGAAGTCGGACCAGGACCTGGCTCGCGTTGGCATGCTTGCGCACGTTCTGCAGGCATTCCTGTAGCACCCGATAGAGACACGTCGCACGGTCGGGGGACAGGACGGCCGGGAAGTTTCGCACCACGACGTTGGTCTTCACCACCGCTCTGGTCTCGAATTCCTGCACAAGCTCCAGCACTGCTGCCTCCAACCCAGCATGTTCCAGCAGTGAGGAATGGAGCTGATGCGCCAAACGCTGCAGATCCGTCGTGACCTGCTCCGCCATCTTGCCGGCCCGGTGAAGGCGAGTGTCCGGCGACGGTTCGGATGCTCCCGTCGACCGGCTGAGGCTTTGCAGATCAATCGTCAACGTCGCCATCCGTTGCGTCAAATCATCATGCAATTCCCCAGCAATGCGTCGCCGCTCGTCTTCTTGTGCCGTGAGCAGCTTTGCTGTGAGCGCTTCCAACCGCTCTTGTTGCCGACGGAGAGCTTCCTCATCACGTTTGCGCTGAGTGATGTCTGTAGCTAGCTTCACCAGATATATCGGAGCCTCCTGATCGTTACGCAGTAGAGAAACGTGCTTCCGGACCCAGATTGGGTCACCCGATTTTGTGACATAGCGATTTTCGATCTCAAACGAGGCACGGCTCCCTTCGCACAGCTGGCGCACCAATTCCAGATTCTCGGCCTGATCGTCGGGATAGATCAATGATGAGGATACATGATCGACCAGCTCCTCTTGCGAGTAGCCGGTGATGCCACTATACGCCGCGTTACACATGACCATATTGCCCGCCATATCGGTGATCGCAATACCTTCGGCAGCGCCTTCGAAGACTTTTCGAAACCGCTCCTCGCTCTCATGCTTGGCCCGTTGAACCGCTGCAATCTGCTGCGCCGATCCTTTTTGAACAACCAAAAGGCTGGCAACGATGATGAGCAATCCTGTGACAAGCATCCGGTCGGCTGCAACGGCGAAGGTGATCTCGCCGAAGGAGAAGGTCAGTCCGAGCATGGTCAGGATGAAGGAGCACCCAGCGATGACGGTGGTGCTTCTCGAACCAGGTGTGAACCAGGTAAGGAGAATCGGGCATACATACAGCATCGGGACGGCGATGCCTAGTGGGGTAAGCAGGTCGGCGAGGAATATGGCCCCCGTCGTTGTTGCCACGGCTGCAATGACCCACTTGTCTGACTGTGTGTTCACGGCCTTAGGCCCTCATCATGAAGTACGGTCTAACCGCACCGGCAGCTGATTCTAGGCTTGAGGGTATGGTCATGCCAAGAGTTAGGCACGCCCAATTCCAGAATCAACTCGAATCGAGATATTGTCCAGTTAGGGTTTCGGTACGTCCGGCCGAGGATCCTGAACGAAACCATGCCGGTTCGGCATGGTGATGGCCGGCAGTGACTGGGCATTAAGGACAAGATCCTTGTTTATGATGCCGTTCTGATGCAGCAGCCAGGCCACGACTGAGTAGACCTCGTCCGGTGAGAGGCTTTGGGGAGCAGAAAAGGGCATCGCCCGATGAATATAATCGTAGAGCGTGGTGGCATAGGGCCAGTAACTGCCGATGGTCTTGATTGGCTGTTGGCTCCCCAAGGTGCCGGCGCCTCCGACCAAGCGATCCATCGGGCCTTCCTGCCCCGTGGCACCATGACAGGCTGCACAGCGAGCGGCAAAGAGAGTTGCTCCCTCCTGAACCGTCCCCTGGCCGGGAGGCAATCCCTCCCCAGTCGGCGCTACATCGATGTTCCACGCTTGGAGCTCCTGGTCCGTGGCGGCTTGTCCTATTCCATAGCGGTGCGTGCGTTCCTGTCGGTCGATTGTCTCGCCGGCCCACAGGTTCCCGACACCCAAGCTCAGGATGACGGTCAGTCCCACTGAGAGGATGTTACGACTGCACATGGCTCACACGCCCATCTGCCGCAATCTGCCAACTCTGGATCGCATTATAATGGTAGAAGGAGTTCGTCCCCCGTACCGCCACCAAGGCGGCGTGATCCGGCTGCCGGTACCCGGTCTCATCCTGACAGCGGCTTTGGAGGATCACGTCTTCTCCGTTCCACCGCCAGGGCAGATAAAATCGCGTATGGCACTTGGGCAACACAGGATCCTGTAAGACCGCTCGCTGCCAGGACCGTCCTCCATCCACGCTCACCTCGACCTCTGTGATACGGCCCCTGCCGCTCCACGCCAAGCCCCGAATCTCGATAAATCCCTGTTGAATTCGCTGTCCGCCCGACGGAGCGGTAATGACGGACTTTGCGTCCATGATCATGGTGAATTGGCGCGCCGTACCGTCCGGCATCAAGTCCGTATAGTGTGATGTCTCTTCACGAGTCATAAAAGGTGCCCGGCCGAGTTTCAACCGTCGCAACCATTTAATACAGGTGTTCCCTTCCCATCCTGGGATGACCAGACGAAGCGGATAGCCCTGTTCCGGACGAAGCGGTTCGCCGTTCTGGGCGTAGCACACCAGCGCTTCCTCCAGGACGGAGTCCAACGGAAGGCTGCGCGTCATGGCCGCCGCATCGCTCCCTTCTGCCAACATCCAGGAGGCCTCGGGACTCATCCCGACTTCGCGCAAGAGGGTCTTCAAGGCCACGCCCGTCCATTCACTCGTACTTGTCAGTCCATGGGTCTCTTGCACCGTTTTTCCGGTTGGCCTACGCCATTCGATGGCCGAATTACCGGAGCATTCGATGAAGGCCAGCCGTGAAACGGCGGGGAACCGCTTCAGGTCGTCTAGGGTGAAGGTCCAGGGCTGGTCCACCAACCCATGAACAAGAAGCCGGTGGTGCGCCGGGTTGATTGTCGGAACTCCATTGTGATGCCGTTCGAAGTGCAACGCCGAGGGAGTCAGAATCCCGTGTGAGTCTTGTAGGGGTGTCAGCGAAGCGGACTGGGCACGAAGCTTACGGGTGGCCGTTTCAAAGGCTGACCGTTGCCCATACGGCGATGGAATCTTACCTGGCACTCGCGTCGGGTCATCCTGCGCCACCGGCGTGGCCGCCTCCGCAGATCCTGTCACGGACTGCAGCATGATCGTGCCCATCATGCTGGCCGCTCCCGCGAGGAGACTCCGACGATTCAGCAGCGATGTGCCTTCCTCTTCGGGTCGCGTCTCGTCTCCAGCCGGTTCATCCGTTTCAAGGCGTCTTGTCATCCCGTGCTCCTGCATAAGCCAGCCGCTACGTCACGCGGCCTGACGGCTGACTATGTTTCCCAATGAATGACCCCGTCAGTTGATTCTAAGTAGTCGGTGAAGAGGTTTCAACCCTGTCACCCGCAACACCGTACCCTCTATGCGAACTGTCTCCGAAACCTCCAGAGGCCAAGGCCGAACAACACCCCACCCAGCAGGGCCATGGTGAGAATCGAATCCCACAGCAACTCAAGTCCGACTCCCTTGAGCAACACGCCATAGGTCACATCGATGTAGTACCGGAGTGGAGACAAGGCCATGAGGGACTGGACCCAGGGAGGCATGGCTTCAAACGGGGTCGTAATGCCCGACAGTAGCAACATGGGTGCGATCACCAGCAAAGCGATCATCCCGACCTGGGCTTGGTTCTTCGTGACGGTAGCGGCAAAGAGGCCGAGCCCGGCGATCGTGAAGGTGTAGAGCACGGTGACCAGAAGGAATAGGGATGCGCTGCCCTTGATCGGCACGCCAAAGACCGGTTTGAGCACGGTCACCATCGCCAGTGTCGTGGCGGCCAGGATCACCAGCGTCATGGCGAGCACTTTCGAGAGCATGATCTGCAGCGGCGTGACGGGGGAGACGAGCAGCTGCTCAACGGTTCCATGCTCTTTTTCCCGCACCAGCGCCGCGGCAGGAAGAAGGAAAGCGAACAGCGTGATCATGCGGAGGATATGGGAGATGGATTGGAACCACGTCTCGTCCTGATCCTGGTTAAACCAGACTCGATGGGCACTCTCGACCATCGGCATAGGCATCTGATTGTTTGAGGCAGCGCCAAGTCGAGACAGGGCGAGATCAAAGGAAAAGCCTCCGACGATACGCGCCGCATAGGCAGCCGCGGACAGTCCTTGCGGCGCGTTGGTGGTGTCGACCTGTAATTGGACCGTAACCGGCTCCCGACCAAGGATCGACTCATGAAACCGTGGGGGGATGTCCAATAGCACCATGGCGGTCCCTCGGTCGAGCCGCGCCAGGCCTTCCTTCGGATCCGATACATCTCCGTCGAAGCGGAAATAGGGCTCACGGAACCGATGGATCAATTCGCGTGAAGATTCACTGTGGTCGCCGTCATGCACCAACAGGCTGGCGTTACTCAATTGCATCGCAATCCCCGCGCCGCTGATATACACGGAGAGCGAGAAGGAATAGAGCAGAAACAACAGCAACGGAACGTCGCGCCCCAGCTGAAGCAACTCCTTCCTCGTCATCACGACGAGACGGAGTGCCCACAAGCGCACGACTTCGAAACTCGAACCATCCTTCCTATTCACCCGTTCCTCTAACTCCGGTCCAGGCATGGAACCGGCTAATCAGGTTTCGCAGGATGCTCAAAAAGGCCGTCCGGCAAGGCCGCAGCGAGCGAAGAGGCGAGGCGTACGCTTCGGTACGTTGAGCCTCTGAGCGATGCGAGAACGATGCTGGCGGACTTTTTCAGCATCCTGTTAGGCCTTCGGTCGTTTGGTGAAAAGACCGTACGCGACCAGCCGCAACACCACAGCGAAGCCCCCCAGGGCAAGCAGATCCGTCCACGTGTCTTCCAGCTCCAGTCCCTTCAGAAAACTTCCGCGCACCACATCGGTGTAGTACATGGCGGGAAACAGATGGGCCTGCATCTGAGCGCCGGGGCTGAGCGACGACACCGGAACCAGCAAGCCCGAAAAGAGAATGGTCGGAACCATCGCAATAATGATGGTGATGATCAGCGCCGCCATCTGTGTCCGTACCAAGAGGGAGATGATGAGCCCGATACCGGTGGCGCACAGGACAAAGAGCAGCGAGGCTGTCAAAAAAACAGGGAAACTTCCCTTGAACGGGACCCGAAAAATCAAGACAGCCAGTAACCAGAGCACGACGACGTTGATCGTCGAGATGACGAAATACGGAACGAGCTTGCCGATCAAAAATTCCGCCTTGCTGACCGTCGCGCTATAAATGTTGTAAATGGAGCCGGTCTCTTTTTCTCGGACCACCCCCAACGCCGTGAGCAACGGCGACGCCACCATCATCGAGAACATGATGAGGGCCGGAACCATCGACCAGGTGCTCCGAACTTCTTGATTGTACAAGTACCTCGTCTCAATCGACACCGGCTCGGCGATTCGGTGCGCCTCCTCCGGACCAAGACCTCGTGTGCGCGCCAGGAAACTTGTGAGCAGTTCCTGGGTGAACGCATGGTTGATCGCGATCACATAGCCCTTCAAGGTATCGGCATGCAATGGGAACGTACCGTCCAGCAGGGTTTGGACCGTCACGGGTCTTCCCGCCAAGAGCTGCTCTTCAAACCGATCCGGTACGATGATCGCCATCCGAATCGCCGTGTCACCCAGCAACCGATCGATCTCCCGTGCATCTTTGACGGATCCACGGTAGTCAAAATAGCGGGATCCCATGAACCGATAGAGATAGTCTCGGCTCATGGACGACTGGTCTCGATCCAACACCGCGAATGGAACATGTTCGACGTCCAACACTAACCCATGCCCGAACACCACCATCCAGAGCGGTGGCAGCAAAAAAGCCATGAGCAGGAACAGTCGGTCTCGAACCGTCTCCTTCCATTCCTTCGTCGCTACGGCCGCGATTCGCCGCAGGTTCATGCCGCCGCCTCTTGCTTGGCCGCCTGTTCCAGCGCCATGACCCGGTAGACAAACACGTCCTCCAAACTCAGTGGCCGCTCATGGAGCGAGATGACCCGTACTCCGCTTCCTTCCAGGGCATGACGCGCGCAGTCCCGATCTCGAACCGGGTCACGGCAAAAGAAATGGAGCTTCGTCCCGAAGAGTGCTGCCCTATGAAATCCGGCTTGCCGCAGATGCACCAATGCCTTGGCTGGGTGCTCGGCTACGACTTCGAACAGCCGGCCTGCCTCGTGCTCGACTTGGCGTTTCATGTCCACGGGAGAGCCTTCCGCCACGATGCGTCCCGCATACATGAGGGCAAGGTTGTCGCAATGCTCCGCCTCACTCATATAGTGCGTGGTGATCAGAATCGCGACACCGGCCTCACGCGCCAGTCGTGACAAGATCTCCCAGAAGTGGCGGCGTCCGATCGGATCGACCCCGGAAGTCGGTTCATCGAGAAACAAGACGCGGGGGTTGTGCACCAAGGCGCAGCCGAGCGCCAGCCTTTGCCGGACTCCCATCGGCAGTCGACTGGTCAAGCTCGATTCATACCCCGACAACCCCGCCATGGTAATGATCCACCGATACCGTTCAGACATGGCGCGTTTGTCGAGTCCATAGATCCCGGCAAAGAGCCTGATGTTCTCCTCCACGGTTAAATCCAGGTAGAGCGAAAAAGCTTGAGACATGTATCCGATCCGTTCCTTGATGGAACCCGCCGCCGTCCGCATATCGGCCCCCGCCACGCGTCCGGCACCGCCCGTCGGCAACAGGATCCCGTTCAGCATCTTGATGACGGTCGTCTTGCCCGCGCCATTGGCGCCCAACAGGCCGAATATTTCCCCTTGTTTGACCTGAAAACTGACTCGATCGACCGCGCGGAAGGACCCAAAATCTCTGATGAGACCTTCGGCCTCGATCGCCAGACCGTCACGGCCATGCCCAGCTTCTGCGGTCGGTTGCGCGTCGGATGTTTCCTTGTGCTCGGCCTTTTGAAGGAGCAACGCCACGAACACGTCTTCTAACTCCGGCTCGTCGACCCTGAGTGCGGTAGGAACCAGATCGCCCAGCGCGGTATTGATCTGGAGTCGAGCTTCCGACTGATCAGCCGTGGGGGTGAACACATGCAGCAGCGGCCCCAACGATTCCACCTGTTTGAACGATTGTTTCAACCTGGCTATCGCCTGCACCTGCGGCGTGGTTTCGAACGTCACCACAGAGCCTGGAACCAGCGTCTGCACTTCCATGGGAGTCCCGGAAACCAGCACCTTCCCTCTTGAAAGGAACGAGAGCCGGTGAAATCGAGCTGCTTCGTCCATGTAGGCCGTGGAGACCAACGCCGTCATGCCTTTTTCTTGGAGCAGTTCCGTGAGGATCGACCAGAAGTCACGGCGTGACACCGGATCGACACCGGTCGTCGGTTCGTCGAGAATCGCCAGATCCGGCTCATGGATGAGTGTGCAGATCAAGCCGAGCTTCTGCTTCATTCCACCTGAGAGGTTCTTCATCGGACGGTCGCGGAATCGCTCGAGTCTGGTCATGGCCAGCAGTCTGGTCTTGCGTTCAGCCAAGTCCCTGTCCGAAACCAGGCGAAGCTGTGCGAAAAAATCGATGTTCTCTTCGATAGACAGTTCTGGGTAGAGATTCAGCCCGAGTCCCTGCGGCAGGAACCCGATGTTCGGCTTGATCCGTTCGGCGGCGCGCTCGGAGTCGACTCTGGTCCCGAACACGTCGACGGCACCGGCGTCATACGTCAACACCCCCGCGATTGCCTTCATCAGGCTGCTTTTGCCGGAACCATCAGGACCGATCAGTCCGTAGATTTCTCCTCTCCTGACCTCAAGATCGACCCCATCGACCGCCACGTCTTTCTTGTAGCGTTTGACGAATCCGGACACCCTGACGATCGTGTCCGAATGCTGAGTCTGCAATGCCTCTTTGCCCTCCAACTTCTCACCTCTAACTTTTCACTTCTCACCTTTCACATTTTCGGCTTTACCCACACCACAGCGTCTTTCCAACGAATGATCGCATCGGCAGGCAGTCCAGGTGTCAAGCGATGGTCAGGGTTCTCGTTAAGATACAGCTTGACCGGAAAGATCAGTTTCACTCGTTCATCCGGCGTTTGGACCTCCTTCGGAGTGAACTCGGCTTTCGACGCGATATACCGGACCGTCGCGTCAAACGGACGGTCGGGAAACGCATCCGTATAGATCTTCGCCGGAAGATCCAGCCGCACCTTTCCGACCTGCACCTCAGGCACATACACCTTGAGGTACAATCGATCGAGATTCACTAATTCCAGGAGAGGCACACCGGTCGAGACGACTTCTCCGGCATCGACCATACGCGTCGTGATCGTGCCGTCGGACGGGGCAGTAATCGTGAGGTCCGTCAAAATACTCTGGGCCTCCTCTAGAGCTGCATAGGCCTGGTCCCGCCGACGTTCCAAGGCCGAGACCTCCGCCTCCTTGGCTTTGATGCGTTTCCATCCCAACTCAGCCTGTGCCGATCCCTTTTTGGCTTGGGCTAGTCCCGCATGGGCGATCGCAATTTCTCTCTTGGCCACGTCCCATCTCATCTCGGCCTGTTCCCACTGTTGTCTCGTCGCCTGATCTTTCTCCACCAATTCACGAAACCGCTGCGCGTCGCTTTTGGCTTCCTTCTCCACAGCATTCGCTCTGGCCACCTTCGCCTTGTATTCGATGACCTCTGCCTCGGCTGATTCGATCGCCAACGGAACATCCAGGTTCAGTACCGCCAGGTCTGCGTGGGCGGCCTGTACCTCCGCCTCCACGGCTTCGAACGCGCGGCGTGCTTGCTCAGCTCGCGCGGTGGTTTGAGCATCGTCCAGCTTTATAAGAACTTGTCCCGTCGTGACCTGATCTCCTTCGCGCACCAATAATTCCTGAATGCGTCCAGGGTATTTGCCGGCGATCGCCACATGGTCACCCTCGATCCGGCCGTTCACTTGGATCAGGCCCTCCGGTAATCCGCTGTTCCAGACCCAACGGTCCATCGCCACATACCCGACTCCGGCGACAACGGCCAGGAACGGAAGGACCATAAGTTGTTGTCTCGTTACTGGCATCGGTCCATGTCCTCAGAAGAGTTTCTCGATTTCACCCTTGGCACGAGCCAGATTGATCCGTGAAGCGTTGAAACGGAACAGGGCTTCGATCTGATTGTCGCGTGCTCGGGCGACCGACGTCTGGGCATTCGTCACTTCGATGTTGGTCGTCAGGCCGGCCGCAAACCGATCCTTCGCAAAGGTCAATTCTTTGAACGCCAATTCCAACCCTTTCTCGGCGACAGCCACCTGTTGGGTGGATGACTCCATTGTCAGCAGCGCGTTCCGGACCTCCAGGTTGACCTGATCTGACACGTCCTTCATGCGAATGGATTCTTGCCGAACACGACTGCGGGTTTCTGAGATCCGACTTTCCCGCTGGCCGCCGTCGAAGATCGGGATCGAAAAGGTCAGCCCGATCGAACGCGTAGCCAACGCGTCCTCCGGCTTCAGGCCGATCCATCCATAGTCACCGGCGAGCGAGAGGGACGGAACTCGTTCGCTGGTCACGGAACTCAGGCTGAGGGCTGCGAGTTTCTGTCGGTTCTCCTGCGCCCTCAACTCCAACCGTTGCTGGCGCGCGATCGTGAGGACCTGCCCAGGCGACTGGGCCTGCTCCGGTACAAACCGGAGTTCGTCGGTAAGGACCACTCGAACCTCGAAATCGATCCCGAGGGCACGAATGAGATTGAGCCTCGCGCTTTCTTGATCGTTCTGCGCGACCAGCAATTGCTGTCGATGATTCTCTAGTTGGACCTCTTCTCGCGTCACGTCGAGACCGGTTGCGACGCCGGCCGCCCTTCGGTCTTTCGCGAGCTTGACCAATTGTTGAGCCAGGTCGATGTCTGCTTGCCGCGCCTTGACCGCTTCATCGGCCCGTAACGCTTCGATATAGAGCAATCCAACGGTCGCCATCACGTCCCGCTTGGTGACCTCCGCCTCCAAACTGGCGACGTCCACACCGCTTTTAGCGGCACGCCACCGTTGAATCAGACTGAGACTGAAAATGTTTTGCACGAGCGTCGCGCGCGCGTCATACACTTCGAACGGGTCCGTCACGCTGCGCCTGAGGCCCAACCCGGCAAGGCGGTCGGGTGGGAGCCCGAACGCACCCAGGTTGACGGTCTGGCTCCGCCCGCTGACATACCCGGATACGTTCGGCAACAACGCTCCAAGGCTCGTATTGGCCTGCGCTTGTGCCGCCGCGATGCGCTCTTTCAGCAACCTGACGTTGACGTTGTTGTCGATGGCGGCCTGAATGGCGTCACGGAGGCTGAGCTTGAGTTCAGGAGGGCTGGCATCAGACGACTCCGCAGCCACAATTCCAACACCCGGCATCCAGAAGACTGTGGTGAGGACGAAAGAAAGGATAAGCCCTGTCACCGCGCGTCGTCGTTGTATGCCTGTGGAAAGCCACATGAACAGATTCCGTGCTGACAAAGATCGCTGGACTGCAAGGAGGGAGCCGTTCAGAGAAACCGATCAAATGGGGCCGTATTCGACTGTGAAATTCATAACTTATACAAGAACGGGAGAGAGGAGAGGTCCAGCACAGGGGAAAGTTGCGACAGGGAGGATACCGCCACTGTTGCAGAAGGCAACAGATCCGTCAGGTCAACTTCTCTAACCTTCCTTCTGTCGGGGGTGAGGAAGGGGGGCGAGTCGTTCGGAAGTGGACGAGATCCTTGGAGAAGAGCACATCCAACGTCCAGTCTAGGGCCACCAGCAGCTTTTTTTCAAAGCGCGGGAGTTTCAGCAAATAGATTGTGCGCCACAACCACCAGGCCAGGAACCCGGAGAAGTTGATGCCCAGAATATTCGCCACGCCGGTCCGTTTCCCAATCGGAGCTAACAGCCCAAGCGTGGAATAGACGAAGGGCTTCACCGGCTCGCCTCGGAGAGTGGCCAAGATGTTCCGCGCCGCCAGCTTTCCTTCGCGCAGTGCGTGTTGCGCGGTGGGAGGGTGAAACGTTCCGGTCTTGCGATCCGGTACGAGCGCACAGTCGCCTAAGGCCCACACGCCCGGCCACTCGGGCACCTCCAGACATTCGTTGACGAGGACTCGGCCTTTTCCTTTGGGGCACGGGAGGGTGGCCAACAGGGCATGCGGGCTGATGCCAGCGGCCCAGACCAAGGCATTGGTCGGCACCGTGGTTCCATTGCTGAGGGTCACCTCGTGGTCCGTGACGGCAGTGACCTTACAATTGTCATAGATCTCCACGTGCTGTTCCCTGAGTTTGCGCTGCGCGTAGGTGCCGAGTTTCTCTCCGAGTTCCGGCAAGATCACGGGCCCGGAACTGACCAGGATAATTCGCAGCATCTCTTCACGCAGATGGGGGAAGAACCGGATTGCCTCTCGCAGAAAATCGTTCATCGCCGCGATCGTTTCGACCCCGGCAAACCCGCCACCTGCCACGACGAAATTCAACAAGCCTGAGCGAACTGACGGCCCACAGGCAAAGTCAGCCTCTTCCAGATTCGCGATGAGATGGTTCCGCAGCAGCATGGCATCACTCAGCGATTTCATGGTGAAGGCGCGCTGAGCCAAGCCGGGGATATCAAAGAAGTTCGTCGTGGACCCGAGCGCCAGGACGAGATGATCATACGGCAGCGAGTGACAATGTTGCTCATGCCCGTGTGAGACCTCGACCCGTTGATGCGCGAGATCGACCGTTTCGATCTCACCATGAAAGAACGTCACCCGTCGGAGTAGTTTGCGGATGGGGCTGACGATGTTGGTGCTATCGAGGTCGCTGGCCGCGACTTCGTGCAGCATCGGGGTAAAGAGGAAAAAGTTGTCGTGATTGACGAGCGTGACGTCCACGGCAGCGCCCCGTGCCAGAGCCCGTTCGAATTCCAGCGCCGCATACATCCCCCCGAAGCCTCCACCTAAAATCACCACGCGTGGTTTGCCGCTGGACATACATCCTCCACAAAAGAGTCTCTCTTTCTGAACGAGCGACGCGATCAGCTGCACCCATTGAGCGCTGCACGGTACCGGCCATTCGCCCGCACCACGCGCGTTGAAGCCGCGGCTCATGACTGCAGGGTGGTGAGGGGACAAACCTGAGCACTACGTTAGAAAGTCCTCTGATGATGCGGCGAGGCATCTACTCTCACCCGTGCACGAAAATCCAGAGTTATTCTACAGTCAAAAGGGCACCAGCGCCATTCCTTGCGTGACCAGAGCAGGTCCGTCACATAGAGATTGCCGATGAGAGAGCAATCGAGATGAGCTTGTGCAATCTTAATACCTTCCATGATCCGGGATAAGCACAACCCGTTCTCTCGCTGTGCGATTGCGTAAAGACACGCTCCACCGTAATTGCGCACGTGCATGTGGTGCGCGTGCGCTCGATTAAGAAATGCTGATGCTCTTGAACGGGCCCTCATAAGCTGCCGATCGATGATAATCAGCTTCCAGAATGAATCCTGATTATCCCCAAACCAAAGCCCCATAGTCCTCTGGCGCCAGCTTGATTTCCTCTGGATTACCGCTACATTCCACATTGCTGACAGGGAAAGGTGATGTCGTGGGCGACCCTTCGCCTCACTCTGCTAAGCCCAACATAGTTTCAATCTTCTCACCGGAGATTTCCTCGTAGCGTGATGGGGTACACAAGTTGCTCAGTGCTAATTCGTGCGCGGCTGTCCTTTCATTAAAGAAGTGGAATGATGCCGACCTCGAAGACAAGTACAGAGCTAGGGATCATCAAACTGAACACCTAGCAATTCTTTCCTCCTAATCTAGAGTGAGCCCCTAGTTCACCTGATGATGTCCTACAGAGTAATATGATGGATAAGCGGGAGATGGACTTTCGCGGCGGTAGTGGCGGTGCATTCAATCGTGATCGAACGGAGGTCTTAGAGAAGCCAATATGCTGGAACCGTATGGCAGCAGGATCTTCCCCATACCGATGTGAGCAAGAAACCGCCAAGATGGCTGAACGTTCCTGACCATGCGTTTGGATAACAGTGAATATCACTCAACGTTGAAGAAGGACCGAAGATGAAAACTTGGAAAAATGAAATAAACTATTTCGCCCGGACATCGCAGAACGTCACCCAACGTGAACGCGACTGGAAGCCTATTTCGGTGGGGCGGGCCGGTCTGATGAACAGAGTCATGGGCATCGATTGTATGTTGGCGGACATTGAGTTGGAGATGCAGCGGCTTCGAGATGAGCGGATCCATCTCCGTCTAGTCCGAGAAGAATTGACCAAGACGCACGCAGAGGGCCCTTCATGAATTGGTATCATAAACCGGGGGTCATCGACCGCAGCTCTTACGGCATGTGACGTGTCAGGCGTGTGGCGCTGCGAAACGAGCGGGTCGAGATACGGGCGAGATGGACATTCCGGTCTCAGGGGGGATGTATGATTGAGGTCTTGAACGGATTTCCGCCGACGGTCATGGGATTTGCCTGTAAAAGCCACGTGACCAAAGAGGATTACGAACAGGTACTGACCCCTACGGTCAGACAGGCCCTTGCCGACTATAAGAAGGTCCGCCTGTATTTTCGGATCGACCCCGACTTTGCCGGAGTAGAGCCGAGTGCCTTGTGGGATGATGTCAAGCTCGGGATGGAGTACCTCTTTCGCTGGGACCGCATCGCCGTCGTAACCGATGTGGAGTGGATTCGGCAGACGTTCAAAGCTTTCAGCTACATGATGCTCTGCGAGGCACAGGTGTTTCGGCTCGATGACGTTTCGATCGCGAAAGCATGGGTGATGGAGGGTGTCGCCCAGCACAGGCCAACCACTCTCATGATGAGGACCGATAAATTCCTGATTGCGGTGGACGAGTCTGCAGCCTCGCTCAAGGCAGTCTCTTATGTCAGTCAGATTCTCCGTGGACGCACGGATGTTCACGTTCGTCTCCTGCGTGTGCTTCCTCCCATTCCACCGGGACTCCTGGAATTCGGTGGAGCGGAACATCCCTAAGTCGAACAACGTCTCAGCGGCGAGCTTCGGCAAAACCAAACACAGTGGATTGAAACGGCAAAGCGAAATGCCCAAGCATCGCTCGACAAGGCTCGGGATCTCCTCATCCAGGGCGGATTATCTCCACACGACGTCAGCACGAGCTTTTCGTCGCCCATTCACCGCCCTGATGTGGCGCACGAGATCCTCACGGTGGCTCAGACATTCCAATGTGGGACGCTGGTCGTTGGCCGACACACTCGTTCGTGGATCAGGGAACTTCTCTCCACGCATGTCGGTGAGGATCTCGTTCGGAAGGGACAGGGGTTTGCCATTTGGGTGGTCGAATAGCTGATGCCTGCTATGACATGCATGATCCTCAGCGAGAAGGTAGCTCGACCATGAGCAACCGCGAACACTGAGAATTCTCGATTATTCCACAAGGGTAGTGAGGTTGTTCTGGATATTTGCTGACCGAATCTCTTGGCAGGGAACAGCCTGCACCATTCACGGACCTCATCCCTAGCCGTACCCAGCTGCATATAGAGAGCTCAACTGTTGGGTAACCAAGCGTCGTGCATGCCGACCTTGACCTCTACAAGAACAAGGTCGTGCTGTACGGCGATGTGAATATGTTGACAGACCGGCAGGCCAACAACGTCGTCAGTCCGTCGGAACTGGATTGGATCGTCGGACTGGCCGTACACTGGCGAGACATGGAATTCGCTGTCTATCATGAGCAGGACCGACCATTGGATCGCGGGGGCTCGTGCAGCAATACTTCGCGCTCCAACTGCGTTTCTCGTTTGACATTTCCAAGCAGGACCTTAGGATTGGTAATCCGCTGTGTTGCAGACTCAATGAGGTGGGTATGAATGGGCGCCACGTGCCCATCGGAACAGTCTCGACCGCGGTCGATCGGTCTTGCAGAGACAGTCTGTCTGGTGGACGACGCCCGAGTGGAAACTGTGCTGTCGATGACCAATGAAGCGCCGGAGAGCGGCCGGTTCGCAGGGCGCGTGTCGGGAAGGTCCAAACACCAGCCGGCACCCCAGATGAACGAGATCGCCGTTCGAGCGGACCATTCACGAACTGAGCACGGGTAACGATGAAGACAGTTTATGAACAGAAGGGTCCTGCAATAGATAAACAACCACCGCTGTTACAGAAGGCGACAGGGTCCTGCTCTGCCCTTGGCACAGAACCCTCAGTACCCATTCCGGATACTGAGTCGTCACGCCGCTGGCTAGGTATGACACGGTGAGACCGACTCATGCCCATGAAAGCGCTCCGGCACCCCCACAATCACGCAGCGTGCGATCAGCTCTTCCATCGCCGGCGTGCGTCTCCCTAACGCAAGATCTCGCAGGATCTCGGCCGCGATCCACACCTGTTCGGGTTCATACTTTCGACAGTCTCCGTCTTCTTGCGCATACCAACTCGACGGGAATGTCTGGCGGTAGAGCACAGCACCCCGGTCATTGGGTGGCCCTCCCACCGGCCGATACAACGGATTCAGTTCCAGCATTCCCTCGGCATGGGGCCACTCGTCAAACGGGCCTTGATCCACGAGCCAGTCCTCATGCCCGGCTACCACCAGGGAAAACCACGGGTCGTGGTCTAGGACCTGGCTGGCGCTTGACTGCCCCAGCGCAGGACCACGTTTCTGCAGATACCGGTCGAGCACCTCCGTATTGCCACGCACCCGCTGTGGTAATGAGTGGAAGAGGTCTTCGTACGCCGAAGGAGGAAGCGCCATGCGAACCGGATACTGCTCCGGATCGATCAATCCATTGCGGAGCCCTGCGAAAATCATCAGCCCCTCCGGGTGAACCACCCGCTGGAGTTCCCGGCTGCAGCTCACTTTGTCAGGCACCATGAAGAGGGTGTCCGACGAGTAGACCGCCGCAAAGAAGGCTCGCCTAAACGGCAACGAGGGCTTCCCGTCACAGCAGACATAGGCCACGTCGTGTGTTAGAAAGGTTTTCGCGATATACAGCCGGAAGAAACTGAGGTCGGCGCCCAGCACCGGATACGACCCCATCCTTCGGGGTAGATGGCGAGTCAGCAACCCGATGCCACACCCAAAATCCAACACCGGCCCGGCGGCCCCTTGGAGCATGGTCATCAACGACAAGGCAACCAACTGCCGCGGCTGCCCAAACCGATGCATGAAATAGTGGTAGTTTTTCTGCTGCGCCTTCGCAGACAGTCCCACGGTCAAATAGTCTTGCGCGGTCTTCCCTTCCGGACCGGCGCTAAAGAACTCCGTCATGGTGCTGGTCCAGCGTCTAATCGCGTCGTGTCCCAACAGATGCATGAGGAGACCCCGGCCCGGGACCGACGGGAGGTGGGCGGCCCATCGAGGGACCAAGTCTTCGATCGGGGTCCGAGGCATCAGTAGGGCAAGGAGCGCCTCACGCTGCTTGCCGGATAGAATGAGCTCGCTGAGCATGCGCGCGGTCTGCCCCTGGGCCCCCAGCGGGCCTTTCCGAATCACGGGGATCCCCGCCACGACCGGATACAGCTCACAGGAGCACTGCAACACCGCATACGCCCCCTCACACCCTGACGCCGGACAGGCCTCCGTGACGGTGAAGGAGGCGGAGCACCAAGGACAACACAGACTCTCTCGCAGCACGCTATCCATTGCAGACCCACTCAGAAAGAATAGAACCTGCTTTGAAAACAGAGGCCTAAACCGTAAAGATAGTTTGCGAGGCATCGTTCTTCACACACTGCTCTCTTGCGAAAGTCTAAGGCTGGCATTTTGATTCTGCAGGATGGCCACCGTGTGGTCATGACGGCTATCTCAAAAATACAAATGGACGGCGTGAACAAATGCAGCCGTCTAAGGTCAAGAGATTGACACGCGCATGGTTAGCCATATGTGTTGGGTGTGTACCATACGCACATGCCCTTAGAAACTAGTAATATTCCCAGTTTCAGAGGCTGAAGTCATAGGAGATATGTGTCCGTGCACTGCCCAAGGCTGGTCTCCTTGAAAATTGATCCTGGGATAGAGTCAGGTGGGGGTTTTTTAAGCAGGTACTGGATGTTTAATCCCGTCCTCGAAAGGTATGACCTGATGCACTCGGACAGTCGTGAGGATGCGCGACAGCAACCACCGGCATCATGGTCACGGAGAAGTACAATAGAAGGTTCAAAAGGAGATACTCGCTTGTTGCTGAATTAGTCGCGTCCAGCCACGGGCTGACCCGAGAGACCGGCGGCCGTCTTCGGATCCCCATACTTTGCCAAGGACTCGGTCGGCCAGGGCTTCGACAGGACCCCTCTTGCCCACAGCATCCCTCCACGGGCTACCGCATAGTCGGCCTGCGCCCGATACAGCTGGTATGCCGATTCCACCACGTTGCGCTCCCGGAGGTTTACAAACAACACGGTGCTCGCACCAAGGTTATATCGCTTGCGTTCTCCTTCCTCCAACGTCTTGGCCAAGCGCAGGGCTTCCGTCGCCGCCTTGACCCTGTCTCTGGCTCGCACTTGGGCTGAAAGCCAGTTGTCCACGTCGACACTGACTTGTTGTTCGGCATACAGTTGGCTCATGACCAATTGTTGCTGCTCCGCCTCTGCGTACAGGACCTTCCCGCGCCCTTCCCGCTGGAACAGCGGCATCGCAAATTGCGCTCCAAAATGGTACCCCACGCCGACGCCCCAGTCGCCAGGGGTATCCATCCGTCCTCCTGCAAAATTCAACTTGGGGAGGAGGTAGTTCTTGGCGAGTTTGAGATCGATATTGTTCATCTTCGCTTCGATGTAGTAGTTCCGCACTTCCGGCCGGTCTTCCTTCGCCTCGACCTTATACGCCGCGATCTCCTCCTTGGTCGGCAGCGGCGTCTCCCCCTGGAATTCCGGCGCCCATTCCGGACGCGGCATCACCGGCTCCCCGTGTTCCCAGAGAAACAGCGACAGGTTGTACTGCTCATACTCCACCTTCCGTTGCGCCGCGATCGCCGCCTCGCGCCGATTCTGCACCTCTTGGTTCACCTCGACGACGTCGAGCGGCGCGACCTTTCCGCCCTTCGCCAACCCTTCCACCTGAACCAAGCGGTCTTCGGCCACGGCCAACGCCCGTTGCACAATCTCCGCCTGCTTGACGGCCACCTGCCAATCCCAGTACTGCACGGCCCCGGCAAGGTACAGATCCTGCCGCTTCTGGGCCACCGTGATCTCCGCCATCGGCCCCGCGAGCTCGGCCTTCTGATACTCCGCATACTCGTCGTTGATCATGAACCCGCGCAGCAGCTTGAACGACCCGCCGAAGATCATTTGTTGCTGTTCATAGAAGAGATTGGCATCAGGAATGACGCCAGCCATACTATGCCAGAGCCGGTCCCCGAAACCCTGACGGATCCCGCCATGGACCGAGAAGCCCCAAGGATGCCCGACCTCGAGCTTGCTGTCGTTGAAGCCCGCCGTGTGCTCATGAGTAACGGACAGAAAATTCCAATTCTGATACCGATCGACGTCGGTAATGTTATGAAACTTCGGCTCCCAGGCCCCGAGCGCCTTCAAGATTTTCGCCCGGGCCTGTATCCGCTCGACCCCGGTCGCCCGCAGCAGCGGATGGGTCAACTCAATACGCGCCAGCACTTCACCAATGGTCAAGGGTTCGGTCCGGACCGACTGGGCCTGCACGACACTATGGTCTATCACCGGCGCCGCTAAGGCGCCGACTGGAAAGAAAAGAATGAGGATCAGAACGAGAGTAGCCATGATGAGTTCTCCCAATTGCGGGACGAGCCGAGGAATCGGGCTGACGATGCGACGGGACATTACAAAGGGTGAGACGTTCCGACAACTAGGGTTTGGCTCTAATTCCGACTTTATGTCTGCCTGGGAAACATCCAGATATCTTGGTGCCCTTCTCTCGTGAACTGGGCTTGTTAGGCGGATTGAGTTCCAAATTCTTGGAGCAGGTCACCCTGACGCTGTCCGAGATCGTTGTATCTAATAGAGGAGGTCTTCCATCATGGCACGACGGGAACGGGGCAGATCGCAAAGATCTGGGTCTGGAATTACGAAGGCCGTGGGTCAGCTCGGGTCGTTCCGTTCCTCCGGTCACCAACCCGAACCGTTGAGGAGGCCACGATCCCGCATGCAAGGACGGGAGATACGGAGGTGTACCATGAGCCCAGCGATCTTTGTAGGGATGGATGTCTCGCAAGACACGGTCGATATCGTGGTCTAGCCCGGGACCGTGTTTCAGGTGACGAATGACGAGCCTAAGATTGCCGAAACGGTCAAGCTACTCCAGGCTGTGCAGCCCACCTTGATTGCGCTCGAAGCGACAGGCGGGCTGGACGTTCCGCTCGCGGGCGCGTTGGCTGCCGCCGCATTGCCGGTCGTTGTCACCAATCGCCGCCAGGTACGGGATTTTGCGCGGGCCATGGAGCAGTGGGCCAACACGGATCGGCTGGACACCCAGATCCTCCTCCGTTTTGCCGAAGCGATTCGTCCCCCGATGAGCCGCCCAGGCGCCGGCAGCTGATCGAGATACTGACGGTGGAAAAGAATCGCCTGCGCCTCGCCACGCGCCCGCTTCAGAGTCGGGTGCAGGTGCACATATCAGCTGGCTCGAGAAAGAATTGGAGGGCATCACCACCGATCTGACGATAACGATGCGCGCGAGTCCCGTATGGCGTGAGAAGGAAGAGGTGCTGCGGAGCGTGCCGAGCGTGGGCTCGGTGCTGACCACGACGCTTTGCGCGAACCTCCCCGAGCTGGGGACCTTGACGCACAAAGAAGTGGTGGCCTTAGCCGGAGTCGCGCCGTTCCCGCGAGACAGCGGCACGCTCAAAGGACGACGGGTGATCTGGGGCGGACGGGCTCATGTGCGAGCCGCACTCGATATGGCTGCGCTCGTCGCCACACGGAGGAACCCGGTGATTCGCACGTTCTATCAGCGCCTCTGTCAGGCGGGGAAGGCGAAGAAGTTAGCGCTGACAGCCTGCATGCGGAAACGGCTCACGATTCTCAATGCAATGGTGAAAAGCCGGACGCCGTGGCGTCAGGACGCCATCCCGGTCGGTGCAGAGGCATAGGAGCCCTTGGACTCGACGGCGATCGTTGTTCCTTGGCTAAGTGTGTGCGAAGGATTTTCATGGGTGACCCGAAAAATATGCGCGTTGGTTCTTGACACACAAAACAGTTGCTGACCCCAAAAGCCTCATTCGAGTGGCGCGGCCATCAACAGCGGCCGTTTGAACAGCGCATCATGCCACGCCCAGAGATCCTGATAGGTCAGAAGGTTCAGGGGGCAAGGCCCCTAAGTTCGCGAGCTCCCAGATCCACGAGGACCTCAGCTACACACATTTCAGTACCATCGCGCTCAAAACAACACAACCAAGATTTTGACCTGCGCCGTGTTCTCGCTCGTACCCACAAACGTCTTGTTCTGGAGATGATGTTTCAAGGCCTAGGCTCAGGACTCATTAAGTTTTAGCATCCCTTGGGAAACGCGATGTGATTCACTCTGGCTGGAAGGTGGCCATGAGTGACGTATGTATGTTGACCCGTCGGCAGTTGAACAGGACACACCGTATTACCCGGTCTCCCAGGGTATTCCGCGAGTGGATGATCGGCGAGATCATCTATGTCATCCGGTACGGTCTACAATGGAAGGATGCGCCGAAGGCCTATGGGCCGCACAAGACGCTCTACCACCGTTTCGTGCGCTGGAGCCGGGCCGAGATCTGCAACAAGATCTTCCACGAGTTGTCACGGCAGCACGAGACGACCGAGTTCCTGATGATCGATGCCACGCATCTGAAAGCCCACCGAACGGCGGCCAGCCTGCTCAAAAATGGGCGCGACCCCGCTGTATTGGCCGCACGAAAGGCGGGCTGAATTCGAAGCTGCATGCCGTGTGTGACGGTACCGGCAAGCCGGTGCGTCTATTAGTGACCGCCCGGGCAGACGAGCGATTATACCGGCGCAAGACACCTGCTTCCCCGTCTCCCTCGAGCCCAACACCTGATCGCCGACTGTGGGTCTGACGACGACTGGGTGGTCGCCGCCTTAAAGATGAAGGGCATCCCGCCGCGTCACAACCGTAAGAAGAAGCGTCGCTACAGCAAACAACTCTACACACTGCGTCACAAGATCAGGATCATATTCGGGCGCATCAAGGATTGGCGCCGCATTGCGATGCAGTACGACCGCTTCGCCCGCACGTTCTTCTCAGTCCTCTGCATCGTCGCAACCGTCATCTTCTATCTCAAAGAATGAGTATTGAGCCTAGGTCGGCGAAAGTTCAACGCCAAGGGCTCGCAAAGAATATTCACTAGCTGTTCATCAGCTACGGGTTGGCGAATCTGTATGTAGCGCGTCGGCGCCTGGTGACGGAAACATAGGGAGCTTGGGGCCGCAGTGCGATAAGGGGTCATCGGTCGCGGGGCACTCCATCAACAGAATCCCGGACCAGCCGATGCTTATAGAATCACTCCTGGTGCCCAACCCAGACATCGATTGCCTCAGTGGACATATGAACTCATCAGACCTTCCTTGGTGGATCTCATAAAATTATGAAGGATCCGCTTGGGCAAATTGTTCACTGGTGACAAACGAAGCAAATAGCAACAGCAGTTGCATGAGCCCGAGAATCTGTTTGCCAATATTATACGGAGACTCCTCGCAATCCTATCCAAGTGTCCACCACTCAAGCTTGAATGATTACACCAAGAAGGAGTCTGGAGCGATTCTGGTCAGTCGGTCAGACCTGCGTGGAGCGGATATGATGCGCATGGACCAAGAGTTTCTTTCGATTCGGCACACCGACCTTGTCGAAAATACTAGTTAAATGATGACGTACCGTGTTGTCGGAGATGGACATCTGGCTCGCAATGTCCTTGTTCGACAACCCCTGGCCAACTAATTTAATTACCTCTCGCTCACGTTGAGTCAATTCGGCAGGCCATACCGTGGCGCTAGGCCTAGTAGCGGTTGCTTTTTCGAAGACATTTGTCGACGCCACGAATTTTGCTCCGTCACCATCGACGGAATCAGCGTGTGGAACAATAGGGAACAGCGCTTCAATAGCAGCGAGCACAACCGTCGGCGGTTGAATCTTCAGGATTACAGCATCAACCCCGTAATCCACAGCTTCGCGCGTGCTCTCCTTGTCCTCGAATCCGCTTAAGAGCATGATCTTAGAAAGAGGAGCAGCGTCTCTCAAATGTTTGATCGTACCGAGCGTGTCTCGTTCGGTCTCCATATCGAGAATAAATACGTCTGGACGGCTCTCCGGGAGCAAGACTGCTGGTGTCATACGTTGATGTTGATGTACTACGACATGCAGATGCTCCGTTCTTTTACTCTCAAACATCTTCTGCAATCCGAGCACCAGAAGATGGTGACGACTGATAATAGCTAGAGTGAGGGTGGGAACTGCGGAATTTGTCATGAGGTTTCCCGTCATAATCTCCCTGGTCAGGACGTAGGCCTGCCAGTGATGAGAAGTTTCCAACAAAGAATAGAGCCCATTTCAGTCATAAGATTAAGTGCGGATCAACCTGGCCTTGCTCGCTAACCGCAATTCAGATGTGAGGGCAGCTAGCTCGCTTCACACAAGCCTAGAGGATCCCATCAGGCATACCCTAGGAAACTACTAGATAGGACATAATGGATCTACTAGAGATAGGTCTGTATGGCAGTATAAATAGCATCAGAATCTAATATTGTCTAGTGCTGAAAGCCAACACTCTTTCGTATTGGTCGATAGGTGCTATCGCCTCTCTGGATGTGATTAGAATATTTGATGCAGTGGCTAGCTGGTGATAACAAAAGGACGTACATTCGACGCGTGTTGATCATAAGTAATTGTTATAAATAAGATAATGTCAATTTAACCATTCCGCATGGCTATGCATAAAATGAATAGACCATACGGACGAATATGCTAGTGGAGGAGGCACAAGAATTATACGTTCAGCCTATGGTCCATGAAAATAATCTATGGCATAAGTGGGTCTGTACGGCCCTATCTGCAGAACCATACAGTTTTCGGATCCTAGTACCGAATAAGCTAGGTGGTCGAAACAACCTATCTGGGACCAATGGGGCGAAGCTATGCGTACCAGCTGTCAAAAACTGCAGACGGTTAGAGAGGAAGAGGCCCCAGCGTTCGAGACAGACCCTCGATGGTATGCCCTTCATACACACTGCCACCAAGAGAAACAGGTTCGTGACCGACTGCTGGCAGCAGGGATAGAGCCGTTTCTTCCGGTTACCAGACAATATCGGCAATGGTCTGACCGGAAAGTGTGGACGATATCACCTCTCTTTCGTGGATACTGCTTCGCTAGGTTTAGGTTGGATCGGAGCCTAGCCATTCGCAAGACACCAGGTGTCGCTCGTATTGTAGGCATCATGAAACCAGAACCTATCCGACCTGAAGAAATCACAGCTCTTCAGCAGATCGCCTCATCTGATCGCCCGATCGAGCCTTGTGAGTATCTCGTGGAAGGCATATCGGTCGAAGTGGTGCGAGGCCCCCTTGCTGGACTCAGGGGAGAATTTATAAGGAAGACTAAGCAGCATGGGTTGGTGATTCGCGCGTCATGCATTCAGCAGGCGGCGCTGATTCACATCGAAGCTGACGAAGTCGTTCCAATCCAGTGAGCCTACATCTCGCAAGTTCCCAGCGTATGCCTATGAAAATCTTCCCACACAATGTTGGATGGTTGTGATGTCCAGGGTGCCTTTCTCCCAGGAGCATATAAACGCTGCGCTCTCAGAGTTAAGTGCCGGCCGTCCGGTCCGCGAGGTTTCTCGAAGGCATGGGATCTCCCCGAATACGCTATACCGGTGGCGGGCAAGATTTGTTAATGCAAAGCAACAAGATGATAGAGCGAGGCTCCGCTCATTAGAGGAAGACTATCAACGACTGAAAAAACAATTCGCAGAGCTTGCGCTTGATTACGCAGCACTGCGGACTGCCTTGATCGAGGAGGCACGGGGAGATTGTTAGAGAAGCATTGTTGTGCACGATATGCGTAACAGACTGAATCATAAATCTCATTTCTCAAAAGAAAGAGTTGCTTATGGCGATTAGAGATAGAGCTTGCACATTACTCAGTTCGATTCTCCTCGTCGGCATAACAGTCGGTGTAGTGGCATGCGCCAATGAAAAGGTGAATTACAAAGTCGACCTGATTGAACCGTCTGATTTTTTTCTTGGACCGGAGGACGTGCTGAAGGTGACGGTCTGGAAGAGTCCGGATCTCTCAGGTGAGATCACGATTCGCCCGGACGGTACGATCACCATGCCGCTGATCGGTGATGTGCCGGCTGCCGGTCTTACCGCCAATGTCCTAGCCCAACACATCAAGGAACGGCTTACAGAATATATCTCATCCCCGGTTGTGACCGTTCAAGTAAAAGAAGTGAACAGCTATTTCATATTTGTGTTGGGAGAGGTGGTGAGGCCAGGCAAGTATCCGCTGAAGTCCTACGCCAATGTGATGCAGGGTATATCGCTGGCCGGCGGTTTCGCACCGTTTGCGTCCAAGAACAAGATCAAGGTGTTGCGAAATGTCAGTACCGGTTCAGAAGGGCATGAGGAGAAGCGCCAGATCGAAATCCCCGTGAGTTACACCGACATTCTAAAGGGCACCGCCGTGCCGGGAAACTTCATTCTGCAGAGCGGCGATGTCATTGTGGTGCCGTAATTGCGTACACGATGGCTGGTTGCACCCATAACAATCATTGTGCTTGAGGTGGGCTTTGGGCTGTGGTCACCAAGTCAGGCGCAGGTTGGTGGAATGGGGGGAATGGGCGGAATGGGAGGGGGGGGTGGATCGATAGGAGCCATACCAGGGGCTAGTTTTGAGAGTGCGACGGATCCAAGTTCGATGCGAACGGCTAGTGGTTT
>JAHBWR010000037.1 GCA_019636875.1 Nitrospira sp.
ACTCATCGTCGCGGATGAGGAACTGACTGAACTGAAGATTGATCGGTTCAACAAACGTTGTGATCCGAAATAGGTCCGGGGCTATCTCAGTGATCTTCGCCATGACACCTCCTCAAGACTGAAGCCGCGCGATCATACGCACCTGCGGATAGAGGGGCAAGACGGAAGGAAAAGGCTGAAAAGATGCAACAAGGGCGACAGGCTGCTAATTCACCGAGGGTTTGCCAAGTCATGTTCCAGGTTTGAAGCGAAATGTTGGGTCGCGCCTCCATGCGACCAGGCATCATCCGGCGTGGGCCAACATGAACCGCCTGACTTCCGTCTGAATAGCCGACTGTTCAAGCACGAGTAGGAGGTGGCCTCCCCGATCAAAGGACAGCAAGCGGGAGTCAGGGATATTCACCGCCGCATACTCCGCATTGTGAAAGAGTTGCAATGCGTCGTCCGTTGCATGGACGATGAGCGTCGGGGCTCGAATAGCCGCCACCCGTTCATTCGGCATCCTGGCTTTATTGTCAAAAGCGACGCCCGCGTAGCGGGGAGCTACCGGAACCATGAAGTCAATCAGCTGATTCACCATCGTACGCTGCTCTGTCGTGAGATTTGCGATCACCTCGTCGGTGACACCCATCAACCGCATCAGCTTCTTGCGCAGAAACTTCAGGACAACCCAGTAGAGGATCTCGTACTTGAAGATCATGGTCAGTGCGTCGCCCTTTCGACTCGCTTCTGCTTGATCGGCATCTGACGATGAGTCGACGCCGCAAGACAGCAGCGTCAGCAAGGAGACGCGATCTGGATAGAGCGCCGCAAAGAGAAGTGCTGATGGACCGCCAGGAGACATTGCCAGGACGGCAACTCTCTTTAAGCCAAGATGGTCAAGGAGGGCGGCATAGGCCTTGGCTTGATCATCGAACGCCGCGCCCTCGCGGAACGTTGAGCCCAGGTACCCGAAGCGAGACGGTGCGATCCAGTCGAACCGTTCGTCCAGGATGGCAGTTGCGATGAGTTCACCCTGATCGTATCCGCCTCCGCTTCCGTGGATGACCAGAACAGGAACACCAGCCCCTCCACGCTTGAATTCGATATTCCCTATTGGCGAAGGTATGATTGCGCTGTGGCCTCTGATTCGTGCGTAGGCACGTTCCGTATCAACGCTAAACCAGATCGCAGTGGCCACACAGATCCCGAACGAGAAGCAGAGAAACCAGAGCAAGAGAGACATGGTAGGAGTGTACTACCAGCGCGTAGCCGTTGTAGGGTATTGTATCGCGGCTACCTGCAGGGCCACCCAAACACAACCAAGGATTCCCCACCCCTTTTCTCATCTCCTTAACGGATCCGACCCATTAATTAGGATGCTATAAGTTATCCTCTCCCCCTATACCCTTGTTTAGCTCCTCTGGATGCGCCCGTAAATACCGAATCCTGTCGATAACGCGGCTTGTGATCCGCGGCTTGTGGATCGAGCGAAAGAGTTTTTCGATTTCGAAAATCCCCGAATCCTCTCGGATCATTCTCTTTGCTTCCTTGTACATCTCCCGAACGTCCTGTTCTGCCTCAACGCGCTCTTTCGGATCTTTTATTAGCAAAACATCCTCTGCCCCCATAAACGTGGCAACGCAATGCGTGCCAAGTTCCGGATCAATATAAAGCTCTTCTTGATCCGTGAACCGAGCGATACTGTGTATCGCCTCAGAAATTAGAGCATGCCTTTCCTCCTTAGGATGCGCCGGATTGCTCATCACGTCAGAGGCCACTTTGTATCCAGCCTGAAGCAACGCCATAAGCTGCTCATATCTCTTCAGCCGTTTTTCAAACAGTTTAGGAGAGAAGGTTTCGATGCGTCTACTTCGACGGATTCCTTCGTTTAGTAATACCCCGAGAATCACTCCTACGAGTCCAATCAGGGATGTCCAAACGGGATTCACGTGGCGCCTACCAACGTTTAGTTCGGTGGACCCGTATAAACTGAAGAGCATCGATTAGCCGCACATTCTACGTCAGTTCGCAGGCTGGTCAAACACCGCTGAGGTGATCGCTATTTCATACTGAATTCTAGTGCAGATCTTGGCCAATGCCGGTTCTACTATAACCGCAGGACAAAATACCCCGTCACTTCCCATGTCCTGCCCGGGCAACTAAATCTTTTAAGCCATCGCAGATTCAAGTAGCCAGTGCATAATTTCCCCGACGGCGTGATGGAGTAACCTCTTGGCACACCAAGGGGTTCTGCATGAGGACGTATCGCCGGATCACGTATGAAGATCGCTGTCAGCTCTATGCCTTGCGCAAGGCGGGCAAGACCCAGGCCGAGATCGGCGAGGTGCTGGGGTTCAGCCAAGGGACAGTGAGTCGGGAATTAGCTCGGAACGCAGGACGGCGGGGCTATCGGTTTCAGCAAGCACAGCGCTCGGCCCAGGCTCGACAGCAGCAGGTTCGGCACCAGCCCCGCAAACTGACCAGCCCTGTCCGTCGCGCGTTGGCCCGGAAGCTCCGGGCGGAACGGTGGAGTCCAGAACAGCTCAGCTATTGGTTGCGAACCGAACGGGGCCTCTCGCTCAGCCCTGAATGGATCTATCAGATGATCTGGGCGAACAAGCGCATGGGCGGTGATCTCTGGCGCTTTTTGCGGCGACGGGGCAAGCGGTACAACCGGCGTGGAGCACAGCACGCCGGACGCGGCGTTATCCCGCATCGGATCGACATCGCTGAGCGGCCTGCGATCGTGGCGGCCAAGTCACGACTCGGCGATTGGGAGGGCGACACGCTTGTAGGCGCCCGCCATCAAGGCAGGTTACTGACACATGTGGAGCGGAAAAGCCTGTTCACGATCATCTCGAAACTGTCTCGGCCCACAGCTCAGGCCACGCATCGCGCCACCGTGCATCGCCTGAAACCGTTCCGCAATCATGTCCACACCATTACCTATGACAACGGTAAAGAGTTTGCCGGACACCGGAACACCGCGCAGTGCCTGCACGCTCACGTCTTCTTTGCTACGCCCTATCATGCATGGGAACGCGGGGTGAATGAGAACACGAATGGTCTGATCCGAGACTTCTTCCCCAAAGGCACGGACTTCTCTACAATCCATCCCGCGACCGTGGCCAAGGTGGAGCGCCTGCGCAATCGGCGCCCCCGTAAATCGCTCGGCTTTCAAACGCCCAACGAGGTCTTTCACGCGCTGGCTAAACGCGGCTGAATGTTATGCACTGGGAAGTTGAATCTGCGCATTCAAATCCAACCACCCTGGCACCAGTTCGTTGCCTACGATGAAGCCAGGGGTCCCTGAGATGCCGAGCTCCTGAGCGAGCGCCCGATTCTTATCGATGACGTCCTGCCAGGGTCGGCCATGTCGGCTTCCAGCCGTCGAGGCCGACGGAAACGGTTAGATCGATGAAGCTCGACAGCCAAGCCCACCATTATGAATTGTTAGGCCGATCTTTGTTTGGCTACGTTCCTTATAACTTGCCACCCTGCCTCAATCGTGTCTGCTGATAAGTCGGCTCCACAATCCCATTCGACAAAATATCCACCATTAACCACCCTCATAAACTCACCTTGATCCCGAAGTGCTTCAAACGCCTCGTACTGAAGGTACGGACTCACATCAAACCGACCAACCCGGCCGTCGTCTGCCACTATCGACAACATCCAGTTCGGCTCTACATGCAGTTCCGTGATCCTCATTGGTCAAGTCCTTTGATAGGAAAAGGTTTCTTACCGTTAACGGCCAAGTCCCAGTCTGCCAACAAGTCTTCTTGGTGAATCTCAATCCAGGCGACGACGAGCTTATGTTTATTCGGAGGAAGTTCTCCGGCCATAAGCATTCCGTCGGGAATCGAGTAAACTGCGACTTGACCTTGGTAATCAGCATGTATATGAGGCCGACGATGCTTCTCGATATCTCGAAAGAACATCCGAATAAGAATCCCGTAAAACATGGAAATCGTCGGCATATTACTTCGGTCTTTTCACTATTGCGAGTCGCATTGTTTCTACAGACATAGGTACACTGCGGATCTCCAATTTCTGGATATTCTCAGCCAGTTCCTAGACTCCGTCAAGCGCCATTGCTTGATCATCATTTTATGGCCTGCCCCTCTTGTTCGATCTTCTCAAATGGTACTCCTAGAAGTTTCATGAATTCTCTGCGTTCCCCATCCAAAGCAGACCGTGAGAAAAATCCTCCGCTACGATGAAGTTCGAAGAAATTGGCTCCAACACCAAAATGACCAAGAAAAGTAGCACCTGCATATAAGTTAGCAACCACGGTCGGCACAGGCACACCGTACCAGGGCGTATCCCATTGGTCGGAACGAGCATTCACAAATGCTAAGATAGACTCCACTTGCGACTCGTCGGTGATCGTGCTGGCTAGACCGTCTGTGCTTATTCGTACTTCTATCCGGGTCACATGTTCAAAGGGTGGGAAGGAATCCGTTTTGCAACTCAACAACGCAAAAGCAAGAAGCAGACAGATACCAAGACGCATGTCCTTTTACCCCTAAGGTTTCTGTCCACTTGCTCTCGCAATTAACTCTTTGAGTCCATTCAAATCCAGCGCCCCAGGCACGAGTTCGTTGCCCACGATGAAGCCGGGAGTTCCCGAGATGCCGAGCTCCTGAGCGAGCGCCCGATTCTTGTCGATGACGGCCTGCCACTTGGGATCGACCATGTCGGCTTCCAGCCGTCGAGGCCGACGGAAACGGCTAGATCGATGAAGCTCGACAGCCAAGCCCACCATTATGAATTGTTAGGCTGATCTTTGTTTGGCTACGTTCCTTATAACTTGCCACCCTGCCTCAATCGTGTCTGCTGATAAGTCGGCTCCACAATCCCATTCGACAAAATATCCACCATTAACCACCCTCATAAACTCACCTTGATCCCGAAGTGCTTCAAACGCCTCGTACTGAAGGTAGGGACTCACATCAAACCGACCAACCCGGCCGTCGTCTGCCACTATCGACAACATCCAGTTCGGCTCTACATGCAGTTCCGTGATCCTCATTGGTCAAGTCCTTTGATAGGAAAAGGTTTCTTACCGTTAACGGCCAAGTCCCAGTCTGCCAACAAGTCTTCTTGGTGAATCTCAATCCAGGCGACGACGAGCTTATGTTTATTCGGAGGAAGTTCTCCGGCCATAAGCATTCCGTCGGGAATCGAGTAAACTGCGACTTGACCTTGGTAATCAGCATGTATATGAGGCCGACGATGCTTCTCGATATCTCGAAAGAACATCCGAATAAGAATCCCGTAAAACATGGAAATCGTCGGCATATTACTTCGGTCTTTTCACTATTGCGAGTCGCATTGTTTCTACAGACATAGGTACACTGCGGATCTCCAATTTCTGGATATTCTCAGCCAGTTCCTAGACTCCGTCAAGCGTCATTGAAACCCCTCATTTCTCATGTCCCGCTCTGGCAATGAATTCTTTGAGTCCATTCAAATCCAACGCCCCAGGCACCAATTCATTGCCGACGATGAAGCCGGGGGTCCCAGAGATGCCGAGCTCCTGAGCGAGCGCCCGATTCTTGTCAATGGCTGCTTGCCACTTGGGGTTGGCCATGTCTGCTTCCAGCCGCTTCGTATTGAGGCCGACGCTCACCGCGATCTTTAGGATCTCTTCCTTCGTCATGTCAGAGTGGGACGCGAGCAGTGCCTCGTGGAAGGCCTGGTGTTTGCCCTGCGCTTGAGACGCCAGCGCAGCCTTGGCCGCGAGTTCAGATGGCTCACCCAGGATAGGAAAGTCTTTGTAGACCACCTTCACCCGAGGGTCCACCTTCTGCAGTTCCGTCACAGCCGGCGCCGCGCGCTTACAGTAGCCGCAACGATAGTCATAGAACTCGACTACCGTAATCTCACCTTTCGGATTTCCGCTGACCGGCGAAGCGGGATCGTGCAACAATTCATCCTGCTTTGTCGCGAGGGCCGATTTTTGCCGTTCTCGCAGTTCCGCTTCCCGTTTGACTTCCAAGGCCTGCAACGACTGTTCGATCACTTCCGGGTGTGTGCGAATGTAGCGTTCGATCGCTGCGTCAGTGGCATCTTGAGAAGTCGCCGACACACTCTTTGTTTCAGCCTCCATGGTCGCACACCCGGATACGAACATGACAAGCACGATCAAACCGCTCAGCTGGAATGAAAAAGGAATACAGCTTTCAGCCGATTTCATCGATGGTTCTCCTCCATAGTTCGAGCCCAGAGAGCCGTTGAGATTTTTCCATACTATCTCCAGCTTTCCCCGCTCGTGCCGCCGCCGAAGCCACCCCAGTTCCCACCAAAGCCGCCCTGGCCGGTTCCCCAATATTCACCATTCTGAATGCGGCGGTAGGGATGCCGGAGATCGGGTCGGCTGATCATCCAGAAGAATGCGACGATCGCTATAGTCGTTCCTAGCGTAATCCAGACTCCAAGCCCCTTGATACGAGGCCGAGTCGGCGTATCGAGTCGCACCTCTTGTGCAGGGGTCGCAAGAGCGACCGCCGCACGATACAACCCTTCACCAAATTGTCCCCGTTCAATCGCAGGCTGGAGATAGGTGTGGCCCACATCATCCCTGACGGTCGGCGTAATGACCGGAAACATTCTGCGCCCCAGCGCCATCGCTGCCTGCCGCTCTTCTACAGCCACCAACACCATCAACCCATGTTCCTGTTGCGTCGATCCGATCTGCCATTTTTGATACAAGGCATCGGCGTATTCCCTAGCGCTCGGATACGGCTTAATTGTCGGCACCGTCACGATCACCATCTCCACGCCGCTTTTCTTTTCAAGATCAGTACAGACGGACCGGATGCGTTCCTTCCATGTATCGTCGACGACTTGCGCATGATCACTGACATAGCCGATGGGACTCGGAAGAGGCACACGTTCTTTTGGCCGTTCATAGAGCGCCGCCGATGCGTCGCTAACCGAAAGGAAGAAGATCACACCCATCCACGCCTTGCTGCTCCAGTACCGGTGCTCGTGAAACAGGCTCACGTGATTCGTGCCTCCGCGATCCCCACCAATCGTGTCAGGCAGTCGAGGTAGCGATCCATGAGTCTTGGGATCTCTTTCTGTCCGGGGGAGATGTGCCCACGCTTGAGCGCCAACGCGTCACGAAGGCCGGTCATGTCGATCTCAAGATGGGATTCGATGTCATGCAGTAGCGGCTCTCCATGCTTCGTCACAGGGCGCCCCAATAACCGTTGTAACCCACGAAGCACCGGCAGAAGCGTGGTGATCGACAACGGCAAGAGAATCGTGATGGCCTCCTCCGTGCTTCGTCCTTCCACGAGACGCTGACGGAGTCGAAACACATTTCCACGGAGTCCCTGTACCACCTCAGCAGCCAAATACCGTGTGTCGATTTTGAGGCCGACAAAGGGATCGTGTCCCCAGAGCAAGCGGTGCCAGTCCAGAATGTCTTGGTACTCTAAGGGGAAGGCGGTTGAAGCCGACTCCAGATCGGCTCTCGTGAGAAACAGGGGAACCACCACCTGCTCCTTGCTCCAGCGCTTATGAAGGCCGTCGTATTGTTTTAAGACCGAGAGATCGTAAGAGGATAGGATCAACAAAACGTTGAGGTTTGAGAGACCTGGCAGAAATTCTTCGCGGGCAGCACTACCATATAGAATAATGCTTTCAATCTCATTTCCATATACTTTTGTAACATCTTTCACGTATGACTTTAAGAGTTTTTGTGTGCCTTCCGGTAAGCCGTCGATGCTCCAGTCGACCGGTGCCATCACGTTACCGCGCCCCTCCCGCTGCCATGTCACGAGCTGAAGGATCCGGCAAGAATCCGGCTGCCATGAGGCGATCCATCATGCCGAATGGAGCGTCCTTACGAAGTCCGGCGGTCGTCGACAAAACACGATATCGCAATCGCGCGTTGCGGTCCAACGTACTGAACACGCGGTCACGGAGAAACGCAATGACCGGGTTTGCCGTATTCCAAAACAGCACCTGCTCGTCCGCCAATTTCTGCAGCATCGTCACCTGAGGCCGACGGAGAGTTTCGTACGCCCTGAGCTTGGCGGCCGAATAGTCATTTGTCGCCAAACAATCCGGCAAGAGCTCCGCCAAGGTCATCGCATCGACCATCGCCTGCATACGCCCCTGTGAGGCATGGGGATTCATGGCATGGGCGGCATCCCCGATCAGCACCGCCCCATCCGCCACCCACGTCGGGGTACGGACACGCCCGGTCGGCATAAAGGCTGTGTGTTTCCAGTCCGTCAACGTCCGGAATATTGGTTCACTGGACGGATCGATTTTGGTCCAGGCTTCCTGGAGCGCTGGAAGCCCCAGCGCTTTCACATGGTCATACGAACCGGCCTTGATCATATAGAACGCGTACACTTTGCCTCCGGCAGCAGGAAACATCCCGAGGATGGTCTTCTTCCCAACGAAGTACTTCGCTTCCTCCAGAGGAATCGACGCATCTAACAGAGCGATCAAGTATCCTTGCGGATAGAGATGCAGCTCAGCTGGAATCTGCAAGGCGTCCCGAACCTTTGAAAAGGCTCCATCAGCACCGACGACTACCTTGGCTTTTATGGTGAGCTCCGCATCGTCCTGCTTGGCGGTCAAGCCGACGACTCGGCCTTGGTCACGCAGCAACCCCGTAAACGTCGATCGATACCGCAATGAGACGGAAGGCTCCTGCTCGATCGCGCTGAGAATGGCATGGTGCGCCACGTTGGGAAGGGTGACCACGGCACGATTATAGGGTGGTGGGAGATCGCCATAGTCCACGGTGCACAGTCGCTCACCGCCGACCCGGCAGAAATGAAACTTGTGCACCGTTCGCGTGGATTCGCTGGGCAGTTTATTCAGAAGTCCTAGCTGATCAAGCACCTGCTGCCCGTTCGGTTGCAGAATTTCGCCGCGCAATCCCTGCGGCGGTCCGGGCGCCCGTTCAAGAACAATGGTTTTGATCCCCTTCTGGGCCAAGGCAAGAGCTAGGACGGCCCCGCCTCCACCGGCTCCGACGACCGCAATGTCTGTCTCCACGACCATCACCGTTCTCGCTTCCCCCGGCCTGTCCTATCGATATTCACGAACAAGGCGATCGAACGAGTTCATCCTGCCCATGACCACATGGATCGCTTTTCATTTCCAATCCTGGAATCGTTCTTGGTCTTTCCACAGTGAGAGAAACTTTTCTCGTGCCTTAACCGTGACGGCATGATCTCTGATGACATCCAGCCGCTCATCATTGTATCGATTTCCACTGGTCGTCTGATTCATCGATCCGTTGGTATTCACCTCGTCGTCGATGACGACCTGCTTCAGATGCATGAGCGCGTCATGTCGATTGATCTTGATGGGAATCCCAGCCTCACGTAACGCTGACAGCGCCGTCTTCTGCTTCGGATCATTCAATCGTTGGCGATCCGAGAGGACGCGGACATCCACCCCACGCTTTCGCGCCCCCACCAACGCCTTGACCGTCAGCGGGGACGTTAATCCATAGACTGCCACAAAGATATACCGTTTGGCACGATCGTACGTCTGCACAAGCTGTTCAAGCGGTCGATCATCCGGGCCATACCAAACCTCCACGGATGCGGTCGAAGGCGTCACGCTTGCCAAGACTGAGACGACCAACAGTAGCGTACAGAACAATCCCGCGCGAAAGGTCTTGTGTAGTTGAGGCGGCAAACTCACCTCACTCCAGCTCAAAGAGATCACGAAAATGATCTTCAGAAGATTCCCAGGCCTGTGGCGCATGCACCGCAAGCCATTGGCGGAGATATTGTTTCTGTTCTGGCAGGAGAAGCTGTTTGATCTGGTGAGATCGGCCTTGGAGCGGGTGCAGGAGGCTTACATGTTTGTGGACATCCAGCATCGCGGTCCGGACATACAGATTCGTAAAGGCAGACGGTTTTTCGTCCGTCCCTTCACCCTGGACCCACACCGAGAGAAACTTCTCGAAGACAAGACCAGCGCTGTCCAGCGCCGGTTCCGTATCGTGGAAGAGCTCATTCTCGGACTGGCTTAAAGGAGTCGACTCCGTGGCACGAAAGAGGAAGTTCTTTTTCCACATCCCAGCATCCTGCAGGCGGCATAGTGGCGACCACTCAGCACAAAGTCAAGTCAGCATCTCCCTCCTTTGTTGTGAAACCTCGAATCCTCGCTCGAGTCATCCAGTCAACGATGCTTACTTTCTCACACGTGATGAGCCAGCCTTGACAAGCGACACGTCGCTTTGATACGTTCAAAAACTTCAATCTATAAGCCAACTTGGGAGAATTTGTGCAGGTCAAAATCAATGGGAAGCCCGAGGAGATCCAGAGCGGAACGGTCCTCGACTTATTGAACGCGAAGAAAATCGAGCCCCAGATGGTCGCGGTCGAGGTGAATGACAAGGTGCTGGAACGCGACGATCTTGCCACAACCCATCTCCATGAAGGAGACCAGGTGGAGTTTCTCTTCTATATGGGAGGCGGTCGGTGAGCGCACCATCATACAAGGAGATCACCGAACTCATCGGGAACACCCCGCTCGTGCGGTTGAACCGCCTTTCCAAAGATGGATCGGCGACCATCTATGGGAAAGTCGAATTTTTCAACCCTGGAGGCAGCGTCAAAGATCGTATTTGCCTCAACATGATCAACGAGGCGGAACGGCAAGGCAAACTGAAGCCTGGCGGAACTATCGTTGAGCCGACCAGTGGAAATACAGGTATCGGCCTGGCCCTTGTCGCCGCAGTGCGAGGGTACAAGCTAATCCTCGTGATGCCTGAAAGCATGAGCATGGAACGGGCTAGCCTGCTCTCATCGTATGGAGCCCAACTGGTGTTGACACCGGCTTGGGAAGGTATGAAGGGATCGATCAAAGAGGCAGAAAGTATCCTGGCGCAAAATCCGTCGTATTTTATGCCTGATCAATTCTCAAACCCCGCCAACCCCGCAATCCATAAGACGACGACGGCGGTGGAGATTTGGGATGCGCTCGGAGGGAAAATTGATGCATTGGTGGCCGCTGTCGGAACCGGCGGGACGATCACGGGCTGTGGAGAAGTCTTCAAAGAAAGAAACCCACAAGTGAAAGTGATCGCAGTCGAACCAGCCACCTCCCCGGTTTTATCGGGAGGTGATCCAGGCCCCCATAAGATTCAGGGAATCGGAGCGGGCTTCATTCCCAAAGTCCTGAACCGGACACTCCTCGACCGTGTGATTACCGTGACGGACGACGAGGCATATCAGACGGCGAAGCAACTCTCGAAAAAAGAAGGCTTGCTCGTCGGGATCTCCGCCGGCGCAAACGTGTTCGCGGCACAAAAGGTTGCCGAGGAATTGGGGCCCGGCAAGAACGTCGTCACTATCCTTTGCGACACGGGCGAGCGTTATATCAGCATCGAGAAGTATTTTAATATTTAGAAGCGTGAAGCGCATCTCGTAGGATACTCGGATGCTTCACGTTCTATGAGCGACGAGCCACGAAGTGGACTTTACCGAAGAACAAATAAACCGCTATAGCCGACACATTCTTTTGCCGGAGGTTGGCGGCAAAGGGCAGAAGAAGATCGCTAAATCCAAGATCCTTCTGGTTGGCGCGGGCGGGCTCGGTTCACCTGCCGCACTCTATCTGTCTGCAGCAGGAGTCGGCACGATTGGGTTGATCGACAGTGATGTCGTGGATCTGACTAACCTCCAACGTCAGATCCTGCACCATACTCCCGACGTTGGACGTCCCAAAGTGCAGTCGGGAAAAGAAAAGATTCAAGCGCTGAACCCAGATGTCTCTGTTTCAATGTACGAGGAGCGCCTTACCGCTGGAAACGCGCTTAAGATTTTCGGTGATTATGATATCGTGATCGATGGTGTCGATAATTTCCCGGCAAAGTTCCTCATCAACGACGCCTGCTTTTTCGCCGAGAAGCCGCTGATTCATGGAGGCATTCTCCGTTTCGACGGCCGCGTCACCACCATCATCCCAAAGAAATCGGCCTGCTATCGTTGCGTATTCAAAGCCCCTCCTCCACCCGGCTTGGTCGCCTCCTGTCAAGAGGCTGGAGTCATTGGAGTGCTGGCAGGTATTATTGGGACGATTCAGGCCACAGAAGCGTTGAAGCTTATTCTTGGAGTCGGACGCCCGCTGACGGATCGCTTGCTCGACTTCGACGCTCGCAAGACTCAATTTCGAGAGATCAAAGTCCGACGTAACCAGAATTGTGCGCTGTGCGGGGACCATCCCACGATTACCGAGTTGTTCGACGATGGGGATCCTTATGCCGGATGTGCCGTGCGTCCATCGGCATAGAGTAACGAAGGTGGTACGACCATGAGCAAAATGAAAGCGCTGGTTTGCCGGGAATGCGGCAAGGAATATCCGACGAAAGCGATCCATGTCTGCGAGATGTGCTTCGGCCCCCTGGAAGTAAAATACAACTACGACGAGATCAAGAAGACTATTTCCCGCAAAAAGATCGAGGCTGGTCCGCACAGTATGTGGCGCTATCTCGACCTCCTGCCGGTCGAAGGTACAAACTTCGTCGGTCCTCATGCAGGGTTCACTCCCCTCGTGCGCGCCAAGAATCTCGGGGCCTATCTCGGGCTCGACGAGCTCTATATCAAGAACGACACCGTGAACCATCCGACCCTATCGTTCAAAGATCGCGTGGTTGCGGTTGCCCTGACACGCGCACGTGAACTCGGCTTTGAGACCGTGGCCTGCGCGTCTACCGGCAACTTGGCAAACTCCGTGTCCGCCCATGCTGCCTCAGCCAATCTCCATTGCTACGTCTTTATTCCCGGAGATCTTGAGGCTGCAAAGGTGCTGGGTAATTTGATTTATCGGCCGCATGTCGTCGAGATCGAAGGGAACTACGACGACGTCAATCGGCTCTGCAGCGAGATCGCGGGCGAGCACGGCTGGGCGTTCGTGAACATCAATATCCGTCCCTACTATGCCGAAGGCTCGAAGACGCTCGCCTTTGAAACAGTTGAACAACTGGGATGGAAGACGCCCGACCAAGTCGTCATTCCGATGGCGTCAGGCTCGCTCTTGACTAAGATTTGGAAAGGGTTGCATGAGATGAAGGCCTTGGGCCTCATCGATGACGTTCGCACAAAGATCAACGGTGCCCAAGCCGAAGGCTGCTCACCGATCTCCACGGCGTTTAAAGCGGGACGAGATTTCTTTAAACCGGTGAAACCGCAGACCATCGCCAAGTCTCTTGCCATCGGCAACCCGGCTGATGGCTACTATGCGCTCAAGGCCACGGCTGAGAGTCATGGAGCCATGGATATGGTGACGGACGAAGAAGTCGTCGAAGGCATCCAGCTGCTGGCCCAGACTGAAGGCATCTTCGCAGAAACGGCCGGCGGTGTCACGATCGGGGTGCTCAAGAAACTCGTGAAGCAGGGAATCATCAAGAAAGACGAGGTTACCGTGGCCTACGTCACCGGCAATGGATTGAAGACGCAAGAAGCGGTGATCGATTCTGTCGGTCGTCCAGTTCGGATTCAGCCCAGCCTGGTCGACTTTGAAAAGACATTTAAAATGGGAAAGAATGGTGGTGGTGACGCATGATTAAGGTTCGTATTCCGACTCCGCTTCGTCCTCTGACCAAGGGTCAGGGAGAGGTTGAAACCAAAGCTGCCAGTGTCCTCGAAATGATTGAGACGTTGAACAACGCCCATCCCGGTATCAAAGACCGTCTCTGCGACGAAACAGGGGAGCTCCGTCGCTTCGTCAATATTTATGTCAACGAAGAAGACATTCGCTTTCTCAAGGGGAAAGAGACGTCCCTCAAGGACGGCGACGAGGTTTCCATCGTCCCAGCGATCGCGGGAGGGTAACCATGTCACATTTACGCTTCCACATCCGTTTTCCGGAAGAGAAGATCAGGCAGCCGATCATCTATCAAATCGGGCGCGAATATAACGTCGTCACCGATGTGAGACGAGCCGACGTTCGTGACACCACCGGATGGGCAGATGTGGAGTTCTCAGGTGACACGGCGGAAATCGAGCGGGCCATCGCAGGTCTACGAGCCAAGGGCTGTGTCGTCGACCCGATTGAACTCAATGTGGTTGAATAACGATGGACTTGACCGAATCAGAAATTCAACGCTACAGCCGACACATCATTCTTCAGGACGTCGGTGGTAAGGGGCAACTCAAGCTCAAGCGAGCGAAGGTGCTATTGATCGGTGCGGGTGGACTAGGATCCCCGGCTGGATTGTACCTCGCTGCCGCCGGGATCGGCACGATCGGTCTCGTCGATGGGGATGTCGTGGATCTGTCGAATCTGCAACGTCAAATCATGCATTCGACCGCCACGCTTGGGCAGCCGAAAGTGTTGTCTGGCCAAAAGACTCTGTCAGCCATCAATCCAGACATTACCGTCAACGCCTATCATCAGCTGGTCGATGCCGACAACATCTTCCCTCTCGTCTCGCAATACGACATCGTCCTCGACGGATCTGATAACTTCACCACGCGATTCCTGGTAAACGACGCCTGTTTCTTCGCCAAGAAAACCTTGGTCTCCGCCAGCATGTTTCGGTTTGAAGGTCAGCTGACGACCATTAAGCCGCACCAGGGTTATCCTTGCTATCGCTGCCTCTATCCCGAGCCTCCACCAGCTGGACTAGTGCCGAATTGCCAAGAAGCTGGAGTCCTCGGTGTCCTGGCCGGTACGATGGGTATTCTTCAGGCTTCCGAAGCTATCAAGGAAATCCTTGGGATTGGAGAAACCGTCGCCGACAAGCTCGTGATCTATGACGCACTTGACATGAAGTTCCGGAAGGTCGGCCGGCCTAAAGATCCCGCCTGCCCATTGTGCGGTCCTAACCCTAAGATTAAAGATCTTAGTCTGGACTACACCGTCAGCTGTACCATCTAATCGTGGCAGACCTCGTCATTCCTAAGACTGTCGTCGACGATATCATCGCCCACGCGAAGGAACTCACTCCGCACGAGTGCTGTGGACTGCTGGCTGGAACCAACGGTGTCGTCAGCCATCTCTATCGCATTAAGAACATCGTCGCGATGGAAGGCGCTCAAAATCTCTCCTCTTTCGATGCAGCGAAAGTCGCGCACCTCGAACGGCTTTCGCCGGCTGAGCGTGCGGAGATTGCTTTTGTCATGGACATGCAGGACTTCTCGACCGCGAAGAAAGACATGCGAAACAAAGGGCTCGACCTACAAGTCGTCTATCACTCACATCCCCATGACCCAGCTCGCCCATCAGTCACCGATATCAAGATCGCCAGCGATTATGAAGAAATCTGGCCGAAGATCAATCTCCCTATCCCCGCCTACCTTCTCATCTCTCTCATGACCTCTACTCCAGATGTGCGCTGCTACTGGATCAAATCTGGGCAAGTCTCTCCCGCCCATTTTGCCATTCAGTAATCGACTCCTTACGCATTTCTTCTCTGCTGGTGGATATGCTAATGTCAGAGCATCGGTAATCCATGGACGGAGTTACTGCGATGCGATTCTTGCACGCCACGCTTTTCACAACACTACTGCTGTTTGGACTTGCCAATACGAGTGACGCCGAGGAAAAGAGCTTCTATAGTCCTGTCATTTATATCGATGTCGAACATCACCGTATCTTAATTTCCCAACTCGGAGGCGTGTTTTACATCGACGTTCCTGAAATCGCGCGACCCCACATGGAAAAGCTCCCAGTCTCCGGGCTCGTGGACTTTGTGGTTGATTGGAAAGGCGAGGATCACATACCCATGATCAAGACTTGGAAAGTGAAGTCAGGTGAATCGACCTGCATGCACTTCAATGGAAAGGAGTGTCTATAGAAGAAAAGCCCATCTCACGGAGATGAGCAACCACATGGTCAGCTATTCCCCGCTGCCGGCCATATCGTCGATGAGGGGGCGATTGATGTCGGTACAGCCGACACAGATGGTATCGAAAAGTGTGTCTGCGTCTGCTACAAAATTCTTCTCATCGGTGAGCTTGTCCGCAATGACCTGGGCATAACAAATGTCACAGAGCATCATCAAGCCACGTGATACTCCGACAGTTTTTCGTCCTGCACTTGTCGCCATGACGCCTAGACCGATCCTTTCTGAAGGGCCATAAAAAAATCTTCCGCTTCGAGATCAATCCCACATTGCGGACATTCGTACGGAGTCTCGGGTTCCGGTACGTTTAATGGCGTCCGATCAATGCGCCCCCGACAGACATGATAGAACCGCCCTCGCGCGTGTTCATCGTCTAACGGATCACTTTCGTACACCAAGACCATCGATCTACCTGATTGAATCGTCCACTTGCTACGAGTATAACGACAGGCTCCTTAAACCCGCAACCCTCGAAGAAAGAAGTCTCTCATCCCCTCACTAGACCTGGAACTGGGCTTCGTAGAGTCCGGCGTACACTCCTCCACGGCTGAGTAAGTCATCATGTCGTCCCTCCTCCACCAGCCGACCATCATCGAGCACCAGGATCCGGTCGACGTCATGAAGGGTGGATAATCGGTGCGCAATGATGAACGTGGTTCTCCCCTCCATAAGTTCGTTCAAGGCCTCACGGATCTTCACCTCTGTTTCAGTATCGATATTGGAGGTTGCCTCATCAAAAATTACGATGGGCGGATCCTTCAACAAGACACGGGCAATGGACACACGTTGTTTTTGTCCGACGGACAGTTTGACCCCTCGCTCCCCGATCCATGTGTCGTATCCTTCTGGAAGCGCCGTAATGAAGTCATGCGCTCTCGCGACACGGGATGCAGCTTCCAGTCGATCTTGATCAGCAGTCAAATCCCCGTACAGAAGGTTGTCTCTGACCGTTCCGTTGAACAAAAACGGCTCCTGTTGCACAAATCCGATTTGCTGTCGCAGATAAGCAATGGGAAGATCACGGATATCTTTCCCATCAATGGAAATCGCTCCACCGGCCACGTCATAGAACCGCATCAACAACTTTAACAGTGTGCTCTTCCCGGCCCCGCTCATCCCTACCAGGGCGATCCGCTCACCAGCCGGCACGGTCACAGAGAATCCTCTCAAGACCGGAACATCCGACCGATAGTGGAACTGTACCTGATCGAATCGCACCTCTCCTTTAGCACGATCGTCTGGAGAAACTACCCCAGGACGATCAGCAACTTCGGGAACCGTATCCAGTACGTCGAAGACCCGTTCACTTGCGGCCAACGCATGTTGCAACATGTGATTGACGGAATGGATCTGGTTGATGGGCACATAGAACATCGCCAGATACGACAGAAACAGCACCAACTCGCCGAGCGTAAGCCGTCCTTTTATCACCTCTCCGGCCCCGTACCAGAGAATCAGCACGGTCCCGAAGGCGCCGACAAGAATCATCCCGGGCGAATAGACCGACCACAACACCATTGCTTGGAGGTTCTTATCGCTATAGGTTTGGCTCAACCGATTGAACCTCGCCTGCTCGTGCCCCTGACGACCAAACCCCATCGTTTCCCTAATTCCGGACAAGGCGTCCTGTAAGTAGCCGTTCAGTTCAGCGGCACTCTGCCTGGTCTCCCGATAATACCCATGCACCTTCGACGTAAACCAACTCGCGGATAGAGCCAGCACTGGGATCGGCAGGAGGGACAGAACGGCCAGCTTCCAGTTCAACATGAACAACAGCCCTGTGATCCCGATCAGCGTCAACGATGCCGTTAACATCCCTTCGAGGCCATCGATAAAGATCCGCTCGACATGCTCGGTGTCGTTGGTCACGCGTGACATGATTTCACCCGTCGACCGATTCTCAAAATAGGTGATCGACAGACCTTGGAGGGCGGAAAAGATTTGGCGGCGGAGATCGTGAACGACTCGCTGCTCGAGTTGATTGTTAAGCCGGATGCGCAGTGATGCAAAGAGGTTCTTGGACACATAGGCGCCGACCAGCAGGCCGATAGCCCATGGCAGCAACGATGCCTGCTTCGCTTGAATCACATCGTCAATGATGATCTTGATGACCCACGGAGGAACTAATTCCATTGCCGTCGCGCAGGCGGCGCAGATCAACGTCGTCATGGCAAGACGACGATGGGGACGGAGATATTGCAGGACGCGATAAAGGGACTTCACAATCGATCAGGCACGGTAGGCATCAAATTACGTTCGTGGGCTCTTTCTGCCAGTACTGCGCAAACTCGTCAAGCTGCGTGAGGGTAGACATGTCTGTCATGCGGTCGAGAAAGACCTTCCCGATCAAGTGATCGACCTCGTGTTGAATGCAAACCGCATAGAGACCGGTCGCTTCAAAATCCAACGCCTTCCCCTTCCGGTCCAGCGCTTTGACGCGAACCAGAGATGGCCTCGTCACTTTCCCCCGCAATCCATCGACGCTCAAACAGCCTTCCCAGTTTTCAACCTGTTCGGGCCCATAATAGACAATCGATGGATTAATGAGGACCGTTTCGGGAAATCCTCCTTCACCTTTACATCCCATGACGACCAATTGAATCGAACGGGACACCTGAGGCGCAGCCAATCCTATCCCCGGCTCGTCATACATGGTTTCAAACATGTCGTCGATCAGTCGCTGGATGTCCGACGATTTGATGTCTTGGGAATTGATGGGAGACGCGGTTCTCCGGAGGATCGGATTCCCGAGCTTGGCAATTTTCAGCAAGGTACTGGTCTTGGTCTTCATAGTATGAATCAGGTTCTTGTTATACTCGTAACATAGGAGCCTCTTAGCCCGCAACTTCCTGGTCGGTCGTTAGGAACTCCGCCTCGGCCGTTTCGGCTCCGGAATTTCAAACACTTCTTTATGGTCCTCCCACCAGTCGATCCATTCACTCGACCATGCAGCACGATCCTGTTTGGTCGACGTTTCCCAATCATGCGATTCCGTCTCATGCCGTGTCAGAATCCAGAGTGATTGCAAGGCTGACAAGGCCACGAAGCGTTCGTCATCGCTCACCATAGGAATCAGGATCGGGATGATGGACTTCTGTCGTACATATCTGGCTTCAAAGACCGCACTCTTCCGAACCGATGCATTCATGTCCTTCGCCATGACGGCAATAGCATCCGGGGCTTGGGCTGGATCGAGGCGAACGGCAACCCGCAAGGCATGTTCACGGACTCGTGGGATTTCGTTGGGTTCTTTGGCGGTCGCCAGGAGCGCTGGAACTCCCTGCACGCCTTTCATCATCAACAACGTTTCGATCGCATTGTAGCGGATCCGCGGACTGGGCATCGTCAAGGCCTTGACCAAGACCGGGACAGACGATTCACCAAGATGGACGAACTCGCCCATGGCCCAAAATTCCTGTTTCCCTTCCAATAACGGAAGCAACGCCTCCGCACGCTGCAGTTCCTCCTGATTGAGCGGGGTGGTGTTTGGAGGAACCGACACGTCCGGAACCTCAGGATTTTGGGGCGGTGCTTCATAGGGAACTTGGACATGCCACACTTGACCAGGCCAATCAGAGAATGCCTGCAGAGGTTCTGCCCCTACGAATCCGGATACAATGATGGCAACAACGCTGAGAGTCTTCATCACGATGCGTTCACTCCCTTACGAATAGTTCCATTTCAGGTAGTCATCTAAAGCCCTGGGGAAAAATCCTGGACCCGTGGCGAGACTCATGAGCCGGTGGGCGAGCACAGATTGACGCACACCTTCCGAAGCAGGAGAGGCTAGTCCATCAAGTCATCAGTTGCTCGTAAATGCTTCCGCACACGGACCTTTTCGTGGTGTTTCCGAAGCAGCTGCCGGCGGATAATCTCTCTGTTTTCTGCCACAATGCTCACCAGACGATCCATATCTTCCGCATGATCTCTCACGAGTTCAGACAGCTTTTGCATTTGACCTTCCAACCGTTCCAGCCGCCATGCAAGATCGTTCATGGGACTGGCGGTCGACTTGGGCGAAAGCTTCACCACCCGCTTCGGCGTCGTTCGCGGTAGTGCAGCGACCACAACATCTCGCTTCATGCTGACTCCTTTACTTCATGCGTAAGGCACGTGACCGGTCCGTGAAGCACATTCAGTCTAGCGCTAGTATTATCCGCATGCACAAGGAAGTCAACGATTACGCTTCCTTTCTATTTCCTGGTGGTCCTGCTAGAATCCGGCCTGTGAAGAACATTTTCACGATGGTCCTGGCCGGTGGGAAGGGCGAACGGCTGTTTCCGCTCACGGACCAACGTGCAAAACCCGCCGTTCCCTTCGGAGGGAAGTACCGCATCATCGATTTCACCTTGAGCAACTGTATCAACTCTGGCCTCCGTAAGATCGTCGTGCTCATCCAATATAAGTCGCACTCGCTCGATCGCCATATCCGGATCGGCTGGAATGTACTCAACGCCGAACTGGGCGAATACATCGCGTCAGTTCCTCCGCAACAACGGATCAGCGAGGACTGGTACCGAGGCACTGCCGATGCCGTCTATCAGAATATGTTTCTGATCGATGGTGAAAATCCTCAGTATTTGCTGGTTCTGGCCGGTGACCATGTCTACAAAATGAACTACCTGGAGATGTTCCACTGGCTCATCGCCAAAAGTGCGGACGTCGTGGTCGGGGCCATCGACATCCCGGTCCAAGATGCCACCCGATTTGGCGTGATTGCCGTCGACGAGGACTATCGGATTACCCGCTTCGATGAGAAACCTGCGAATCCCAGTCCTATCCCCAATGATCCGACCCATGCCTTTGCGTCCATGGGGATCTACCTCTTCCGCACCCAGGCGCTTCGCGAATATTTGATCGCCGACGCGCAGGAAGGCACGGCCCATGACTTTGGCAAGAACATCATCCCCCGCATGATCGAACAGAAGCGGGTCTACGCCTTCAAGTTTCAGGATGCGAATCGAAAGGCCGTCCAATACTGGCGTGACATCGGGACGCTGGACGCCTATTGGGAAGCGAATATGGATTTGGTCGCCGTCGATCCCCAGTTCAATCTGTACGACCCTGACTGGCCGATCCGAACCTATCAGGGACAGTTTCCACCGGCTAAGTTCGTGTTTGCTCAAGATTTTCAGGGTGGACGAATGGGGGTTGCGCTCGACTCCGTCGTATGCGGGGGATGCATCATCTCCGGCGGACGCGTGCAGAATGCGATCCTCTCGCCCAACGTGCGGGTGCAAGATCATGCCGATGTTCGCGAGTCCATCATCATGGAAAATGTGACGATCGGCGAACACAGTCGGATCAGGCGAGCCATCATCGATAAAGATGTGACGATCCCCCCCCACACCGAAATCGGATACAATCGAGAGGCCGATGCCCAGCGCTTTACCGTGACCGACTCCGGTCTTGTTGTGATCTCAAAGGGAATGAAACTGCATGCCGCCGTCGATTCATCCGGTTGATCTCATCACCGCTCTCCGCCACAAACACCTCACCCCAGCGATCGTGTTTCTCACCTCCCGGCGGGCGTGTGATGAAGCCATGGAGGCCTTTGACCACGCAGACGCCGTACTTCCACCTGTTCGACAAGAGGCGATCGGCGCCGCACTTGAACGGGTCATCACTCAATACCCGAGTATTGCCGAGCATCCGCTCATTCCCATCGTCCAGCGGATCGGCGTGGCCGCCCATCATGCAGGGCACCTCCCCTCCTGGAAAATCGCGATTGAAGAGCTGATGCGGCAGGGCCATCTCGATGCTGTGTTCGCTACCACTACACTGGCGGCAGGCGTCGACTTTCCGGCGCGCACGGTCGTGATCACTCAATCCAGCATCCGCAAATCGCGCGACTTCACTGACCTGACCATCGGCGAAGTGCAGCAGGTCGCGGGGCGAGCCGGCCGACGAGGGAAAGATCACGTGGGCTTTGCAGTAATCACGCCCTCTCCTTACATCGAACTGAACGTCCTGACCAAGGGGCTGACAGGACACCCTGAAGCCATCGACAGCCAATTCACCATCAGCTATCCGATGGTCCTGAACCTTCTCAAGGCCCACCCTCACGAACACATTCAAGGCATCCTGGCCAAGAGCTTTGCGCAATTCCAACTCAACCAACGTGCCGAACTCATCCAACGGAAATTGGACCAGGTTCAGACGCAGTTGGAACCATTCGGCCCACGAGTGTGCACCGACTGGATCACGCAATGGCAAACCTTCGACCAGGTGCGGAAGCGACATCCGTCTCGGCACCCGGCCCATCGCTCAGAGTCTCCGGAGATCGTCGCACGATTGGCGTTTCTCACACCAGGTCGAGTGGTCGGACTCTCCAAGGGGCGAGGCATTGTCCTCCGACAGTACCGAAGCAAAGGGCAAAAAAACTCCATGCTGACGATGTTGCGGCCGGACGGCGCCATCACGGAATGCCCGGTGACCAGTGTGCGAGAAGTTTATGACCGAACCTACGACTGTGCGGAGATCCCGAGCTATCCCTGGTGCTCCACAGAATCGTTTGATCAACTCAGCGAACAGTTGGAGGATCTTCCTCCACGATTGCCCATTCTCCCTATTTTGACCGCGCCTTCCGTGGAACCGTTGCCGGATGCCGTCGTGCAATCCTTGGGTGACTTTCCTTGTCCGACCTGCTCGTCCCGACCAGCTTGCCAAAAGGATTTCCCCACGGCCTCCCGACTTCGCCAAGAACAGCACCGGCATATGAAGTCCATTCAAGCGTTGCGAACCAGCCTCTGGCACCGCTTTCAAGAGCGCGTGGATGTGCTACAGACATTTGGGTATCTCACATCGACGGCGCAACTCACCGCCGATGGGGAATGGGCGCGACTGATTCGTATCGATCACTCACTCCTGATCACGGAACTGATTCGTGCCGAGGCGTTCACCGGCGCGGACCCGTCGCTCCTCGCTGGCATCATGGCCAGCTTGGCTCACGACGATGATCGCCCGGGAGCCTTTCCACGCATTAGTCCGGGCTTGAGTTCGCTGCTGAGGCAGGTCCGCAAGCTCGCAGAAAGTCTTTCCCCACATGAAGACCCACCGCTCCTCCGCGCAGACGTGGCCGCGTTAGCCGAGCGATGGATCGCCGAGCCGACGCTCACCTGGATCGGACTCTGCCGACTCACTACCATGGCAGAAGGGGATATCTACCGGCTACTTGCCAGAACGATAGAATTCCTGTCACAAGTACAGACACTCAAAGCCACCCATCCTGGGTTAGCCGACTCTGCAGCAGAGGCGCTCGCGCTGATCCGACGCGGAGTCTTGGAGGAATTGCCATGAATACGTCGCTTGTTGCTCATGAAACGTCGTGCGTACACAACGGCTTTCTTTCTCTAATTATTGAGCCCTTCACGTTTCACGAATGACGGGAAAGACATGACGACCGACGAGCTCGAACAGCTACTGGCCCGACAACCGGTGGCGCTCTTACATCGCTTGGCCCGCGGCCGTGTTCACCGACACTTTCGGGCCGGTAAGCGACGCCTGATCGAGTTGTTGCTTCAACATTCGAGTCAGAATCGTGCTGGCCTGGAATCCGATCTCCAAGCGCTGCTTGAGGTACGACAGTCCCGTCCTGAGCCAGGCGGACGACCGACGCACACCCCCACACCTAGCACCCGGAAACAACTTCCCGCGCAAGCACCGATTCCAGCCGTGATGGAACCAGCCATCTCACTCACCAGCTGGTTGGAAGGCATCGGTGTGCCGACTCCACAACCGTTCGTCCCGGACCCATGGCAGCTCGAGGCGCTCTCAGCGGTGGGCGAAACCGACGTCGTGATCAGCGTACCCACGGGAAGCGGAAAAACCTACGTCGCAGTTGAAGCAGCCCGCCGCGCCATGGAGGACAATCGCACCGTCATCTACACTTCCCCACTCAAGGCGCTGTCCAACACCAAATATGCGGAGTTTTCACGCCTCTTCGGATCGGAGAAAGTCGGCATTCTGACCGGCGACCGGCAAGAGAACGGCCAGGCTCCGCTGCTGATCATGACGACGGAAATTCTCCGCAACCTGCTCTACGATGCAGCCAGCGGAGAAATCGATGTCAGATTGGACACGTTGGGGTTGGTGATTTTGGATGAGTCGCAATATCTGGCCGATCCTGAGCGTGGAGTCGTCTGGGAAGAGACCATCATCTTTTGCCCATCACAGGCGAGACTTCTGTTGCTCTCCGCGTCGATCGGGAATCCTCAAGACATTGCCGATTGGCTGACCTCGATCCGGCCTACGACATGCCGACTGGTCCGTCACAGCAAGCGGACGGTCCCGCTCAGAGCGGGCTATCTCCATCCCAACGGGAAACTGACACCGTTGTTCAGGACGCTGGGAATCCCCTACGGACACCCGAGCCAACTTCACCCTGAGGCGAAGCGTTTGTTTTCGGAGTACGAGGAGGAGACCCTACCCGCAGGACGTCCGAGACGGTAGCTCACTTGCACTTTCACGGGCTCTAACCCCATTCCGAAGATATTGTTCAGGTACTGCGGCGAGATTTTAGCCGGTGGCACGGCGAACTGGGCGTCCCACCGCGCGCAACGGAAGGGTCCTACTGAGGGATAGGTGGAGTGAGTACGGTGGGGCTGTTCGCCGCGCCAGGAGACGCGGAACGGGCGATCGAGGCGGGAAACATTTTCGGATTGGGGTTAAAAGGAACCGGTCAGCCCGATGAGCACCCCGTGGCGGATGGTTTGAAACTCGTTAAGAGGAACCTTGTCCGAACCACCTCCAATGGGATGATTTTTCCACTCCCCCTCATACGTACGGTTCCACATCACGCGGTATCCCCCCGTTAATGCGAGATTCCCTGTCAACGAGAACTTCACACCAGCTCCTGCCGTCGCACCGACACCGACTCCCCACATCGAAAAGCTCGGATCCTGTTGCAGGTCGGAGCGAAGATGATGCACGTCTTCATTATAGAGCACGCTGATTGGAGTCACGGAGACCTTGAGGTCAAGGCTCACCCGACGAGTGACCCGATATTCCGTTTCAACTCCAATATGGATGGGCGTAATCCAATGCGTGGTATTCGTGATGGCCGTCACACCGGACAGGTTAAGGTTCGGCGTGCAAGACAAGCCGGGAATGCCAGACGAAGTACAGAGCTCCTGCCGAACACCGGTGGCCTCGTACCTGGTCCTCCAATACTGAAAACCGGCGAATACATCGACATATCCACGAGATCCAGTAAACTCAGCCGCACGGAACCCGATGTCGAGGCGCCCATATTGAGTACCTGATCCCGTCACATCGCTGTGTGTACGCGAGAAGATCTGCTGCCCTCCCACCGCCGTGAAGTCATCATCCACAAGGAGTCCTCGATCAAACGAGACAGAGAACCCACCCTCCGCTCGAACAAATCCACGTCGGCCGAAATGGACCTTCCCTCCCAGTTCGATGATATGGGTATCGTTATCGTTGTAGACCAGTTTTGAGGTCGGATCGCCGAGGCGTGGATCGAGTCCCGATGCATCATGACTCCACCGGGTGTCGCCCGCCGTGAACAGCCACGACCTGACCGACAGCTCCACCCGGGGCTTCTTTTGCGCTTCAGCATCTTGTCCCCAACTCAATTCAGCTGATGCAACAAGGAGCAACAGGATCACGCTGAAAACCCATCCAGCCTTGTGCCGTAATGACCTCACTGCCATCCCCCACCATCATGACTCACGACCATATCTCTGGCTCGTTCCATTCCGGGAATCATACCCGAGACAACCATCGCTTGATAGGTTTTTCCACGTTCACGAACCTGATTGGGGGTGGCACGCGTAAGACATGCGGGGGCTATCGGATACCACCGACATCCCCGCAGGGGCTACGATGAGAGCGGGATTTGCAAGAGGAACTGCTGAAAAGAAAGAACACTTGTTCGCATAAGCGGCCTGGATAGCGTCATGAAATAAGAAGGCCACCTCGATCTCAGATCAAGGTGGCCTTCCCATCACGAACAAATTTGAGATCAGCTTAGCTCTGCGTCTTCAAAGCTCGCCGACTCCACACACCAAGACCGAGCAATGCCAGTCCGAGCAAGAGAAGAGAAGCTGGTTCCGGAACGGTCAACTCTGCATCAAATGAGCTGTTTCGTGTGCCAGAGTGTGTGATTGTAACCACTTGTGTAAGCGAGAACGGACCTGCACCGGCAGAACCACCAATCTGGGTATTAGAGAATGCACCAGGTCCGAGTTGGCCAGAATTCGTTAGCAGATTATCAGTAGCAAACAAGTTGTTGCTGCTGCTCCAGTAGGTCTGGTATTGAACCGTCGCGCCTGGGTTACCTGCCGTCCCACCTATCGCCGCACGGAATGGGAACGCTGAGAGATTCGTAAAGTTCTGTTCGCTCAACATAATGACGAGTGTACCTGAACCGAGATTGACACTGGGTAAACCCATGTAAAGTTCTGACGGACTACCGACAGCGGGATATGCAATTCCCGTTGTCATGTTGACAATCCACGAGCTACCGCCATCTATCTCATGAGGAACCCCATCTCATCACTCAGGCTGGAAACTCCATCACTGTGTCCATGGCTAACACTCTCCCTTGACATCTTTCAGTAATGCTGCCCTGAGCGTCGCATAGTCCAGTGCAAGCTCCGCAAATTTTCGTCGCAGCCGACGATGTTCAGCTTCCAAGAAACGCAACTTTTCTTTGGCCGGTCGTCGTCTCTGGGCAAGCCTCGCACGCCACCGGTAGAGCGTCTGCTTGGGGATCCCATCCTCACGAGAGACGTCTCTGACGGACCGACCGGCACCCAGCTTGGAGAGTGCGACTTTCATCTGACCTTTTGTATAGGTGGGTTTGGCCATATGGCCACCGTCACTATCTCCCCGCATTGCCCATGTACAAAAAGGAAGCGGTCTGATCAGCATTAACTTACAGAATCGGCACGACTTCATCGGCCTCAATATACACAAGCGCAGCTTGCTGAATGAGAGAGGCTCGGATCACCAACCCATGATGTTTGGTCCGTCTGATGAGCTGCCCGCGCAATCCGGTGAGCGGCCCTTGTACCACCTCTACCCATGTGCCTTGAATCAGGTAATCGCATGGCTCTATCATGCGATTCGCAGATGAAACTTGCTGGAGGGCTGTAATTTCGTTCTCATGTATCGGTTCTGGCTTTGATGCACCAACGATCCTGGCGACACCCGGTGTTTTGAGGACCACCAGGGTATCGCTCAGTGAAAACCTGGCGAAACAATAGCCACTAAACAAGGGTACCGTTGTCCACACTTTGCGGTCGGACCACTGCCGCCGCTGTTTACTCAAAGGGAGAAACGGCTCTATACCTCCTGCCATGAGCCGGTCTCGAACGGGCTTTTCGTGACGGGAATGCGTCTGTATCGCATACCAGCAAGAATCTGCGACAGGGCCGGTCACGTGTCCTTTCGATACAACGGATTGTCCCTTACTATCAGTAGTCACAGTTTCGCCCCGTAAGTCCCATCCTCGCTTCAAGAGCGGCTCTCGCGGAGCGCATAGTAGGAACACTTGCACAGATCCGCTATCGGACACATGTCGAGTTAATGTGTAGAGATGAAGCTCACAATCCGGCACTTTTGTCGGATCAAAAGCGTGTCTGAATGCGTACGATCGAGGACGTGGAATAAAGGCGAGACTCAAGATGGGCACTAGTTCAAGTAATACCGCTTGGCCTATCAAAACGATTCGGCACCCGACATTCGTTGTGCGGTAACAATTTCGTTATCTAATATTTCCATATGACGCCCCTCCGAGGGGGAGGCGCTTTGGATTTGATGATGAAGGCACACTAGATTTCTCATTTGGATGATAATGGAGAAGGAAGGATCGAATATCACCATATGCATTTGTCCATCGATTCTATGGGATCTGGATAGTATGGCTAGGGTCATTCCTCTTGAGAAACTATGCGAGAATGGCCCATTAACCACGCACCATCATCAACTTATATAGTCCGTGTCTCTTCTAATACCACCTTACACCGCTTATCCGCATAGATTCTCCCGATCAAAACATTCGGGGATATTTACTCTTGCTCAAACGGCGCACAACTTGATATAAGTACTTCGCCTACGGCTATTAAGCATTAGGGTCCAAATCTGTCTGCACCTGAGTATCGTATGGCTAGGCGGGAACAAAATAGCGAGAAGAAGGAGGAGCATGGCTAAGGCACATATACAGGGTTCACTCCGAACCGTGGTGATCATTAGCGCCCAGTATGTCGTTTGGCTAGACTTAAAAAATATTCTTGAAAGCTCAAAGACCCTGCGTGTCATTGGAGAGCCGGTCCAGCGGGAAGGGAATCAAACCCTGCTCACACAGTATCGACCTGACGTCGTTATCCTCGACACCGAAACCGAACGAGACGCCACCGGAACCATCCAACAGATCCAAGAGTGCTCGCCTACCAGTAAGATCATAGTGTGGAGCGGGTTCGAGGATAAAGACCGCTTGCGAGAGGCTGTAGAGTACGGCGTTGATGGAGTCATTCTGAAGATCCATCCTCCAGCGGTTGTGCTGGCCACGATCGAATCCTTATACCCTTCACCCAACAACACTCCCTCCATGGGGGACAATGTGAGAAGACCATTGGATCTTGAAGAACATATCCTGGAGCGGTACGATTCGATGCAGCAAGCCACGCCATGGCCTGACGCGCTTACCGAGCGTGAACGAGAAATTATCCAACTCGTCGGTCAAGGGATGTCGAATAAGGATATCGCTTACCGCTTATCTATCGCTGACAGCACCGTCCGTCATCACCTCACCAGTATCTTCGACAAGGTCGGCGTACCAAATCGACAGAAACTTCTCCTCCATACTCATCATTTTCGTCTCCCACCGGTCTGACCGGTGCGAGCGTCTAGTCCGTAGAGAAGTTTTCCCGTACATAAAAGGTGTGGAAGTTAGATGCGTGACCTTGGTAAGATGCGCCCGGTTGTTGTCATGCCCAAGGTGCCGAGGTAGCTCAGTTGGC
>JAHBWR010000038.1 GCA_019636875.1 Nitrospira sp.
AGGAACGGACTGCGCCTGTTTCATGATGGCTCCCACATCGTGAAAGGTCATGGTGCCGCTTTCGAAATACAACAGCGCGAGACCGAACAGGAGGATTGCTGAGGCAGTGATGGACAACAGCAAGTATTTCACCGCGGCTTCGAGCGGATGACGTCTTGTGCGTAAGTACCCGATCAGACTACAGAGGGACAGACCGAGGAGTTCGAACCCGAGGAAAAACGAGACGAAGTGCGCCGCTGTGGTGATGACCAATCCCCCAAAGGTGGCTAGCAACAGGAGCAGATAGTACTCCTCCACCCCTTCCCTCTCACGAAACTGGACATTCAAATAGCGGTACGACAATGCGATGATGACCATCGTGGTAGTCAAGATGAGCCCCATGTACAACAAGGCATGTCCATCCACGACCAGCAAGGTCGTCACGGCTCGTGGGGCCACCGTGGCTGCCCAGGGTAATGTCGCCAAGGTGAGTAGACAGGACAGAAAGGCGAAGACCGCGATGCGTGCATGATGTCGCCCGAAGGCGATCGCGAGCATCGTAACGAGGGAGAGGATCCCCAGGTCCAGAATTGGTGACAGGGCGATGAAGTCTTGGATGGTCATGGGATAGTCCCCTGCGATGTGACGCTACGAGACGACAGCAGGGATTCAGCTCGCGAGTGAATCGGATTCGCTGATGCGACTGCAGCTTGTACCAGCTGTTCCATGACCGGCTTCGTGGTGGTTAAGATCGCCTTCGGATAGAGCCCCAACCAGATCTGCAAGACCGCGATGACCAGTACTGTTCCGAACGCCATATTTGACAGATCCGGAGTCATACGGGAATCTCGCACTGGGCCAAAGAATGTGCGTTGCATCATGCCCAAGGAATAAATGGCCGCCATCACCATGCCGAGCGATGCCAGGATGACCATGATCGGTTGAGTCGCATAGGATCCAAAGAGGACGAGAAACTCGCCGATGAAATTGGCCAGCCCCGGCAACCCCAATGAGGCGCAAGCAAAGAAGAGCGTCATCGTCGCAAGACGTGGCATCACGCTCCACAGTCCTCCCATGTGGCCCATCTCTCTCGTGTGGTACCGCTCCTCCAGTGCACCAGCCAACAAGAAGAGGCCGCCGGTACTCAGCCCATGCGCCACCATTTGCATCACGACTCCTTGCATGGCCAACTCCGTCCCGGCGAAGGCGCCAAGCAGGATGAACCCCATGTGGCTGATACTGCTGTAGGCCACTAGTCGCTTGATATCCGTTTGTGCACAGGCCAACAGCGCGGCATAGAGAATCCCGACCACGCCAAGCCCCATCGCGATGGGGGCGAGTTCGCTCATCGCCTCAGAAAATAACGGAATCGTGAACCGTAACAAACCATAGGCCCCGGTTTTCGCCAAGATCCCAGCAAGAATGATCGTGGCCCCGGTCGGCGCCTCCGCGTAGGTATCCGGCAACCACGTATGAAAGGGAGGAGCCGGCAGCTTCACGAGAAAGCCGATCAGAAATGCCAGCATCAACCATCGGGCCATCTCGCTGCTCAAGGTCAGTTCCATCAGATCGGCATAGTCGAAACTGAGTCGTCCTGTCGCCTCTTGATGTAAGAATGCGAGGGTCACAATCGCTACCAGCAACACCAAACTCCCCGCCTGGGTAAAGAGGAAGAACTTGAACGAGGCGTGCCGGCGCTGTGCATGGCCCCAGATGATGATCAGGAGATACATGGGAACCAGCATGACCTCCCAAAAAAAGAAAAAGAGAAACAGATCGATCGCTAAAAACACCCCGATCACACCACCCAGCGCGAGCAAGACGTTACAGTGAAACAGTCCGACGCGACTCTGAATGTCCGTCCAGGAGGCAATAGTGGCGACGACGCCGATGAACGCCGTTAAGAGGATAAGAATCAGGCTGAGCCCATCAAGGCCAAGATGTAGGCTGATGCCCCAGCGGGGGATCCAACTGACATGACTTTCGACAAGCCAGAAGCCATGACCGGAGATCTGAACCGAGGGACCTTGGTTCCAGAGGAAGAGCGCGAGCAGAACATCAACCGACAAAGCACCGATCGCGATCAAAGGAGGAGTATGGCGAGACCATTGCTGTCCCATCCATGCGAAGGGTGCCGCGAGAATCGGGATGAGTATGAGCAGCCAGAGGGTCATAGCCTTCACATCGCAAACAGACCAAGCAGGACAAGTGTGCCAACGGCGACGGTCGCCGCATACCACCGGACATGCCCCGTCTGTGTGTGGCTCATCCAGCCATGACAAGACTCGGCGCATGCAGCCAGCCAATCGAATCCGCGATCGAGCCTGTCATGAGAATTTCTGGTTAACGAGAGCCAGGGCCGCACGAACACACGATCATACAGTCGATCAAATCCCCAACCACCTTGCAGCAAGGTCACGGAAGGGTGATCCGTGGATTGACCTGACCGTCGCGCCTCGAACAGCGAGCCTGGTAGGAACAGAAACGCGGCAAGGCCGATCCCGAGGAGGGCCGCAACTGTGACGGCCAATTGCTCACGAGCCTCACTCGACTCATCTATTCCTGTCAGCAGTTCCGTCGTTGGGAGCGCGTGCGACAAGTAGTCACTGAACAGCGTCACATTCCCGAGTGTGTGAGGCATCTCGAGAAAACCAACGGTAAGCGCCAAGAACGCCAGTATCACCAGGGGCACACGCATGGCCAGACCTGGCTCATGGGCCGGCTGCGTACGAGCCTCTCCGAAAAAGACCCGAAAGATCAGACGGAAGCTGTAGAGGCCGGTCAGCAACGCTCCGAATACTGCGCCGAACCAGATCCATCGGTGGCTGATGGGAGAGGACCAGACCGACCACAGGATCCAGTCTTTGCTGTAAAACCCGGATGTGATCAGTGGGACACCGGACATGGCTGCCGCCCCGATCAGGAACGTCCAGAAGGTCCAGGGAAGATGTCGCCGAAGCCCACCCATCTTGAAAATATTCTGTTCGTGGTGGAGGCTGTGGATCACGGATCCGGCCGCCAGGAAAAGCAGCGCCTTAAAGCACGAATGGGTGAGAAAATGAAACATCGCTGCAGACCAGGCGCCGACGCCGAGCGCCAGAAACATATAGCCGATCTGGCTCATCGTCGAATAGGCCAACACCCGTTTGATGTCCTGCTGAACGAGCGCGCTGGAAGCAGCCAGCAGCAACGTCACGAGGCCGAGCACCGCGATCACCTCTTGCACCATCGGCGCGAGTGCAAACAGGTGATGCATCCGTGCGATGAGGTAGACACCCGCCGTCACCATGGTCGCCGCATGGATGAGTGCGCTGACCGGCGTGGGACCAGCCATCGCGTCCGGCAGCCAGACTTGTAGTGGCAACTGCGCCGACTTGCCGACCGCGCCGATCAAGAAGAGCAATGCGACGATCATGGCCAGGTTCGAGCCAACCGGCCAGGCTTCCACTGCAAGGTTCTGGACCTGTTGAATCGACAAGTTCGTAAATTGCGTGAATAGGATGAAGAGCCCAATGGCTAGCGCCGTATCTCCAATCCGTGTGACGATAAAGGCCTTCTGCGCAGCGGTACCGTATTCTGGTTCGCGATACCAAAATCCGATCAACAAATAGCTGCAGAGTCCCACCCCTTCCCAGCCCAGATAGAGCAGCAGGAGATTGTCGGCCAACACCAGCGTGAGCATGGCGGCCACGAACAGATTCATATAGGCAAAAAATCTGGCGTAGCCATCATCGTGAGCCATGTACTCTGCGGAATACAGATGGATCAAGAACCCGATGCCGGTGATGACCGCCACCATCAAGAGTGAGAGCGCATCCAGGTACCAGGAGATGCCGACCGTCATCCCGGAGGTGTTGATCCAGTTCCAGAGTGTCTGCTGGTAGAACTCACGATCCGGAAAGGTGCGGAAGAAGTCTGCAGCGACAAGCGCCGTGGTCACGGCTGCCGCGCCTACCGAGCCGCAACCGACCCAGGCGATCTGGCGTCGGCTCAGTCGATCGCCACACAGGGCCAGCACCAGAAAACCCGTGAGCGGAAGGACTGGAATAAGCCACAGTAGTTTCAGCATACTCACCTTACGCCGTACTCCTCACGTTCTCTCATCCTCTCAGCTCGCACAAGGCATCGGCGTCCACTGTTCGAAACCGATGTGACAGCTGCAGCACAATCCCCAGTGCCACGGAAACTTCAGCTGCCGCCAGGGTGAGGATGAACAAGAACATGACCTCCCCATCGGCTTGTCCCCAACGGGCTCCTCCGGCAATGAAGGCAAGCGCGGCGGCATTCAACATGATTTCAAGGGACAGCAACATGTAGAGGATGTTGCGTCGACTCAAGAGGCCGATCAAGCCAAGGCCAAACAGTACGATAGCCAACACCAATGCAGGTGTGCTCAACATCAACGATCCTCTCTTGAGATACGACGTCCCAAGTGATAGGCACCGATCAGCCCAGGCAGTAACAGCATGGAAGCCAGTTCGACCGCGATGATATAGGGGCCGTAGAGAGCGATGGAGACGGCTTTCTGCTGAGTTTCCGCGACAATCGTCACGGGATGGTCTCCGACGGCAATGAGGTATCCCACTTCACCGAGGAGCACCAAGGCCAAGATACTAGGTCCGATCCATGCGCCTGGCGTGAGCCAACTTTTCTCCTGTTCAGCTGCGAGCGGCCCGAGGAGCATCACCACAAAGATGAAGAGCACCATGATGGCACCGCCGTAAATGATAATCTCGAGCGCTGCGGCAAACTGGGCACCCAATAAATAGAAAATGAAGGCCAGTGCGATCAGCGCCACGACCAGATAGAGCAAGGCATGGACAGGATGCACATGTGTGATCACCCGCAGGGTCGCCAAGACAGTCACGGTTGCTGCGATATAGAATAAGATTTCCATAGCATCCATCGTTCACGGTTCTTAAGGCATTAAACTTCTCACATCCACCGGTGGGAGCTCGTTCGCACCTTGTCCCTTATCTTTGTCGAGAGTTCTCACACCGGCTACTCGATAAAAATTGTAGTCGTGGTACTTGCCCGTACCGCTGATCAGGAGGTCTTCCTTCTCGTAGACGAGGTTTCGACGGGCATATTCACTTTGCTCAAAGTCCGGAATGAGCTGAATCGCAGTGGTCGGACAGGCTTCCTCACACATTCCACAATAGATGCAGCGGGAAAAGTTAATCCTGAAGAACTCCGGATAGCGGCGTTCGTGAGCATCCGGATTATTCGTCGCCTGCAGCGAAATGCAATCGACCGGACAGGCCGCAGAGCAGAGGTAGCACGCCACACAGCGCTCTTCCCCGTCAGGATCCCGTGTAAGGACGATGCGTCCACGCCAGCGTGGAGGCAAATACGGCCGCTCTTCCGGATACTGAACGGTGACCGGCTTCGCAAAGGTTCGCTTGAAGACGATCCAGAGCCCCACGACCAGATTACGAGCATAGATCCAGGCGTTCATCATACGTCCAGCCGTTCTACCAGGATGACTTGCCTTCCCATCGGATCACATCCGTGTTCGCGATGACCTGGTACATCCCGGTCATCCCGCTCTCCACAGCACCACCCCACCCGTTACCAAAAGATTGATCAACGCGAGCGGCATCACGACTTTCCACCCGAAGGTCAGCAGCTGATCAAATCGGAATCGTGGCCACGTCGCCCGAATCAGGATGATCAGGGCGATGAAGCCGAACATCTTTAGGACAAACCAGACCACTGGCGGCAGCCAAGGTCCGTGCCAGCCTCCGAAGAAAAGGATCACAGTCATCGCTGAGAGCAAGATCACGCTGAGGTATTCGCCGACAAAAAACATTCCGAATTTCATCCCGCTGTATTCCGAGTGGTACCCGGCGACCAGCTCTGCTTCCGCCTCAGGCATATCAAACGGAGTACGATGGGCCTCAGCCAGTCCCGCCATGAAGAACCCGAGAAATCCAAGAAATTGGGGAACGACAAACCATTGATGTCGTTGTGCCTCCACAATGTCGCTCAGGTTGAACGACCCGGCTAGCAGCACGGCACCCATCAGTGAGAGCCCCATAAAAACTTCGTAACTCAATAACTGCGCGATCGCCCTGAGACTCCCAAGAAATGCGAATTTATTATTGGAGGCCCAGCCTCCAATAATGACGCTGTAGGCCGCGAGGCTCGACATGGCCAAAAAGAACATGACCCCCATATTGAGATCAGCCACGACGAAGTTGGGGGCGATCGGTACCACGGCAAACGACATGAGTGCGGTGATCACGACGATGGCCGGGGTGATCACGAACACCGCTTTATCCGCGAAGGGCGGAATCCAATCTTCCTTCGTGAAGATCTTGATCATATCTGCCAGTGATTGCAGACAACCGCCAGGCCCAAGACGGTTGGGGCCATATCGTTCTTGCCAAACCCCGAGCAGCCGACGTTCGACCCAGATGAGCATCCCAGCCAACGTCAGCCCACCGCCGAGCATGACGGCGATCGTGACTGCGGTGTGGCTCCAGTCGATCATGCGACCCTCCGCCGTGGCACAATCGTGACCGCCTTGAAGAGGTTGACCCAGGCCGGCACCTGTCCACGAAAGACATCAGGCCCAAGGAAGAGACCGGTCGTACCGAGCGGAGTAAATGGATCAAGGTGTACGGCAAGGCTGTACGTCTTCCCCTCCAACGTCAGGTCAATCATGCTGTGGTCATCGAGACTGAGCCGCGCTCCATCTGATGGATGCAAGGACAGGAACGGTTGGGCCATTCGTTCGACAATCGCCGGCGAGTGATTACTGAGTTCGTCGCTCCCAAACAGGGCGGGCCTTGCCAGGAGTAACCATTGATCGGAGCGTGGCTGAAACGGATGTGGAATGGCTGTGAACCAAGCCGGTGCCATTGTGGCGTCCGGCTCGATGAGCCGAACGCCAGGCATTTCATCACGCAACGGTCCGCCGACTTCGTCCTGATACGTATTCACGGCCTGGATCGAATTCCAACCGGGAGCCCAGAATTGAGAGATCAGCGGTGAGGGAACTGGTCCTCGATATCCCTCCATTGTGAAGGCGAGCGGCGAGTCGTGGTCGACAGGTGGAGCGGGCTCGTGGACAGTCAGATGAGCGATCAGGGATGTGCGCCCACTGCATCGATCAGACTGTCGTGGAATTTTTTGGCCCATGAGGCGGAAGCTCGCCGAAGGTGCGACCTTCCCAATGTGAGCGAGTTCGGGAGCAGCTCTGGCCGTGGCCGAGACCACATCGTCGTAGTTGCGCCAGGTCGTTACCCCACGGTCGACATCTGTCTCCTGTGATGCAGCGCGGGCCATATCACTGAGCCACCGCCAACCTTCCTTAATCTCACGCTCCGGAACAAACGCTTGATAAAACCGTTGAGCGCGGCCCTCTTGACTCACGAAGGTTCCATCGGATTCCACGGCAGTCGCTGCCGGAAGCAGGACGTCGGCTTTTGTTGTTGTGCGATTCTCGAGGGAATCGATGACAATCACGGTATGTGCGGCATCGAAGAAGGCATCGACTTGTGTCTCCTCCGCTCGCCTATATAAATCGTTCTCCAGCACGATCACGGTATCGGCCTTTCCCTGACTGATCGAGTCGAACGCGCCTTGCAACCTTCCACCGCCGAGCAACCCAAGACCTGCGCTATTACACTCAGGAAGAACAAAGCTGAGCCGAGGTGCTTTCCCTCTCCGGTGTAAGGCCCACGCAACATTGGCTGCCGCTTCAATCGTCGCAAGCGAACCACTGCCGGTTCCGGCGATGATCAGCGGGCGTTGCGCGTTGCCCAGCGCCTCGGCGACACGATGAGTCAGCTCCCTGATTTCACCTCTGAGATCAGAGACGGAAGGGGCCCCTTGACCGATCGATCCAGCCACAGCAAATCCCAACCGGGCGATATCGTCAGGTGCGGCGACATAGGAGTCCGTTGCATGGTCATGCAACCACGTTCGCTGAGACCCAGCGAGGAAGAGAGGGCCTCGCCTGTTTTGCACGGCGTTCCGCACAGCCGCCTCATCCCATCGTGGAATCTTGAGATCGTCTACTCGTTCCATCGGCTGTTGACGGATGGACTGGAGGAGAGCAAGTGCGAGGCGTGGAGCCTCGTTCAGCAGATCAGCGCCAAGAACAAGGACCGCATCAGCTTGTTCGGCGTCATGAATAGACGCGGATGGCACCGGTCCCGTCCAAAGCACGCTGAGAACCTTGGAGAGAAGCTGGTGCTCATGTTCGTTGATTCCAAGAAAAAACTGTTGCGGTCCAACCAAGGTCCGGAGGGCCACATTGGCTTCGAGCGACGCGCGAGGTGACCCAATACCGATGATGCCATGGGCAGCCCGTAAACGCGCTCCAATAATATTCAGAACCTCAGATGCCTCCTGGGGTGCTGCCGTTTTGGTACGATCCTGATCCAGCTGCACACGAACGTGCTTGATCCGTTTGTCGCTATTGACATACTCGTACCCAAATCGACCACGATCGCAGAGAAAGTAGCCGTTCACCTGACTGTTAAAGCGATTGGTGATTCGCCGAAGAATGCCAGAGCGTTCACTCGCGGTGGTATTACAGCCAAGACTACAATGGGAACAGATCGATTGAGCAGATTGAAGATCCCACTTCCTCGTGTAGTGACGAAAGAACGTTTTGTCGGTGAACACACCGGTCGGACAAACCTCCACAAGATTGCCGCTGAATTCATTTTCTAACGTCCCGTCCTGCTCACGGCCAAAATACAGGGCGTCATGCGAGCCGAAGACATTGAGGTCTCGACCGCCCGCATAGTCTCGATAAAATCGTACGCAGCGGTAGCATTGGATACACCGATTCATTTCATGACGAATGAACGGACCGAGCGACTGGTTACGGTGGGTCCGCTTCGGGAAGCGAGAGCGCCGGTAGACATGTCTGGTCATGACCGTCATATCCTGTAAATGGCACTCCCCTCCTTCGTCACACACAGGACAGTCGTGTGGATGGTTCACCATGAGCCATTCGATGACCGACGCACGAAAGGCCAACGCTTCCGGATCGTCAATTGAGATACGAGTGCCATTGGTCACCGGCGTCATGCAGGACATCACCAGCCGGCCGGACTGATCACGATCATCTTTGAACTGTTTGACCGCGCATTGGCGGCAGGCTCCGACCGATCCCATCGCCGGATGCCAACAGAAATAAGGCACGTTCAGCCCATGCCCGAGACAGGCGGCCAGCAAATTCTGCCGCTCATCGACGCTATACGACTTGTTATCAACGATGATGGTCGCCATAAAGTTAAACCAACACTTTCAGTTGCGCCGGCTTCTTACTCCACGGACATCGTCCTCGACTGATATGTTGTTCGAAGTCCTCACGGAAGTACTGCAAGGCTGATTGCAAGGGCGCCATCGCACCGGGGGCAAGACCACAGAACGTATGACCGGGAGCAAGCCACTTCGTGTGCATGTCCAATAGCGCCAGATCATCCTTGCTGGCATGTCCTTCCTCGAAGGATGTGAGAATTCGTGCTACCCATGGCAACCCTTCCCGACAGGGGGTACACCATCCACACGATTCACGGGCAAAGAATCGTTCAAGATTCAGGACGAACCCGACAGGACAGGTGTGGTCGTCGAGCACGATCATGGTCCCGGTTCCAAGACGACCGACCTGAGGCGGGAGCGAAGAGAAGTCCAGGGGAAGATCGAGGTGCTTCTCAACCAAGAATGCCGTGGAGATACCGCCGGGCAAGACGCCGCGAAACCGCACGCCGTTTGCCATTCCACCGGCATGTTCCTCCAATATTTCACGGGCCGTCGTTCCGAGCGGCAGTTCCCACCACCCAGGATGGATCACACGTCCGCTGACTCCGTAGATCTTTGTGCCGCCGTCCTGCGTGTGACTCAGACTGTGATACCATGCAGCGCCATGGTTCACGATATGAGGGAGGTTGTAGAAGGTTTCCACGTTCTGCACGACCGTCGGTTGTCCCCATAGGCCGACCGTCTGTGGAAAGGGAGGTTTTGCCCTTGGAACTGCTCGTTTGCCTTCCAAGGCATTGATTAGTGCCGTTTCTTCGCCACAGATATAGCGGCCGGCGCTGGAATGGAGGTGCAGGTCAAAACGAAATCCAGTTCCTGGAATGGTTTTCCCGAGATAGCCCTCTGCGTAGGCTTCTGCAATGGCTTGGTTTAACCGTTGGGCGGACAGATGGTATTCCCCACGCAGGAAAATGTAGCCGACCTCCGCATCCAGCGCATACCCAGCTAGGATCATGCCCTCGATGAGGCCATGGGAGTCACCCTCCATCAGCACACGATCCTTAAACGTGCCAGGTTCCATTTCATCGCCGTTGGCGACGATATACTTTGGCTTCGGCGCATCGGGACCCATCGGGACAAAGCTCCACTTGGTGCCGGTGGGAAAACCGCCCCCGCCTCTTCCGCGCAATCCTGCCTCAGTCACCAGCCGCTGCACATCCTTGGGAGCTAACCCGGCGGCAAGCTTCTGGAGACAGCGATACCCTCCATCCTTCACGTACTCTCGCAACGTACGCGTTGTGCCATCCGGATGAATATGTTGAGTGAGTGGTCGTTCCATGGTGTTCAGCGGTGACGTGTGAACCTTAAACGGTCAACGGTTTGGAGCTGTGTGTTACCATTCACTTCCTTCAGCCCACTAGTTACTTGTATTTCTCCACGATCTGTTCAATCGTGTCAGGCGTGATGTCGCCATGCACATCCTGATCGATCATTATGGCCGGTGCTCGTTCGCATTGCCCCAAGCACGCAATCGGTAACAGCGTCAGACGTCCATCGGAGGTTGTTTGGCCTAATTCCACGTCGTAGAGGTTCTTGATCTGCTCTTGCACTCGCTCACAGCCCTTGATCCAACAACTGATGCTGTCGCACATGAAGGCGACATGCCGACCGACGGGCTTCCGAAAGATAAGGTTGTAGAACGTGGCGACACTATCCAGATCTTCGGCCGTGATCTCAAGAAATTGAGCAATATCGAGGAGCAAGTCGTCTGAGATCCACCCACGTCGTCGCTGAATGGTCAGCAGGGCATCGATGGCCGCTCCTCGTTTGTCAGGATAATGTTTCACGGCCTCTTCGAGCTCTCGGCGTTCAGTCTCTGACAGCATCTCGTGACCTCTCCTCAGCGTTGAAGGTGTGGCACCGCTGAACCGTGCATGGCGCGTTTACCGATCCACATCCGACAGCACATAATCCACACTGCCTAATACGGCCAAAAGATCCGAGAGCAATTCTCCGCGTGCCATGAGTGGCACCATTTGAATGTGGGCGAACGAGGGGGTCCGGATTCTCGTCCTGTATGAAAGCTGCGAGCCATCACTCGTCAGGTAATAACTGGTCTGGCCTTTTGAGGATTCCGTGGGAATTTCTGCTTCACCGGGTGGGAGTACCGGACCCCAACTCACTCCGACAAAATGGTTGATGAGCGTTTCAATGTCCTGCAGCGCGTGTGTCTTTAGTGGCGGAGTCGTCAGTGGATCGAGGGATGTATAGGGACCAGATGGCATCGCGTTGAGGCACTGACGAATGATCCTCAGCGATTGACGTAATTCGAGGACATGCACCATGGCGCGGTCATAACAATCGCCGTTTGAGGCAACCGGCACGTCAAACTCGAACTGCTCATAGCCGGAGTACGGACGAGCCTTGCGCAGATCCCAGGCCATGCCGCAGGCACGCAGCATTGGACCAGTGGCACCCCAGGCAATCGCGTCTTCGAGGGACAAGGTCCCGATTCCGACGGTCCGTTGCTTGAGAATCGGATTGTCCATCACAAGGCGTTCATAGTCATCGAGTCGGCTGGGAAACCAATCAACAAACTGTTTGACTAGTTGATCCCATCCCGTGGGAAGATCTCGTGCCACGCCACCAATGCGAAGCCAATTCGGATGCATCCGGCCGCCACAAATGGCTTCGGCAATCGCAAGGATTCGCTCGCGATCGTTGAACATGTAAAAGACCGGTGATAAGGCACCCACATCCGCCGCAAAGGTTCCATACCAGACGAGATGACTGGCGATCCGATAGAATTCGGACATCATGACGCGGATCACTTGTGCACGAGGTGGCACGGTGATGCCTGCCAATCGTTCGACCGCCAGACAATACGGCATCTCATTCAAGACACCCTGCAGGTAGTCCACACGATCGGTATACGGAATGAAGGAATGCCAGGTTTGCCGTTCCGCGATCTTTTCCTGTGAGCGATGGTGGAAGCCGATATCCGGCACGATATTGATGATTTCCTCACCCGCAAGTTGCGCCACGAGTCGAAGCACGCCGTGTGTGCCGGTATGGGCCGGGCCGAGGTTGATGAACATATAGTCGAAGTCGGAATCGTGGTCGTGATAGGTGCGAGCCAAGCCCCAGTCCTCCGGCTTGAATTGCAACGATTCCTGGGACATGACCAGCTTTTCCGGCGGCAGTTGGAACTGCCCGATTTCCGTCGCGCGCGAGGGATGGTCTTTGCGAAGCGGATACCCCTCCCACCAGGAGGGCATGAGGAGGCGACGGAGAAACGGATGTCCGTCAAAACGAATCCCGAACATGTCGTAGATCTCGCGTTCGTACCAATCGGCGTTCGGCCACAGCTCTCTACTTGACGGTAACGAGAGTGCTTCACTGTCGAGCGCCACCTTGATACGAAGTGATTGGTTCCGCTCAAACGAAAAAAGATGATAGAACACAGTAAAGCTTCCGATCGGTAGCCCGTCATGATGTCGGCGGAGCCGTTCGTCTGTTGCACTCAGGTCGAACAGCATGGGAAAGGGGCGAGGAAGCTCGGACCTGACATACCGAAGAATCTCCGGAAGGCGATGCTTCTCCACCCATAGGGTCGGGATGTCATCCAGTGTGTTTTGCTCGGCCTTCAGCCAGCCTTCCGATCCGAAGCGACGTTCGAGCTCGATGACCACGCCCGTCCGTTCGCCTCTCGACGTTTCTTGAAGGGTCGATGATCGTGGAGTCATGACTTCTCTTTCGAAAGCCCGTGTGGTTGTCCGGCGAAGTGCGGAGAGAGCAGATCGGTGCGTGTAAGCACATCGACGCCGGCATATTCACGCTGACTCATCCGCTCTGCTCGTTTTGCGTCCCGCATCGAGGGCATGATCGGCTTCTGAACCTCTTGCGGACCGAAATGCCAGCTTAAAGGACGGCGCTCTGATCCCACCATGTTCTGGAGCAGCAGCAGGCATTCCATAAACGCGTGCGGAGGCGGAGGGCATCCCGGCATGTACACATCCACGGGAATGAATTTATCGACACCTTGCACGACCGAATAGGCATCGAACATGCCTCCGGAGTTCGAGCAGGACCCCATCGAAATCACCCACCGTGGCTCCAGCATCTGCTCGTAGAGTTGCTTGATCACAGGGGCAACCTTCAAGAACACCGTTCCCGACACGACCAACACATCAGCTTGCCGTGGTGAACCACGGACGACTTCGGCACCAAATCGAGAGACGTCATAGACACTGGTCAGACTCGTCGCCATTTCGACGAAACAACACGACAGCCCGAAGTTCAACGGCCAGAGTGAATTCTTCCGTCCCCACGCGAGGAGATCTTGGAGTCGTGCAAAGAGAACCGAGTCGCCGACGACAGCGGTCAATGACCCATCACCACCATCGGTGATCCGCACACCCTCCAGTCGTCCATTACGCCACTCGGTCATCGTAGAACTCCGTTGACTGTTGTATCCGAGGCTTCTGCTGGTGACGGGCTCGCGGACGTTGGGACTGTGCATGCCAGTCGAGCGCTCCGGTGAGCCATAAATACGCAAGAGATGCCAAGAGAATGGTCACAAAGATCGTCACTTCGATAAAGCCAAGCCAGCCGGTCTCCGGCACAGCGACTGCCCAGGTATAGAGGTACGCCGCCTCCACATCAAAAATGACGAAGAACATGGCGATCAAATAGTATTGGACCGGTGGACGGACTTGGGCATTGCCGGTCGGCCGGATCCCACATTCATAGGGAATGGCCGTTGCGCTTTCGGTTCGACGGTCGTGCTTTCGCCAGTGGCGCTCGCCAAGCAAGGGAGGGAGACCCAACATGACGGCAATCACCACGCCGACACAGAGCCCATAGATACTGATCTGCAAAATTGGATCATCAAGCATAGCAATGACTAAATATCGGCAATAACGATCTATTTATTGAGGACAGGTCGAGGCTTCACTCAGGCTTAGGTATGCGAGCGAGCGAAGAGTTCTGCATAAACTGACTACTTTACAATGACTTACGGAGAGATCTGCTAAGAGGTGTGGGTTAGAGGATACGAATAGTACTGCGGGAAGATTATTCCGAGGACTGCGCTTCAATTCAAACTATGGGAAGACACTTAGGCGGTTGAACCAGCTCACCTGGATTTCCGGTGTTTCAAACCGTTCATGTTGGGTCGTGAATCACCTGTTGAACGAACCGTCGTTCCTCTGCTTCAGTTCTGACCTCGCCGTCAAGATGTGCGGCGAGCAATCGGTCGAGAATCTTTTTGAACTGCGGGCCAGGTTTCAATCCCATCGCCTTGAGATCGGTCCCAGTCAGGGTCGGCTTCACATGCTGATAGGTCGTGAGGAAGGCTGAGACCTGCCGCTTCACCGTCTCTCCCTTGCTCTTGGCCATGAGGCTCAACAGCGTCTCATCGGAAAGTCCTGAGAGCAGACGATGGACCTCGGATGCCTTTGGTTCCGGTTTCTTTCCGAGGCGTCGCAGAATAGCCTGCCCCCCGATACGGGATGTTCTGAGCCGGTCGGCCTCCTCTTCGGAAAACGGAAAGCGCTTCAAGACCTCGACCACGGCACGTCCCGGCAATACGTCGAGGAACGCCGCAACATAGACCAGCCAGCTGTCCATCTTGCGATCTAAATATAAGAGGCGGTACCAATCGATCGATTCATCGACTCCGTCAAGCAGCGCCTCCAATCTCGTCGACCATTTTAACTTCGGATGGATAAACTGGATCAGGTTCGATTCCGCCAACCGTTTCACCGCCTGCTTGCACGCACGCTCACTCAACAGGAGCTTGAGTTCCTCCAACAGCCGATGGCCTGATAGCCGGTGAAATAAATTCATCTTCACGGCGCCCGCGATCAATGCCAGGGTGTCTTTCCCCAAATGGAACCCGAACCTGGTTTCGAATCGAATCGCGCGAAACACACGAGTGGGATCTTCGACAAAACTCAATCCGTGCAAGACTCGGATCACCTTTTCATTGAGATCACGTTGACCTCCATAAAAATCAAGAATGTCTCCGAAGCCCTTTCCGTTCAAACGGACCGCCAAGGCATTGATCGTGAAGTCACGGCGATACAGATCCTTCTTGATTGAGCTTTGTTCCACCGTCGGCAGAGCCGTGGGGAATTCGTAATACTCCGTTCTGGCCGTGGCGACATCCAGCTTGAATCCATCCGGCAGCAAGACGATGGCCGTACCGAATCGTTCGTGGACCTTGACCCGCGCATGCAGGACATCGCCCAGCTTTCGCGCGAAGGCGATTCCGTCGCCTTCGATCACAAGATCCAAATCCAAGTTCTTGATGCCCAGCAACAGATCTCGCACGCACCCGCCGACGACGAAGAGGGAGACCTCGCAACGGTCGGCCAACTGCCCGCTTTGCTCCAGCAATGTCACGACGCGATGGGGCAACCGACTCCGGAGTAACCCCTTCACGTTACGGTGCGGCCCTCCGATCGCAGCATCAGCTTCGCCAGGCCGCTGAGCCCGCATTCGAGCGCCCTTCAAGACGTCGTCATGCAGGGTCCGTAGCAGATCCGTTCTGGTAATGACGCCCACCACGTTGACGTCATCGATGATCGGAACAAACCGCTGGTTCCGCTCGATCATGGCCGTTTCAATATCATGAAAGGGTGTTTCCATGTGAGCGGTATAGGCATCAGTCTGCATGATGTCCCGTACAGCCATCTTACCCAGTCGATGAAACAAGGCCTTTTGAATCAACTCCCGACTGACCAGTCCAGCGTACCGGCGATTGTCAGCCAGAACCGGGAACACATTGAGTCCATAGGCGGTCATCCGTTTCCCGGCCTCAGTGACCGTCGTGCCGCCCTCGATGGCCTTCACCGGACGGGTCATGACATCTTGCGCCAGCAAGGTCGGGCGATAGTGCGTGGTCAGGAGTCCCACAAGTTTCTCTTTGACTTCCGCGAGTGTGTGACCTTTGACCGTTGCAGCAGCGGCCACCGCATGTCCTCCGCCACCGAACTCCCGTGCGATCCACCCAACGTCGATCTCGGATCGGCGGCTTCTGCCGATCACCTGAACTCGATCTTCCATCATCACCGCCACGACAACGGCATCGATCCCCTGCATTTCTGCGAGCAAATGGACTACACCGGCTGCCTCCCCGCGACGACGATCAATCGTGCTGGTCGCCACCAAGACCTTTCGGCCTTCCAGGTAGTGCAACTCGCTATGCTCCATCAGGTCGTTGAGAAGGGCGACAGTATCGGGATCCAGTGGACGACGAAGCACATCCATCACCACAGTCAAATCCGCTTGACATTCCAGAAGAAACGCCCCGGCCTTGAGATCTCGCACGGTCGTGGAGGTAAACCCAAACGAACCGGTTTCTTCATAAAGTCCCAACGCCAAGACCGTGGCTTCGAAGGGTGTCACGGCAATCTGCCGTTCGCGAAGCAGTTCAATCAGCAATGTCGTCGTTGCGCCGACAGGCTCCACGAGAGACAAAGGCGATCGACCGGCACAAGGAGAAGCCTCATCCACATGATGATCGAACACCACGATCTCGACCGAAAGGTTGTCCACACAAGACTTGAGCGATCCGATGCGATCAGGATTTTGGGTGTCGACGAGGATCAGCCTGCTGATCTGAGAAAGATCGAGCCCTTTGAGCTTGACGATGCCCAGATCATGATCGGCGAGAAAATTGCGGACCGTTTCTTGTCCTCCCGCAGGCAAGACCAGCGTGGCATCTGGAAAAAGCTTCCGCGCGGCCACCATAGATGCCAAACCATCGAAATCCGCATTGCTGTGGGTGGCAATGACTTCCATGAAGGCATTTTAGCAGGCTCCACTCATTCGTAAAACGCCTGTAAAGGTTACGGACAGGGCCTCCAGAAAGAATGCTTTATGGGCGCTCAGACTGTGGTATACATCGGCTTGGCTCGGAAGGGGTTAGCAGTGAGGGAGCGTATCTCAAGAGGCCGATCATGACGAAAGGCAGCGTGATAGTTGCTGTATTCCTCATTCTTTGTAGTTTACCGTCATGCCAGACGCACACCGGCCTTGCCATTTATCAATCGGAAACTCTCTCGGTGATGCTTCGTGAATTGCCGATCGGATACCCCCCGCTCGCACCCTATCAGCACTCCTATCCTCTACCATCCAATGAGGTATTCATTGTTCTGGACGCTCTGAAATATGATGCGAGCTCTGTGATGCCGTTTTCATCAGGACAACCACGTCGAGTCTTTAGCAGACATCAGGCCGAAGTACTCGCGCATGAACTGTCAAACGGGTTGAGCCAAGCGACAACAGACACAGTGGTGGCATTCGCGATCGCTGATGAAGAGAAACCGGATCGGCGTACGAAGGGGTTCGTCTTTGTGGCGAACGACGAGTTGCATCTGATCATCGAGGAATTACGAAAGCCGCTCTATGAAGGAGAACAAAAAACTTATCAGCAGCCAATCTCACGCTGGGAATTACTGCCTGGCGACCGACAACGACACTATGCCACTCGCGTTGGTGGGAAAGGGGCCATTACCAATTGGATCATCATTCCGCTTCCCTAGCGCGTTACTGACTATGTCTACATCGTGGCTGTCGTTTCATGCACACAGCAGTTTCCGAAAGCGTACCGTACCTCGGATCGTGCTCTTTACGTGTCTTCTCTCGATGCTCCTGACACATGCTCCATTGGCTCAAACTATACACAAGCATGATGAGGCACAACAGGAGGATGCCATACAGGAATTGAAGGAGCGACTCCGTCAGGTTGAGGAACAGCACCAGAGAGAGTTGTCTGACCTGAAAGACCGACTCGGACTCGTAGAACAACAGCAAAGCAGCCTATCAGATGAACTCGCCCAGCGTATTAGGGTCGGTGCCTATGGCGCCGTGATCTTTGAAAGCTTTCAAGATCGTCGCACGAGCTATGATGGCAATCTCGAGTTATTAATCTCCGGAAATATCCACGATCGGATTCGTGTCTATTCTGAAATCGATCTTGGCCTTCCCGATGGAACCGCTGAAGCGGAACAGGCCTACGTCGATCTGCTGTTGACGCAGGCCTTCAATGTCCGTGCAGGCGTGCTTTTGATACCATTCGGTAAGTTTAACCTCGATCACTTTGACCCTCGCCGAGACCTCACTCGACCCCCGTCGGTTGCGCGCCTTGTGACCCCGACGACCTGGGGTGACCTTGGGATCGGGGTGTTTGGCTTCGTGCCACTTTCCGAGAACATCAAGGCCACCTATGACATTCAAGTGATCAACGGGCTGACAGACAAGTTCTTGGCGACGCCAGGCAACACGCCAGACTTCGGACTGCGCAGTGCGCGAACAGGGTTACGTCCTGATAATAACGGTGATAAAGCCGTCGTCGGACGTGGAACCCTAAAGTTCTTTGATCAGTACGAGTTTGGTTTTTCAGGATATCGGGGGGAATACAAACCCGGCTCAAGTGATCAGATTCTCGGCATGGCCTTCGACGCAGAGTTCAGGCCGAGAAATATATCGATTTGGGAGAACTTTATCTTCAGGAGCGAATTCGCCCGCTTTGATATCCAAGGTTCAACCACCCCCTCAAGCCTCTGGGGGTATTATGTCCAGCTGACCTACCGTTTTTGGCCTTCAGCCATGAATTCAACCGTTCTCGGTCGGCGCTTCAATAACCCTACGTTTGCACTGGTCGGACGATATGGGTACACCAAGATCAATACCACCGCGAGTTCGACAGGGAGTCAGATCGGTGAGGAGTTTGTGATCGGTTTCAACTACCGCCCTGTGGAAGATTACGTATTTAAAGCGGAGTATCAATTTAATCACGGTCAGTTTCTGACCGTCCCTTCTGACGGATTTCTCACCTCTATCGCGTGGATCTTCTAGCGGCCTCAATGCGCTGGCCACCTTATCAGAGAATATCCTGGTTGCAGGTACTGGCGATCCTGTCGGGAGTTGTGTTGTGGGTTGCACCGGCTACTGCTGAATCACTGGCGGTCATTGTCAACAAGAATAACCCGATCACGTCACTCAGCACGACGACCGTCGCCGCCATGTATCGGGGGGAGACGCTCCATTGGCCGGAAGGCGACAGAGTTAAGCTCGTCAATCGTGAAATTGCTGCCGAAGCCAGGAAGGTCTTTTATCTTCGTGCACTGAATGCCAAACCCAATCAGGTGTTTTACCGCCAGGGTACGCCCATTCCTGTCCAGAGCGTGATCGAGCGCTCCGACGATGCCGTCATACACTTCGTCGAGACGATCGAAAGCGCGATCGGATACGTCACCTTGTCGCATCTCAAAGACATGCATAAGGATCAGGTGAAGGTGGTACTTCTCATTGAGGATCGGTGACGATGTCGTGATGTTGATTCGACGGTGGCTCAGAGAATCCGTATTGCACAAGATGATGGCCTTGTTTTTCGCCGTCTTTTTCGGTGCCGTCTGCGGCTTGAGCTATTTTGCCTATACCTCCAGCCGCAAGGCCATGTTTCAGGAGTTCGAGATACGAGGACGAATGCTCGCGAAGACGATCGCGTCGCAAGCGCGAGTCTATTACCAGGAACAGGATGTTGCGGGACTCACGTCGTTACTCCAGTCTCAGGGTGAAGGAGAGGATGTCGTGGCGATCCTCACTTATCGACCGGCGCACACTCTGTGGCTAGAGTTTTCCGGTATCCAACTCACCTCTGACGACCTCGCGTACCAGGAGCCAGGTGATGTCTGGCAGCGGGACCTGGTCCTGAAAAAAGGGTATCGCATCTCAGAGTTCGGAAACAGGGTGGTTGACTCAACGAGCGCGGGAGAAAAGGACGGTACCTTGGCGATTCGGCCGATCGGATCGGTCAGGATCTTTCTCGATCGGAGCGCGCTCGAAGCACGACTCAGCACGCTGATTTACGAGACGTTCCTCACAAGCTTTTTCACATTGATCTTCGGAGGCGGATTGTTCATCGTGCTCTTGAAACGCTCTCTGCAGATTATCGGCCCTCTTACACACGCGACCGTGAGGGTTGCCGAGGGAGATTTACACACGACCGTTCAGGTCTCGAGTGTCGATGAATTAGGCCAATTGGCGAAGTGCTTCAACGCCATGACGGAGAAATTACTGGAGACGACGGTATCCAAGAAATATGTGGATAACATTATTCGTTCAATGCTCGATAGTCTGATTGTCGTGAATCCTGATGGCATCATTCAAACGGTCAACCGCGCCACGACTCAGCTCCTCGGATACGAGGAGCATGAGCTGTTGGGTCAGCACATCAGCATCCTCTTCCCGCACAAACAGGAACATGCTTCCGGAACCATATCCGGAGAATTCTCAGGCAACCTAGCAGTCGATCTCGGAGAAGTGACGTACCGAACAAAAGACGGGCGGATGATCCCTATGCTCTATTCCGAAGCCATGTTACGCGACGAGGATAACGTCATTCTTGGCGTCGCGTGTGTCGGCAGAGACATCAGCGAACTGAAGGAGGCTGAGGAACAACTCCGATTACACGAAGCTGCTCTCGAATCCGCGGCAAACGCGGTGGTCATTACGGACTTTGAAGGCCGCATCACCTGGGCCAATCCTTCCTTTACTGTGTTGACCGGCTATTCCTTCGAGGAAGCCATCGGTCGGAACATCAGCATCCTGAAGTCAGGTCAACACGATCATACCTTCTATCAGAACCTATGGCAGACAATTCTGAGTGGGTCCGTATGGCATGGCGAAATCATTAATCGAAAGAAAGATGGAAGTCTGTTTGTTGAGGAGCAGACGATAACCCCGATTCGTGCGAGGAGCGGAATCATCGACTATTTCATCAGCATCAAACAAGACATCACCGCCCGTAAGCAGATTGAAAAGGCCCTGGTCACCGGTGAACAATACAATCGCACGCTGTTCGAGCTTTCTCCGATAGGGTTGGCTCTCTTCGATATCGAGGGAACCGTTGTCGATTGCAACGAGGCCTATGCGGCGATCGTCGGACGGACCCGCAGCGACGTGTTAGGTATGACCTATTGGGAGCTGACGCCAAATGAGTATGAGGAACGAGCTTTTAGGATCATGGAGATCCTCACAAAGACCGGAGAGTTCAGGAACTATGAGAAACACTACATTCATCGTGATGGGCATAGGGTTCCGGTGCGGCTCTTCGGGAATCTGATTGAACGAGACAACCAGCTGTATATTTTTTGCAGTGTCGAAGACATCACGGAACGCCGGAAAGGCGAAGAAGCCCTCAAGGTGGCCCATCAGAAACTGACGGAATTGAATGAGGCCAGATCGGAGTTTTTCGCCAATATCAGTCACGAGCTACGCACACCGTTGACCGTCATTCGTGGGGAGGCGGAAGTCACCATCAGAGGGAAAGATAAACCGATCGCTGAATATAAGACAGCTTTGGATCGGATCGTCCAATTGACCACCCAAGTCAATCAGCTGGTCGGAGATCTGCTGTTCATCTCACGATCGGAATCGGGTACGATCGAGATTGAGCAACGGCCCACTCCGCTCCCGACCGTTCTCCAAGAGGTTCAGCAGGAGGCGCGAGTCCTGGCGGACAAAAAAGGCATCACTGTTACAGTAAACAGCCAAACCGCCTTTCCGATCGTTGTCAATGGCGACCCGCAGCGTCTTCGACAACTGTTCATGATCCTCATGAGCAATGCGATTCACTACACGAAACCGCAAGGATCCATCACGGTGAATGTGGGGAGCGACGGTACAGCTGCGCAAGTGGTGGTGACCGACAACGGGATCGGGATACCGAAGGAGGACCTCCCTCATGTGTTTCAACGTTTTTATCGCGTGAAACACAAGCGTCAAGACTTGGTCCCGAGTGGATCAGGCTTGGGCCTCCCAATCGCTAAATGGATTGTCGAAGCCCATCGTGGAACCATCTCGATTGCCAGCGTCCTTGATCGAGGAACCAGCGTCTCCATTGAGCTTCCCTTGCACAAACCCCAGTCGTCTGCGGCAGACAGCTAGGAGTGTGGCATCCAAACCGATAGGGAAATCGAGTTGTTTACATAACGCAACTAGTTTCGTCATAAGATTATCCATTTCGTCATTCTCGTGAGCGTCTATTATGAGTAAGCACATTCTTGTGGTCGAAGACGATGAACGCATTTCGAGTTTTATCCGACGCGGCTTGGAGGCTGAAGGGTACCTGGTGGAGGTCGTTCAGGACGGTCGTGACGGCATAGCGAGAGGCATGGCTTCGTTTGACCTCATCATCCTTGACCTTCTACTGCCTGACCAAAGTGGCCACGAGGTTTGCCAGGTCTTGCGTCGTGAACAGATTCAAACCCCTATTTTGATGCTGACGGCTAAGGATGGGCTCGAAGATAAACTCAGTGGGTTCGACCACGGCGCTGATGACTATCTCACGAAACCGTTCGCATTTGAGGAACTTCTGGCTCGGATCAAAGCGTTGCTTCGACGGAGACCCGCGTATGAAGAGGCCCCGAGCGTGCTGCAGGTCGCTGATCTGACGCTGGATCGATCATCCCGTGAAGTCCGTCGGGGGATCACGACGATTGCCTTGACCAGGAAAGAATTTGATCTGCTGGAGTATTTGATGTCGAACCCCAACAAAGCGCTGAGTCGCACGTCGATATTGGACCAAGTCTGGGGCTATCATCACGATACATTGACCAATACGATCGATGTCTACATCGGATACCTGCGGAAGAAAATCGATGGTGGGTCACACACGAAGCTGATTCAGACCGTGCGGGATTTTGGGTACAAGATCTCTGACGCGCGTCCCTCCTAGCCCCTGCGGTTGACTGCAGAGGGCACGCCTATTTACAAATTCCGGCTGATCTCGTCTTACTCTGTGTTGGGAGAGTGTCATGCGGCGTCATCAAGACGCCTTCCACCTGACGAGGAGGATGTGATGATCAGCAAAAACAGATCCATAGCAAAGAACTCCGCACTCCCCGCCTTGTTTCTTCTTTGTCTTGTAAGCACATCATCCTGCAAGACACAGCCACACCTTGATCTCCATCAGTCCGAAACGCTCACCATGACGCTGCGCGAACTTCCGTCAGGCTACCCCGCGCTTGCCCCGTTCCACTACGCACATGTGATAGACCCGAGGGATACCTTCGTGCTCTTGGAGTCTCTGACGTATGAGCGCGGATCAGGAGTGCCGTTGGTACACGGGCAACGACACCAAGTCTTTACCAGAAACCAGGCGGAATCGCTGGCACCGGAACTATCGAAGGCGCTGAACCTTGCCCTTCCACATGAGGTGGCCGCCTTCAGCGTGTCCGATGCTGAGTACCCTAGGCACTATACGAAAGGTCTAGCGTTTGTACATGGTGATGAACTGCACCTGATCATCGAAGAATTGCCGCGTGCTCGGCACGTCGACATGGAGCATCACGATCCACAGCAGGTTCCGCGATGGGTGCTGCTCCCGCGAGACGGACAGCGCCACTATACCTCCTTCCAAGGATCCACGGGAGCAATACCGAACTGGATTATCATTCCTATTCCATAGGCTCTCGCACACCATGAAACCTCTCGGATCTGCCGATTGGTTGTTCCGTTCTTCACCGGCACCTCATTTCTTACCGATTTCTCATCTCAGGCTCATTCCCTTCTCATATCTACTGAGTAAGATCTCACCTCACGTCAACAGGACATACCTTGTCTGTTGTTCAGAAAGGTGAGGGCATGCGCATCCTGGTTGTGGAAGATGATGAGCGGATCGTTGCGTTCATGAAGCGCGGACTCGAAGCGGAAGACTTCACAGTCGATGTGGCATTGGGAACGTCTCACGCTTTTGATCTGATCAATGCCAGAGACTACGACCTCTTGATTGTTGATATTTACCTTGGATCCGATGATGGTCTCGAGTTCTGTGAAACCCTACGCCAGCACCACAGACATGTCCCGATCGTCATCATGACGGCTAAAGGTACGCCGGAGACGGACAGGATGAGCAAAGCAGCAGGTGCGAATGCCTACCTACCGAAACCCTTTGCATTCCAAGATCTGATTGAAACGATTGCACGTTTCGGTCCTGAGAAAGATCCTCATGATGCTGTCCTAGAAATGACATCAAGCCCATCGTACCCTCAGAAAACGACCTAGGAGGCGTTTACCAAATGTCAGGCCGTTCGTCCAACAACCATGATCGCTCATCTTTGGCATGTTCCGGCCACTCCGTGAAAGGCGGCGCAACCATGATCCTGCACCTCTATCTCGATCTTGACAGCCATCACGTGGCCTTACGCTTCAGAAGCAGTTGGGAGATCCCCCTATGCTGATCATGCTCTATTCACACGATAGTTATGGTCTCGGCCATATCCGCCGCACACTGGAAATCGCAAGCCAGCTGGTGGAGGACATCCCCGATGCGTCCTTGGTCATCTTGACCGGCTCTATGCAGGCCCATACCTATGCACTGCCGCCTCGTACGGAGTACATCAAGCTCCCAACCCTCACCAAGAATAAGGAAGGACGCTATTGCTCTCGATCGCTCCCCCACCCGATCGACATTACCCTGGAGCTGCGACAGCGCATCATTTTGGAAAGCCTATGCATGCTCAAGCCAGATATTTTTTTGGTCGATAAGTCTCCGGCCGGCATCAAGGGCGAGTTGCTTCCCGCCCTGCGGCACTGCAAGGCCTTTCTGCCTCACACGAAACTTGTGTTGGGCATGCGTGACATCGAAGATGATCCCGCGCACGTATCGAAGGAATGGACAAACTCCGGCGTCATCCCCTTATTGGAACATACCTACGATGCGATTTTCTTATATGGCACCCGCTCGCTGTACGACCCCGTTCGAGAATATGGGCTGTCATCCAATATTGAGCAGAAGCTAGTCCCATGCGGATACATCGGCAGAAACCAGTCTCCGCCCGAGATCGAGCACATCCGGCATGAGCTCGGGTTGCATACCAATCGATTCGTCCTGGTCTCTCCCGGTGGCGGCGATGACGGGTATACGATTGTGGAAACCTATGTCCGCATGCTGCGTGAACACGTCCGGCCGGATCGTCACGAGTTTGATTCGTTGATCGTCACAGGTCCGCTGATGTGTCCGGAGAAACGTCAGATTCTGAAACAGGCAGCGCGTGAAGATTTGGCTCTCAAGGTCATCGATTTTACTCCACATCTTTACGACTACCTTCGAGCCGCAGATCTGGTCGTGTCGATGGGTGGTTATAACACCATGGTGGAAGTCCTCACGGCCAATCAACGTGGGATTGTCGTGCCGCGCGTTCATCCCAGGCTGGAACAGTGCATCCGAGCGGAACGACTTTCGGCAGCAGGTCTGCTCGACATGATTCACCCCACGAACCTCACACCCAGCCATCTTTTCAATGCCATCACCCAGTCGTTACGGAACCCGCGTCCGCCACGCTCCCAAGACGTCGGGGTCCCGCTGAATGGCGCAGTGAACGTCTCGAGAGCAGTGACGCAACTATTGTTGCAAGGGCAACGAGACAGGACGAGTGCGCCTCATCTGCCACCTATTTCAGGATTTCATTTGGCACCCACAGTCGTCACAACCGGATCGACTGTGTAAATCATGATGAATCATATGGCGACCGAAAAAATTGGCTATCTTGTAAAAATTTTTCCGAAGATCTCGGAGACCTTTGTTCTTCAAGAGGTTTTGGATTTAGAAGCCTCCGGACTCGACCTTTCCATTTTTACCCTTGAACCTCAAAGTGATGACATTACACACGGCCTAGCGGACCACGTGCGCGCGCCTATCGCGGCGCTCCATAGCTCATTCACGACTATCCGTCGAAACGCCCTGCGGGCTCATGTGCGCCTGCTCAGTGCCTCCCCGCGACGCTATCTGGCGACTGTTCGATTCTGGCTAGGTACATCTGATCGTCCATCCTGGTCAAAATTTGTGCAAGCCGGCTCTCTGGCCGCAGCGCTCATCGACGACCAGATCCCTCATCTTCATGTTCACTTCGCGAATGCCCCCACAACGGTGGCGGAGCTGACGCATCGATTCACGGGAATCCCCTACAGCATGTCCTGCCACGCCAAGGATATCTACCTTGCACGGCCAGACACCCTTCGTAGAAAAATGCGCCATGCGAAATTCGTCGTCACTTGTACGGAAGACAATCGGCAATATCTCCAGGGCGTGTCCGATAGTCACACCCCGATTCATCGGCTCTATCACGGTCTCAACGTGGATCGATTTGATCGACTGCTCACAAATGATCGCATGACCAAAGCGACTGTCCCCACCATCATCAGCGTGGGCCGTTTCCGAGATAAAAAGGGATTTCCCACACTCATCCGCGCCTGTCATCTGTTGGCTCTTCGTGGCCACCGGTTTCGCTGCTGCATCGTCGGGAGCGGGCCGCTTCGGACCGACCTGGAAGCGTTGATTCGTGAGTGGAATCTTGAAGGAATTGTCACACTCGCGGGGCAACAACCGCTTGAAGAAGTGGTGAAACTCTACCAAGAAGCCCACATCTTCGCCCTTCCTTGCCAGATCTCTCAGGACGGCGATCGTGATGGCATTCCGAATGTGCTCATGGAAGCCATGGCCTGCCGGCTTCCCGTTGTCACCACGGCCGTGTCCGGCATTCCGGAACTTATCCAGCACGACCACAATGGTCTCCTGGTTCCCCAACGGGATCCCGAGGCGTTGGCCCTGGCCTTGGCCTACCTGCTTGACAATCCAGCCATCCGTGAACGTCTCGGACAGGCAGGGCGCGAGACGATCGCGCTCAACTTTTCGTCCAGTCATGCGAGCCAGCGACTCACGACACTCTTCCACGCGGGACTCTCTGGACATTCACGTTCCTTAATCCAGGCTACGCCCAATGAGCATTCGCCCGTTGTTGCTTCGAACGGGTCAGGCGACAAAATCGGCTATGTCTTAAAAGGCTTTCCGCGCCGGTCTGAGGCTTTCATCACAAACGAAATCGTGCTCTTAGAGAAACTGGGGCTTAGGCTTCGACTGTTCTCCGCCTTTCAAGGGGATCCAGGGTTGAACGGTTCACTCGTGCCACCACTCCAGTCGCCATTGACCTATCTCCCTGAAGACCATAACCATACCGATAGTGGATTCCCTGGATGGCTTCTTGCTAATGTTCCGCGATATTTTTCCAGCCACCTTCGTCTCATTCGCACAGTTCCGCGACGCTATTTTCAGACGGCTGTGGATGCCTGGAGGCTCAGCCTCCGCTGTCGACCGAGAGTCTTCTCATGGCCAAAGAAAGTCTTTTTTAAGGACTTTCTTCGTGCCGGCGCGATTGCCAGTTCTGTGCGTGAAGCCGGAGACATCCGCCATCTGCACGCCCACTTTTGCCATGGTGCCACGACCATGGCGATGTTTGCCGGTATGCTGACTGGACTTCCCTTCAGCTTCACAGCCCATGCCAAGGACATTTACCTCTCCAAGCTCAACCCCGGCGATCTGCTCTCGATCAAGTTACGTCGAGCAGAGTTCGTGGTGACCTGCACCGAAGCGAATGAACAACACTTACGAGACGTGACCGCGCAGCATGCGCCGATTCACACCATTTATCACGGAGTCGATACGGCCCGCTTCGCTCCGTCCACCGACCAGTCACCGCCGGCCATACCCACGATCCTCTCAGTCGGGCGATTCGTCGAAAAGAAAGGGTTTCCCTTTTTGATTGAGGCCTGCCGCATCATCAAGAAGCACGGCGTCGCCTTTCACTGTCGGATCGTCGGCGAGCCAGATGAACAGTCTGAGCTGGTGCAGAAGTTGATCCGCCAATACGACCTTGAACGTGAGGTCTCGATCGGTCCTGGTGTGTCGCAAGCAGAACTCCGCACAATCTATCAACAGGCGACGGTCTTTGTCCTCCCCTGTCATATCGTCGACAACGGAGATCGTGACGGCATTCCAAATGTGTTGGCCGAAGCGATGGCCTGTGGAATTCC
>JAHBWR010000039.1 GCA_019636875.1 Nitrospira sp.
CTGAGGATCGGGCCAGGTAGCGTCCTCGCAATATGGTCGACCTTGAACCGGACAAATTTGTTATGCGGCTCGCCCCCGACAAAGCAGGAGTCCTTGGCAACCTCCTCAAAAATAAAGACCACATAAAACTTCGGGAGCGGGATGCGCGCATAGACCTCCGTCACCCGCTTGGCCAACGCCTTTTTATCTTCAGCCGTGAACGCTCCGACCGGATGATACACTTTCCACAGTGGCATCTTTCGTTCCTCCTTATTCGTTTGGCATGTTGAGTGTTAGGCTTGCCTGTAATATGGAGAGCCATCGTCTCCTCCCCCTCCAAGTGTTTCCTGTCGATTCTGTAGAGCAATGATCCATCCGTGCCCTCTCCTTTCTTACCGCTCCGTCGAGTGGCTATATGTATTTCATTTGTCCGGGGGAGGAGCAGACGCGCCCCCTATCGAAAGCGATTGTAGCCTAGTAACTTGTTAACTGCAAGTGACTAGGCTATGGCATCACCCATGACTTATTCATCCTTGGTTGGTAGGGAGAGGTGAGTCTTGTCGAATGACCTGATAGAATGAGCACCACTATGAGATTTAAACGGTCAGACTGCCCGATCACCAACGTATTGGACACTCTTGGTGATAAGTGGACGCTCTTGGTTATTCGAGATCTAGTCTTGGGCAAGAGACGCTATCAGGAATTCCTCTCTTCTCCAGAAAGGATCGCGTCAAACATCCTTGCGGATAGACTGGCAAAACTGGAAGCCGCCGGCCTTGTGACGAAGCGAGCCTACCAGCAGAATCCCGCACGTCATGAATATCTTCTGACAACAAAAGGGAAGGGCCTAGAACCGGTATTGGAAGCCATAATTGTATGGGGAAAGAAGCATTACCCTGGAACTAAAAGATTTCCCCCCATCAGGCAAGGCTATGGAGCTGTGAAGCAATGACAGGTACACCGTGAACGGAGATTGGCCCTCTGGCCGAGAGCTTGTCGGGTAATGGTGTGATTGTGCCTACCCAGATGGCGCGTTAGCAATCGACTCAATGCACCGTACCGTCACTACCTAACAAGTCGCTGACCCAGGATATACTGAGTGGTCTCAATAACAGCGAGATCTTGTTCTATCAACTCATGTGATCCAACCACAGGACAGAAGGCAGGCAGGGACTTCAGCTCGAGGTCGACTCCCTGGTTGACGAATCGAGAAGACCATCCACACATCCAGCATACTTTCTCCATTGCTCCCTTCACCGCACCATGGGAGAATGGCCGTAGCTATACGTAACCCATCGAACAGCAGCCGTTCTCTGCACTACTGCATCGAGCACTGGTACAGACACACCTGGATAGTGAACCTGTGAGGAGGTCGTTATGCGAGCTGGTTGGGTTCTCTTGGTTGCGACAGTCCAGGTCACGATACTCGTCGGCTGTCTCGGGGGTGATGTGCGCCAGGCCACGACTGTGCAGGCCCTCAATCCTACGCCCACGCCGACCCCGGGAGCGTTCGGGGTGCTGGGAAACGGGGCTGTCAGCACGATTGTGCCACATGGCAATGTGACGTATATCGGTGGGAACTTCGACGAATTAGCGGCCATCACGGGCGCCTTCGCGCGCCTCAATTCCACGACGGCCAAGCGGATTGCCCCGCTGGCAGAAACTGAGCACGGCGAGGTACGCGCGAGTGCAAGTGACGGACAGAATGGCTTTTATATCGGCGGCACGTTCAGCTCAGTCGGGGGCCAACCCCGATCAAAGATCGCCCATATCCTCGCGGATGGGAGCCTGGACCCTAATTTCAATCCAGGTGTACCAGGACAAAACAACGTTGTGAACGCACTGGCGGTCTCTGAGGATGGCAGTACGGTCTATGTCGGTGGTGGCTTTGACAACATTGGGGGCCAGACCCGCAACAACCTCGCCGCGGTCGACGTTGCCACCGGCACAGTAACGAACTTCAACCCGGCAGGGCTCGGTACCGATGGTCAGGTCTTTGCGCTGAAGGTGGTGGGGACACAGGTCTATGTCGGAGGTCAGTTCGAGAACCTGGGAGGCCAGACCCGCAACGGGCTGGCGAAAGTGGCGGGGACAACGGGTGGCGATCTCGGTTGGATCCCGAATCCAACCTTCGGCGCGGGCGGTGGACTGGTTATGGCGATCGAAGTCTCAGGCACCTCGGTGTATGTCGGCGGCATCTTCACTACCATCGGCGGTCAGCCACTTCGCCACCTCGCAAAACTCTCGGCCGCGAATGGCACTGCGGCTGCGGAGTTCGCGCCGAATCCTGACGACATCGTCCTCGCGCTCGCGCTTTCGGGGACGGCCGTCTATGCTGGCGGTGAGTTCAAGACGATCGCAGGTCAGTCGCGCCCCAAGCTGGCACGCCTTGACGCAGTCCAGGGGACGCTGACTTCTTTCGACGCAAGACTCATCACGACCGACGGCGTCCGGGCACTGTCGGTTTCCGGTGCGGATCTCTACCTCGGCGGGTTCCTGACCAGCGTTGGTGGTATGCCGCGTGTTGCCATGGCAAAGGTCGATGCCACAACAGGCGTGGTGCGCCCGTTCGATCCTCACATCGGTGCATTTGAAGGAGCGGTCTCGGTGAAAACGCTCGCGGTTGCGGGGACCAGTGTCTATGTCGGCGGACAGCTCTCGTTCGTGAACAGGGTCACACGACATGGGATCGCCGCACTCGATGTTGACGGCGTTCCGACCTCGTTCGATCCTGATGCGGGACCTGGAGGCCCGAACACCTTCAATGATGTGGGTGCCATTGCCGTGAGAGATAATGCGATCTACCTCGGGGGCAACTTCACGTCCATGGGTGGGCAACCGCGTAATCGGATCGCAATGGTGTCGCTCGATGGCACGCTCGATCCAACCTTCAACCCCAACGCCACAGGTGGCCACATCCCCGGCATTGACACAATCGTGGTCACGAGTTCAGACGTCTACGTCGGTGGCGACTTCTCGAGCATTGGAGGGCAACCACGCATCGATCTTGCCAGGCTGAATCCAGTGACGGGCCTCGTGGACGGAGGCCGTCAGTCCTTCGATCCGGATCCCCTTAACGGGGTGAATCCCAGCCGAGTTCGCACACTCCAGGTGTCCGGGGATAGTGTCTATGTCGGTGGTGACTTCACAACAATCGGAGGTCAATCCCGGAACAAGATTGCCAAGATTTCGGGGACCACTGGCGATGTCGACGTGCAGTTCGATGCCCATGTCAGCGGCGGCAGCACCGTAGGCCCAGCCATCTTTGACCTCGTGCTTGCACGGAACACGCTCTTCGTCGCTGGGGATTTCTGCAGTATCGGTGGAGCGGCGCGCAACAACGTGGCCACGCTCAATCCTCCCACGGGTGCAGAAGTGACCGGCTTCAATCCGAACGTCACAGGCGGCCAGCGCCCGCAAGTCTTTGGGATCGTGGTCACAGACGAGGAGGTCTATATTGGCGGCTCATTCACTCTCGTCGGTGGTATGCCTCAGGGGTATATCGCACGCCTCACAAAGACCGGAGCACTGACTCCCTTCAATCCCAAGATCAGAGATTTCCCCGGTGAGGTGCTCGCACTCGCCGCCTCAAACACGACCCTCTATGCTGGTGGTCTCTTCTTCGAGATGGATCAACGCCTTCGACTCAAGTATGCGCAGTTTAGGTAACTCATCGGTATAGCTCTGAATCAAGAAGTCTGCGCCGGTATGGATGCTGGTTCGCTAGATCGAGGTGCTGATGTCGTTAGGTGCTCCTTACGCCGTTTATGAAAGGTCTTGGATGCGACTGTCGTCGCGACAATGCCTGCAGCAGGAGAGTTCCCAGCCTACCCGATGTAGTGAGTCAGGCGAACACATCGATGCCGGTTCTGGCCTAGGGAAAGTGCTAGTATGGCGCGTATCTATGCTCTTGTTTATTCCAACGTATGACTCGCTTGTTCTCGGCCGTCTTGGCCTGGGTACTTCTGGCTCCCCCTCTCAGTCAGGCTGATATCACGCTCACACAAACTAGGGAGAGTCAATCAGCTAATCCGATTGGGCCAGCCCTACCTGACCGGGAGATGCATGACCATCACTCCCCGTTCAACAGTGGTAGCACAGTCCTCAATTGGGAAACTGGGGCCGGTCGAAGTTACCTGATTCCCGCTGGTGAGGTCCTCGCCTATCTCTTCCTACTCAATCAATACGACCGACATTTTACCGAGCCTACGAGTGTCTACCGCACGGACGGCGATGTCATTTGGCAACATCTGACGGACTCCAAATGGGTGCTGGATAATGATCAGTTCTCGGTGAATCAGTTCCTGCATCCGTATGGTGGCAATATTTATTATGGAATCGCTCGAACGGCGGGTCTGAGTTTCTGGGAATCGTTCCTCTATAGCTCAGCCGGGAGCTTCTTGTGGGAGATCGCTGGGGAAACCACCTCGCCCTCGATTAACGACATGATCGCTACGCCGATCGGCGGCACCTTGCTGGCTGAACCGCTGTTTCGCATGGCCAGTCTGTTATTAGAAACCGAGGAGGGGAAGCCCAGTTTCTGGCGAGAATTGGGCGCGGCGGTCCTCTCCCCGCCGATGGGATTTAACCGTCTGATGTTCGGTCACCGTTTCGACACCGTCTTCCCGAGCCGTCAACCGGCTACGTTCTTGCGTCTGCGACTGGGAGGCATCGTCTCCACGACCAGTCATAATGTGCCCTCAGGGGTACGCGAGCATGGCGTGATCGGAGATGTCACGTTTACGTATGGCCTGCCGGGGAAGCCGGGCTATCGCTACACCCGTCCGTTCGACTATTTTGATGTTCATGTCACAGCGGTCTCGACCAATACACTGGAAAGCCTCAATACTCGCGGTTTATTGATGGGGAAGACCTATGAGATTGGAGAGCCGACCCGTGGCGTGTGGGGCCTGTTCGGTAGTTATGATTATATTTCTCCTCAAGTGTTCCGTGTTTCCACCGTCGCGCTGTCGGTGGGCACCATCTGGCAATCATGGTTGTCTCGTTCGATCGCGCTTCAAGGTGTGGCGTTGGCCGGGCCCGGCTATGGGGCCGCAGGTAGCATTCAACGTCTTGAAGAGCGGGATTACCACTATGGCACAACCGGTCAGGGACTGCTGGCGCTTCGTCTCATTGTGGGAGATCGGATGATGCTGGATTTCACGGGACGGGAATACTTTGTCAGCGGGCTGTTGTCCGCAGAGCCTCATGGTCAAGAAAATATCCTGCGCGGCGAAACCTCCGTGACCTTCCGAATTCTTGGCCCCCACGGCGTCGCGCTCCGCTATGCGGTCTCGCATCGCGATGCCCGTTATCCCAATGTCACATTTCGCGATCAGACGGTTGAGACCATCAGTCTCATGTATGTCTTTCTCGGTAAGACCGGCTTTGGCGCGGTAGAGTGGCGGTAAGTTCCTCCTGAAGATGAAATCTCTGGAGAAAGACAAAAGGCAGGACAACGGAGGGGCCATATCGAAGAAACCCTCTCTGAATCGAGCTACTACCCAGACAAAGCCGCATCACCAGCATTTCCACGATTATGCAACAACCTCCACTGCCTGGCAGGTCGGAACAGCGGACTTTTCCTAACTCAGAGTTCCAAGAGTCACAGCGAATCGAACGAGGCCGCGCTGAGCCCGGGAGAGTCCGACGGCGACGGCTTGATTCCGGAGCCACTCGATCTAGGGTTTGCCCTAGTCGTGAACGACCTGTTCATGTGGTAGCGTAATAGGCAGGAGATGCACATAAACCGATAGAGGGGGAGTCTATGCGGATTCAGCAACCGAGTGCGTGTCTGCTCGTGATGAGTAGCTTGTTCTTATGCGTCAGCTGTTCCTGGCTCACCGACCAATCCTCATCACCCGCGGTTGAGCTTCCTCCGTCCAAGTCTCTGGCTGGATTGTACAAAGATGTGGGACCGAACGGGTCCATTAAACCCCATTCCCAGGCACCGCATACAATGAGGGGCGGCCAGCGCACCGAGGGCGTCATTGAGCTTGGTGATGAGATACAGAATCCTGAGCTAGACATGGGCACGTTTAAGAAAGGCGGAACATCTCAGTGGACGAGGCCTCCTGGCGGGGCGTACCAATAGAGCACCGGCGTATCGACTGATACGGGTATCTCTGCTGCCCGTGAGCTTACCGCCGCTCCTCTTAGTACGCCTCTGCCACCACTATGGAGCATAGGATGTATCTGGTTATTCGCCTCTAACCAAGGAGGTGGTTTATGGGAGTGGCATTTAAAATCATGGGGCTCATGGCGTGTAGTTTACTGTTGTGTCTTGGTCTATCCGATGCAGCACAAGCGGGTTCCGCGGCTTCGGCTGCGGATAAAATGAAGGTTGGTCAATCAAATAGTATCAAGACGATCCGCGGCGAAGTCCTGCGGATTGATGACGGTAATTATTTTATCAAGGGCTTGGAGGGGAAGGAGGTCCGAGTCCATACCGACAGAACCACCCAGATGGGAGATAACATCGAGCCCGGTGAACGGATTGAGGCGAAGGTGAATGATCAAAATCATGCGCTGTCGATTCTTTCAGTTCCAGCGGTGACGGATCGCCGAAATGACAAAGAGTAAATGCTCGCTTGTTCTAGTGGCGACTCACTTGCCGAGTCCGGACTATGAGTGTCGGACTCGGCTTGACGGAGGACATCGGCGAGCTCCTCTTCCAAAACTTTCAACCACTGCAGGGCCACATCCTTTTATCGAGGACAGCCCAAACCACTATCTTACTCTACCTTGACGTGTCGTCGTTTTAGGCGAGACGTCGTGAAGACACTTTCTGCAGAAGAGTACGCCCGGCAATTATGTAAGCGGATACTTTGCTACCGCAATTTCTAAGTGTGTATATTCCCGATGGGAAGATAAGACTACAGAAGTGGAAGAAACTCTATCTTCGGACTATCGAACAAAACGCCTCGCTTCACGCAGTACGTGTGCTAATTTTGTGCTAAAACTTCTACAGAAGGCCCAGAGCCATTGCAATCAATGAAGACAATGGAAAGTGCCCAAGAGCGCGATACATCGATAGAAACGGGGAAACCTCTGATAACACCGAGCCTTATAGCATTAACCCTTAAGCCATTTGTAAACCGCAGGTTGGAGGTTCGATTCCTCTCGCCAGCTCCAGACGCTCCGCTGCCGCTCCAAACTTGAGGCGGTTTACTGCATCACATAATTCCCCGTTGAATCTACTCCTTGCAACATCAATTATCGGAGGCTAAATGAGAAGGTGTCGAGCCTCTGTTGCGTGAACAGCTGTGCCAGTCTACTATGCTGGTATCTTCGAGGAGGAACGAATCAATGGCGAAGTGGCACGCAAGAAGAGTAGCTGCTTGTCTCTGTATTCTGGTAACGACTCTGCCGACTGCACAAGCAATATCGAACGACGCCTCCGTCGTTGAAGCACCGTCGCAGGAAGAGACCCTGGCCTTTATCAAAGGGACATGGGACGTGTGTGCCACCATGCAGAGCGGATGGCAACGCACGCTTGCAAAAGACGGATCTCTCTGGCAGGTGAATAGAATGGCCAAGGTAACCGTGGCGATCATTCCCCCGTCTTCCCTCAGCATTGTCACACGTCTTAATGAACGCAGGAAATTGAGCGGAGTATTCGAGATCCAAGCACCAGAAGAAAGAATTCAAGAGTTCGACTTGAGCGCACTCTCTCCTAACGTGAACCGACAGCGTGATGGTGAGGACACGAACCTCTACGAGATTGGGTTACGCTGTGCGCATGCAGCGTGCATGACTGAATGGGTTGCACCTCTTGCCATACCCGGCAAACCACTCCATGACCTCAGAACGGGGAAATTGGCCGTCACGAACCTGGATGAACTTGTCTATGCCGATCAGCCGTCAACGAAGAGCCCAGGGGAAAAGAAGGGGGAGATTTCCATACCTGTCTGCGACAGGACATCGCTAGAAAGCCTCTCCAAAGCTTTTCAACACGCCATCATCAAATCCGGTGGAAAGATGCCGTTGTTCTAAGGCACTATCGGACATCGGTCATCGGGATGGCTGACAGGTTGATGGAAGATAGGCTTATCGTTCTGCTTCTGTAAGATCCCGTTCATGCTCGACTGCTTCTATGTCCGAGTCAAATCTCTCCTTCGTGGTGGAGGGATGCAGGCCGTATTTCCTGAGCATTTTATAGAAGTCAGCCCTATACCGACCGGCGAACTGAGCGGCACGTGAGATATTTCCTCCGGTCAACTGGAGCACATTTTTCAAGTAGGTTCGCTCAAAATCTTCCTTCGCCTCCGTGAGCGGCTTGAGCGGTGACTCAGCAGCCACACTAACCGACGGCATAAGATCGGGGGTCAGCATCTCTTGTCGCGACATCACGACGGCCTTTTCGACCACGTTTTCCAGCTCCCGTACATTGCCCGGCCACGGGTTGATCATCAACCGATGGAGTGCAGACGGTGTGAAGCCCTTCACCTCTTTGTTCGCTCGTTTCGCACTAAGTTTGAGGAAATGCTGTGCGAGGAGTGGGATGTCGTCACGTCGATCTCGTAAGGGCGGAATAAAGAGCGGTACCACGGAAATACGATAATAGAGGTCATTCCGAAACGTCCCGTTCTTGACCGCCTCTCCGAGGTCCTTATTGGTGGCCGCGATGATCCGTACGTCGACTTTGACCGACGTTTCCGACCCAACTTCACGGACCTCTCGTTCCTGTACAGCACGCAACAGTTTCACCTGCATCGACAACGGCATTTCGCCGATCTCATCAAGAAACAAGGTGCCACCATTGGCCATCTGAAAAAGGCCTCGCTTCGCGCCATGCGCACTCGTGAAGGCACCCTTCACATGTCCGAACAACTCACTCTCGAAAAGCGTTTCAGGGATGGCGGCGCAATTGAGCGCCACAAAAGGACCTTTACTGCGTCGACTGTTGGTATGGATGACACGAGCCATCACTTCTTTCCCGGTGCCGGTTTCACCAAACAATAAGATCGTGGCATCCGAATCAGCCACCTGCGCGATCTGCTGGAAGAGCCGTTGCATCGCCGGGCTGCGCGCGACAACATTTTCCAATCCATAGAGTTCCTTGACCAATGACTTGAGTCGCTGAATTTCTTGACTCATCCGCTGCTGAGAGAGTGCCTTCTCGATCGTCTCTTTGAGTTCTTTGTCGTCAAACGGTTTGGTGAGATACCCGAATGCTCCACGCTGCATCGCCTCCACCGCATTGGGAATGCTGCCATGGGCGGTGAGGATAATCACCGGCAATCCAGGATGATGTCTCAGCAGCTCCTCGGTGACATCCAACCCATCTTCACCTCGAAGTCGCAGGTCTGTAATGGCTAAGTTAAACATCGTTTTCTTAGCCTCTCCTACGGCATCCTGTCCGGACGTGCAAGCAGTGACCGAAAATCCCATAGCGGATAGCCGCATTTTCAATAAATGGAGCAACCCCTCATCATCGTCGACTACAAGAATGTTTTCCTTCTCCATACAATCACTATTCCTTCCGATGTGCGTTAGGGTGTCGTCTCGGGGCCCGGAACCGGAACGGTCGTCAACGGCGGGCGGATCGGACGGACTTTTTCCCGCATCTCCTGATCAATCCGTTTCAACGCATCAAGCTGCGTCGAGAGCTCTTCAATCTTTCGGTCTCGTTCCACGAGTTGTTTTTGGAGACTTTGAATCGTCGCCGGTCCAACAGAAAGTTTCCCCGAGTCCTTTCTAGTCTGCAGTGATTCAATCTTCTGTTCCCGGTCCTCAAGCTCACGATGCAATGCCTCAACCGTCTCCGATTCGTCCCCCTGGGTGGATCGAAGCTGCTGAATGTCCAACTCTCGATCAAGCAAGTCCCGCACCAGACGATCAGCCGTCGACGCCAATGATGTATGAGCTCCTGCGATCGCAGGAGCGGTTGAGACGGATTCGAACCAGGATTTCGGTCCTGGCGCCACAGGTTGTTGTAATAATTGAAGCCATGCCTGACTCGATGCCGCAAATTTCCCTTTTGGTGCTGTTGACAGCACCAGTTTGAAATATTTCTCAGCGATTTCGCGACTTTCGTAAAGACCGAGTAAGGCTCGAGAAAAATAGAGATGATCACAAGGACTCGGTCCAATACACCTGGAGATCAAATCCTCTTGCTTTCTTCCAAGTGATTGAAAGGTTTTAAGTTCTTGTGGTTCCGCCATGAAGTATGAGCGGGAAACCGGAGCGGGCGTCGTCCAGGCCGCACATCCAGCCAGTAGGACGAAGATCAGCATCGGCCCGATTATCCTACACACTACCGTTCTTTTCACGATTGCCTATCCTTTTCTGGCTTGGTCAACCGTAGGATAAACCGTACAGTTGTCCCCTTCCCTTTCTCACTCTCAATCCAGATTCTTCCCCCATGCGCTTCCACAACCTTCTTCACCAAGGCTAATCCCAACCCGCTCCCCGCCGTATGTCTCACTTTCGTGCGACCTTGATAGAACCGCTCGAATATATGTGGGAGGTCTTCTTGAGCCACCCCTGGTCCGGTATCCGAAACCGCCACCTCGAGAACCCCCGCCTGTGGGTCAGACTTCATCTGAACTTTGACCACTCCCCCCTCAGGGCTGAACTTTAGCGCGTTCGACAGCAAATTATCCAAAACTTGTTCAAGACGTGACGCGTCCGCCTTCACCCACACTCGATCACCAATATCTTCCAGTACAAGCTGAACATGCTTGGCATCGGCAAGGAGCCGAACTTTGTCGATGGAGATTTCCCCAATACGATGGAGATCAACTGGGACAATGCGGTACTCCATCATTCCGGCTTCCATTTTTGAGAGATCCAAAATCGTGGAAATCAAATGGATCAAGCGTCGGCTGCTTTCGGCCATGATTCGAAGAGTCGTTCGTTGTTCAGGCACCAACGGACCGGGGATCTCATCAAGCAGCAAGTGTGTCCCCTCCCGAATCGAAGCCATCGGTGTCCGTAGTTCATGAGAGACGTGCGCGAGGAACTCGGTTTTCATATCATCGAGTTCCTGCAGTTTTTTACCCATCCAGTTCACCGTATCAACCAATTCACGTAGCTCGGCGGGCGCCTTAATCTGGAGTGATGCGCCAAAGTTCCCTTGGCCGATTTTTCTGATATGGCCTTGCAATTGTCTGAGTGGAAGCAAAATGGTGTAGCTGGCGACACCGGCGAGCCCCAACCCAAACACCAAGGCCACCAACACGAGTTGTTCGGTGACGGCCTCAGCTTGCGCGGCACTGGCACGCGATTCACTCACCTCAACACTCATCCGAGCCTCATGTAGATCGATATAGCTCTGAATGGAGGCCGACATCTGGTCCATAATGGTATCCCGTCGGCCTTCATAATCTGTCCCTATTCGTGGGGCACCTTCGCCTACCCCTTGAAATTGGTCCTGAAACAGTGCCAAACGCGTTGCGAGCAAATCGCCAGTCTCTCGGAGCAGTTTCAGGCCTTGTGGGGAGCGTTCCTGGCTTCGTAGAAGCTGAAGACTGCGTTGAAACTCATCCAGCTCCTCCTTTAAGTTGGTTAAGAACGTGTGATCTTTTGTAGCAACAAATTTCTTCTCACTGTTCAACTGCGCGAAGAGGGAAGCCAACAGACGCTTGGCGGACTCAACCGCCGGATAGTGATACGACGCCATCTCCGAACTCATGGACGCCAATTGTCGAAGCTGAAGGAGCGCGTAGAGATTGACTCCTCCCATCACGGTGATGATAACCAAGGCGGTCAGGACCAACCGCCAAAAGATCGAAAGCCGCATGAGTCCGCCCCTTATCGTGAAGGGATCACAACTGGGCTGAACTCATGTGTAGGGTAAAGCATACACTAATTCAGCCCCGATTCACAAGTCATCAACAGCCAGGGGTGCTATTGAAGGATTCTGAATACCTACCTGTACTAAGTAACCCAAGGACTCGCAACAGGGATCTTCTGACAGGCATCTTTACTGTCTGGTATCAAACTGCCGCGCGAACATCCGTTGCCGTCTCGAAGATCCGTGAAGCGCTGCAAAAAGGTGTCCACGAAAGAGGAGGATGGTCATCGCCACCGGAGGGGTCAGCAGGAGCAGAATGATCCCCTGCCCGTCGGAATCAATCCCCACATAGGACAACCACCCCTCTATCGCTGTAACCGGCAGCATAAGCATTTGGAAGAAATTGAGTCCTGCTCCCCGACCAACAAGACCAGAAAGCGAAAAAAATTCCTGAAGACCGCTGGGAGAAAGCACCACAGGTAAGATGAGGATCGCAAACGGCAGGAACCACTCGATCCAATGCTCCAAGACAAACTCATAGGACGTCTTAAAGACGTCCAGCGGTGAATTATGTCGAACCTGGTAGATCACTTCCGGAGCGGGATTCAGGAGAATAAAGACGAGCAGGAGAAATGCTGAAGAAATAAACTGCCCGTACGGATTCGCCTGCATACCCATATCGAGCAGCATCGTCGGTAGCCAGAGGACAAATCCCACGCCGATCACATCCCAAAAGTACTGCCCGAAGCTTTCCGTCACATCCGCAAGTCGAAGCGCCCTTGCGCCACTCAGCGATTGTTCGATCAACCGAAGCGTCGCACCGACCAAGAGGGCATTGATCATACCGAGCAAAAACCCACCCGCGATTCCTAACGGGCCGACGATCCGCGCAGCGCCCAGGAACAGCACCGCGAAGACGATCAGCGCGATCATGGCCACCCAACTCTTCGTAAGCGAACGCCAGGTTGCCGAGAAGACCTGTCGATAGAGCTGGACTGTGGCTGAAACAAGATTGCTCATGCGAACCGTACCCTAGTCGGGATCGTCCCAGAGGTCAAGAACTAGTCACATCGCCGGCAGAGAAATCGTTCATAGTTGACTTGCTTCGCCGAATGATTATCACATATTTCAGGAGAAGGCACTTGACCCTATTACCAGGTGAATCGCCATGGACATGAACCGGATGACCGTCAAAGTACAAGAAGCACTACAATCCGCCTCCGCCCATGCGCAGCGGAGAAGCCATCAAGGTATCGATGTGGAGCATGTGCTGCTAGCGCTTCTCGAACAGGAAGGAGGAGCAACACCGGCGCTGATCGAGGGGGCAGGTCTCGCTCTGGCTGCGGTTCGGCAGGGAGTCGAGCAGGCCCTCACAAAGCTGCCCCAGGTCCAAGGCTCCGGCGCAGCCCTTGGTCATATTCATATTGCCAATCGTCTCACCCAAGTCTTGAATCATGCGGAAGAGGAGCAAAAGTCATTAAAAGATGACTTTCTGAGCGTCGAACATCTGCTGCTGGCCATGGTCCACGAAGGAGGCATCTTCAAGAAACTTGGGCTGACACGAGATCGCCTGTTAGCGAGCCTCCAACAAGTACGCGGCAATCAACGCGTCACGAGTCAAGACCCCGAAAGTACCTATCAATCGCTGGTAAAATACGGACGCGATCTCACCCAACTGGCTGAGAAAGGGAAATTGGATCCGGTCATCGGACGGGATGACGAAATCAGACGGGTCGTCCAGATCCTCTCCCGCCGCACAAAGAATAATCCGGTGCTCATCGGTGAGCCGGGAGTCGGGAAAACAGCGATCGTGGAAGGCCTGGCGCTCCGAATCGTGAAAGGCGATGTTCCGGAGAGCCTCAAGCACAAAAAGCTCTTCGCGTTGGACATGGGTTCGCTCGTTGCCGGAGCCAAGTTTCGCGGAGAATTCGAAGAGCGGCTCAAGGCCGTCTTAAAAGAGATCCAGTCCTCGCACGGTCAGATTCTCCTGTTCATCGACGAATTACATACGGTGGTAGGGGCCGGAGCCGCTGAAGGCGCGATGGACGCGGCCAATCTATTAAAACCGATGTTGGCGAGAGGCGAGCTCCATCTTATCGGAGCGACGACGCTCGACGAATACAGAAAGCATATCGAAAAGGATGCCGCGTTGGAACGACGCTTTCAAACAGTGCTCGTCGACCAACCGTCCGTAGAAAACACCATTTCGATCTTACGTGGCCTGAAAGAGCGGTATGAAGTCCATCACGGGGTGCGGATCAAAGACAGTGCCCTTGTTGCGGCAGCAAAACTGTCCCATCGGTACATTGCAGATCGCTTCCTTCCCGACAAGGCTATCGATCTGGTCGACGAAGCGGCCGCCCGCCTCAGAACCGAGATCGACAGCCTGCCGGCCGAGTTGGATGAGGTCTCGCGCAAAGTGCTGCAGCTTGAAATCGAACGAGAGGCCTTGAAAAAAGAAAAGGATGCGGGAAGTCTTACCCGTTTGACCGCACTCGAAACCGAGCTCACCGAAAAACAGCGAGACCTCCAAGTCCTGAAGACCCGATGGGAGTCAGAAAAAACGTCCGTCGCACGGCTCCGTAAGACACGAGAAGCCATCGAAGAGATCAAACAGAAAATCGAACAGGCCGAACGAGCCTACGACCTCAATCGCGTCGCCGAGCTTCGCTACGGAGAACTCCCTCGACTTGAGCGCGAACTGGAATTGGAACAACACCAGTTGGGCAAAAAGCAGGATGAGACCAAGCTCTTAAAAGAAGAAGTCGATGAAGACGAGATCGCCGCAGTGGTCAGCCGTTGGACCGGTATCCCCGTCTCACGCCTGCTCGAAGGTGAAACGGACAAGCTCTTGAAACTCGAGGAACTGCTCCATCAGCGCGTGGTGGGACAAGAGGAAGGGGTCCGGGCCGTCGCCGATGCAGTCCTGCGTGCGCGGTCAGGCATCAAAGATCCGAATCGACCGATTGGCTCCTTCCTGTTTCTAGGCCCCACAGGAGTCGGGAAAACCGAGCTCGCACGGGCACTGGCCGCAATTCTGTTCGATGACGAAGGGAATCTGGTCAGAATCGATATGTCCGAGTATATGGAAAAGCACACCGTGGCGCGCTTGATCGGCGCGCCTCCCGGCTACATCGGCTACGAGGAGGGCGGGCAACTCACGGAAGCCGTTCGGCGGCGCCCATTTTCTGTGATCTTGTTCGACGAGATCGAAAAAGCGCACCATGATGTGTTCAATGTTCTCTTGCAGGTGCTCGACGATGGTCGGCTCACCGACTCACAGGGTCGTACCGTGGACTTTAAGAGTACCGTGCTGATTATGACCTCTAACATCGGCAGCCCACAGATTCTGGAAGCCCAACAGCGGGGCGCCTCCTATGAGCAGGTTCGAACGGTCGTCATGGACGAGCTGCGGCAACATTTTCGCCCGGAATTCTTGAATCGGGTGGACGAAGTGGTCGTGTTCCATCCGCTCGGCACCGAACACCTGATCAAGATCGTGGAGATTCAACTGGAACGTCTACGGAGTCGACTGGCGGAACGGCGAATCCCCCTCGCGATCACACCGGCAGCACTCCAGCACTTGGGTGAGCGCGGCTATGATCCGGTCTATGGCGCACGGCCCCTCAAACGCCTCATTCAACAAGAGCTGGAAACGCCGATTGCGCGGTTGCTGGTGAAGGGAGAACTACGGGATGGGGATACCGCGTCGCTCGATCTGAAAGATGGGCACTTGGTGTTGGTTCCGACCGTCACCCACGAAGAGGCTTCTAGCCAATAGTGGCGGCGCTCCCTTGCACATCATGGGTGATGCCGCTTTTTTGCTGCTTGTCGATTTTCCATTGCGTCGCCGACACCTGTAGCAAACGCCCCTTCATGGTGTGGAATTCTCCTCGCGAGAAGGACACGACATCGGGTGGCTTCTCCTCAAGCTTCAGGAGGATCTTCCCTGAGCCGACCTCTTTCATCACGACACTCCTATCAGTCTTCGTCAGCTCATAGGCTCGCCGTTCGTTGAACATCAGCGTGCTGTCCACCACCTTGGCCAGCATCCGGCCGGTTGAATCAAACAACGCAAAATTCACTAAGAGCGCGCCGGTCGTGGGATGCCGAGCCAGCTGAATCTGCGGCACCCCCTCGATTTCGATCGTGCCGTTAGAGTTCCGGTAAAGATTGGAGCCAATTTCGATATCCATCATTCACATTCAAACAGAAGAGTCTGTTCGCCCAACAACCAAACGGTCACACTAGGATTCAAACACGGGCTGGATGGAACTACGACTTCTTGATCCGATCCAGAATCAATGCAATACACCCCCCCAATAACCCACCGCCCATAATGGTGGTCAGGAGTTCGACGAGTTTCAATTCCCAGACGGACCCTTGAGCCTGCATCACTTCCCTGATGCCGCCCTGCACGAGAATGACAGCCAAGGCCATCGTTGCCCCAACGACAAACCACCAAACAAATACTTTTACAGATGCCACCGAAGCCTCATACCTCAGGATTTCGGTCAAATGAGCGGTATTGGATCGCCTCCGCAACGTGCATGGTCTCGATCTGGTCAGAATCTGCCAGATCGGCGATCGTACGGGCAACCCGTAAAATCCGTCCATGCGCTCTCGCAGAGAGCCTCAGTCGTACCATGGCGTGCTCGAGCAAATCCTGAGCAGCCTGATCGAGCCCACAATACCGCTTTATCATCCGTGGCTTCAACTGTGCGTTTGAATAGATCCCATCATCCCGGTATCGCCGTCGCTGACGTGCTCGAGCCGCGATGACACGTTCCCGAATTGCGGCTGATCCCTCTGATGCGGGTAATTCGGAACGAAGCTCCCTCACCGGAACCGGGGGGACATCGAGATGGATATCCAACCGATCTAAGAGCGGCCCGGAGAGTTTCGCGCGATAGCGACGAATCTGAGTACCGGTACAAGTACACGGCCTGGTCCGGTCTCCATAATAGCCACAGGGACAAGGATTCATCGCGGCAATCAACATGAAACGGGCCGGATACTTCAACGTTCCACTGGCCCTGGTCAGTACCACATGTCCGTCTTCCAGCGGCTGCCGGAGTCCTTCGAGGACTCCCCGTTTGAACTCGGGCGACTCATCCAGGAACAACACACCGTTGTGCGCGAGTGAGACTTCCCCCGGCTTCGGAACCGTCCCACCGCCCACGAGTCCGGCATCTGAAATGGAGTGATGGGGAGCACGAAAGGGCCGTACGCTCAGCAATGGACGTTCAGGAGCAAGTTGGCCGGCCACACTATGGACACGAGTCGTTTCAATCGCCTCCTCCAGGTCCAACAGCGGCAAAATCGAGGGAAACCGTCGTGCGAGCATGGTCTTGCCGGAGCCAGGAGGACCGACCATCAGCACATTGTGCCCACCAGAGGCAGCCACCTCCAATGCGCGCTTGGCATGGTCTTGACCACGGACGTCGCTATAGTCCTCATCGTCCGCTACTCTCGTAGACTCCAGCAGATCAAGGTTCGTCCGGGTCGGGACGATAACTTGGGTCTCCCGCAGAAACTCGACCGCTTCCGGGAGGGTGTGGAGTGGGTAGACATTCACCTCTTGTACCAAGGCGGCTTCAACACCATTCTCCGTCGGGAGCAGCAGGTCATACCCGGTTCGGCATGCAAGGGCAAAGGACAGCGCCCCTGTGATCGGCTTCACCCGGCCATCCAGCGAGAGTTCACCGACCAGTACACATTTTTCAAGGTTGGCCTGAGGAATGACCTCCTCGGCAACAAGAATACCGATGGCGATGGCCAGGTCGAGTCCCGACCCTTCCTTCTTGACCCCGGCCGGGGCCAGATTCACAGTAATTCGTTTGGCGGGAAAGTGAAACCCGGTGTTCTTGAGTGCGGAACGGACTCGGTCACGACTCTCTTTCACAGTCGCATCAGGCAACCCCACAACCGAAAACTGGGGAAGCCCGCCGGAAATATCGACCTCAACGTCAACCAGGTGCGCATCTAACCCGACAAGAGCCGCGCTCCGTACCTTGGCAAGCATGGAACCAGGGCCTTTCTGTTGTGGACCGCGGCCAAAATCGTGTAATTATAGGAAGTCTCTGTAAGGGTTTCAATAGAAGCGGCCCCAACCCATTCCACCCTGGCACCGCTCGAAATGACTCTGTATAATCCAGCGCTGTGCCGCTCACCGCTACCTGGAGGGATGATCTGTTTAAGCCTAGTAGATCTGACCGGAAGGCTTGTCTAACTGTGCTTCTCAGTGTTGCACTTTGCCTTCTCCTCTTCTCCGCAGGGACTGTCGCTTCATTGGCCATGAGCGAAGGCACCTCGATCCTCACTCAGCGGGCGAAGAGTACGTCCCCTCATGTCGGCGCCGCCATGGCGGTGCTGGCAACACTGGAACAGGCCCGGGTCCTTCCACCCGAAGGAAGTCGAGAAGCCGATCGCATCATTCAGTCGGTCATCCAGCTTCAATCCATTTTTGCCAAAGGCACTGATCCATCCATCCAGAAGTTTGCACAACAGGCCTTGTCACACGCGCATGGTGCCAATGCCTCGATAGCCTTCGAACGATTTCGTGCCAATGGATGGACCGCAGACATGCTGGAAGCCCTCGCGGAAGCAGAACAGCGTGCATCTACCGAGGAGCAACAGGAACTGTCGCCTGGTCTCAGCCAGGTCAACCTCTCCGTGGACGATTTTATGCGATTGATGCAGCTTGTGCGTGATGGACGATCGGCACTTGAGGCACGAGGCCAAAGTTTTCAAGAGGTGTACGCCCATCACAGAAAGGCGATGCCGGGAGCGGTGGCTCAGGAACGGCAGTAGAAGGCCCCCGTCATCTCGCGACCATATCGTCAGTTCAACCATGACCTAGGGAGGACCCCATGGCAACCCGTGCCTACATACTTATCAAGGTCAAAGCAGGCAAGACTAAAGACGTCGTCACGGCGCTCAAGCGCATTTCCGGCGTCGAACAAGCCCACTCCTGCTTCGGTCGACCGGATATTTTTGTCTTCATTAGCGTCCAGGACGAACGGGCTCTTTCCGATGTCGTGATTACCAAGGTCCATGCGATCGACGGCGTCGAAGAGACTGATACCCATATCGTCGCTGACCCCTAAGCCGAGAGGGGAAGGGTAACTGGCGCCCCGCCGAGTTGTGCCGACCAGTAACAGGCTTCGGCGATTTCGACGGCTCGACATCCATCCTCGCCCGTAACAGGCATCGGAGCACCGTCTCTCACAGCCTGCAGGAACGCTGTCACCGCAGCCAGGACGGTTTGAGAGGGAAGCACGTTAAACTCGTGTATCCCCGTGCCGTCGTGGCAACTGACGTGACAGGTGTGCCAGTCAACCTCGAGTCGGCCCTGCGAACCCCACCAGTCCGCTCGGCTCACCCGTCCCGTCGACACTCGGGCGATTTCTATCTGGCAAATAGTTCCCCCGGATGTAACCAGGCGAATCGACGCAGCGGTTTCCGGTGAAGTATCCGGGCGCACGTCCATCGTGCAGCGCACCTCGTCGACCTCTTCGTCTGTCATGAACCGGACGAGATCGAGCATGTGGACACCGATTTCGAGCAACGCCCCACGCCTGCCATAGCCATCCGCATAGTCCGGAGCCGTGGTCCTTTTCTCAATGCGACTGATGAGATGGATGCGTTCCGACCGTCCGATATGCGACCTCAGTTCCGTCATCCGCTGAATCGTGTGATCGAACCGGAGGGTTTGCGCCGTCATCAGCGGAACCGCGGCTTCGCGAGCCATCTTCACCATAGCGCGGGCGTCGGCAACCGTCGTGGCGAGCGGCTTTTCGATCAACAGTGGCTTGCGCGCTTCCACAGCCAGCCGACAGATCTCCAAGGCACATATCGGAGGAGTCACGACGATGACCGCATCCACGGTGGGATCGGCAATCAGCAACTCCGCCTTCCCATAGATCTTGATCGGTGGAGCGCCGGACAGATCGAACCCCTGCTCAGGATGTTGCCGACACACGGCTCGAAGGGAAGCAGCGGGTAGATCCTGTACGATGTGCCGAGCATAGCGTAGCCCGTGCCGGCCAACTCCGATTAACCCCACTCCGATACGTTCAGATTCCATGCCTTTTTCCCATTGGCTGAGTGCCACTGCACGTCAGACCAGATCCGTGGCGCGAATTTGACATTCCCGCAAGCGGCTTCATATAGTAACTTCGCAATGAGTGCAAGACTGCATCTTTGAGGATTTCCTAAGCATGGTCACGACACACTCCGCTCCATTCACGCTGGACCAGATCGGAACAGGAACTGCCCGTTTTCCAAGTGGCGTGCCGATCCCTACCCATAGTGATCAGATGGTTGACCCGTACTTCAAGTCGAGAATGCCCAAGGAGCATCAAGTCGATTGCCTCCTCTTCTGGCCGCAAACGCCTGGCACCTATCCAGGGCTTGTGCTCTTGCACGATCGGTGGGGCCTGACGGGACAGATGAAGGACCTTGGAGCGAGACTCGCCTGCGAAGGATACATGGTGATCCTTCCGAATCTGTACGGCCGGTTGGGCGGGATGGTGACCGCCAACGACGATGTCGCGACTGCTCTCCTGGAACGGCAGAATGAAGTGGACGTCCTCACCGACATTAATTCCTGCTGCGAATATCTCAATATTCGTAATATCACGAAAAAGAACATCCACGGAGTCGTCGGGTACGGAATGGGCGGATCCTATGCACTGAGGTTCGCCTGTCAGCGGAAGCGCCTGCGCGCGGCAGTGTCCTATTACGGCACGATGCTCGCATCCAACGAACGGCTGAAAGATCTCTTTGCTCCAGTCCTCTATCACCAGGCCGGGAACGATCCATCGGTCAGCGCAAGCGACGTGGAGGAATTGAGACGGACCTCGGCAGAGTATTCCAAGCGGGTCGACATTCAGGTCTACCCGGGAGCATCCCACGCCTTTTGTAATGAGATGAAACCAAGCGCCTATGACGCAGAGAGTTCCGCCCTCGCCTGGGAACGAACCGCAAGCTTTCTGAAGTCTTGCTTCCAAGGAACATGACGCGAAGCAACCGCCCACTCCCCCACCCGATTCATCCAGAGGTTCCTGGCCGACGACCCCGCCGAACGCAGCGGAGCCGTCCACGACTCATATCGAGATGCCTCCTGTTGGCAGGATTCGTCAATCTTCTCGCTCCACTCGCGTCGCCAGCAGAACCCACATCCCCAATGCTGTTAGGCGATGTGGTCGCCCAACAAGCCGATCAACTCGCGGCGGTCGACTCGGATGAAAAATCCCTGGCGCTCTTCACCACTGTCGTCGGACCTGCACTTGGTTTGAAAGATGCCGCAGGAGCACTGGGAGCCAAACGGCTCCCGGGTAAACTCGTCAAAGAGCTGAAGTTGGCGGACTTAGCGGAATCGGTTTTTGAATTGATGGGCGCGCTGGCCCTGTGGCAACTGGCTGATACCGTCGACCGTGATTCAAGCCAACCATCCACGGCCACCGCGTTTTCTGAAGTCAGACAAGAGTGGCTGCGAACTCGCACCAGGAGTGCATCGCTCAGCGACTTATTCCGTCTTGCTCAAGAAAACCAGGCTACGGCAACCTCTGACGTGCCTTTGGATCAACACCACACCAAGCTGTTGTTGGTTGCACAACGCACGGCATTTCAAGCCAGTCGGCAAGCGACCAAGGCCTGGTGGGATATCCAGGGATGGAAAGATCGCATTCGACAGGCCAAAGGCGAGGCTCGGCTCTGTGGAACCTGGCAATGGACGATCCATAATCATCAGAATCATGGAGACCAGAAGGCGGTGGTCATGTTTCCTCCAGCTGGACAGACCTCGGCCCATGCCGCAGCCCCGGCCGAGACCATCGTTCTAGGCGATGCCATTTACTTGAGGTGGGAGAACAACGGGCGCATTCAAGAAGACAGCCTGCTGTTCGTCAAAGAGGATGCGAAGATCGAAGGATCGTTTGTGAACAACACAGGCGGATGGGGATCCATTACCGGTAAGCGAACCGCTGCCTGCCAACCCTAGCCTTTACTACCCTTTCAGTCCACGCCAACCTAACACCAGCCATCCTACAATAAACAAGACACCTCCAACCGGCGTCACCGCTCCCAGCCACCGGATGCCCAGAAGCGACACACCATACAGACTTCCACAGAACAACAGTGTCCCAGCCAGAAACAGCCAACCAGCCTTCGCGGCTCCACGATCGCGCCCAACACGAACGACGAGACCAGTCAAAACCAGACCGAAGGCATGATACATCTGATACCGCGTCGCCGTGTCATAGACGGCCAACATGTTCGGCTCTAGCAGATCTTTCAGCATGTGGGCACCGAATGCGCCGGCTGCCACTCCCAACCCAGCGCTGACACACCCGATCAAGACTAACCAGCGCGATGAGGCATCAACATCCATGACCTACAGTCTCCTGATATCCATGTTGCCAACTAGAGGCGATCATACGTGATCCCAGTCGAATACTCCAACCGGCAAATCACGCCAGAACCTCCATGTGCGTGTGGTATAGTTTGGTCATGCTTCGCCCGGCCATGCGCATCATTCCTCTTGGACTGCTGACCATTCTTCTCGTTATGGGCAATGCTGTCGATGCGGCTGAATCCCAGACAACTCAGTCGCAGCAGGTTGAACCTGGGAAAGGTGTGACCGTCACCGACCTCACACGCGGAGTACGCAGTGCTGCCCAGAACATCGAGAAGGAAATCCCCAAGATTGGCGCTGCAGTCGGAAAGACTCTGAAATCCATCGGTTCGAATCATTCAGAAAAGAAACAAGACAGGCCTCAATCGCCTGACAAGAAATAGCTGCCTATCCAGGCTTTTTCGTTTTCAGCAAATCAGCCTTTGCTTCTCCTCCCAGTCTGCTGTATCTTGTCCTTGACCCAACACAGCCATGGCGCAGGGTCGTCTCATGCTGTGATCGACTTGTATCACCCATTACAGAGAGATGTAGGTCGACTCATTCTCCGTTTAACAGAGGAACATCACTATGTGGGACAAAAAGAAAGACGAGAACGAGAGTGGCAATTTTACGGTGCTCGGCAAAGACGTCACGTTCAAAGGCATCGTCCATTTCCATAGCACCGTTCAGCTCGACAGCTCAATCGAGGGAGAAATTCATGCCAAAGGCATGTTGGTGATCGGCGAAAATGCGACGATTCGAGGCTCCATCATTGCGGAAACCGTCGTGAACCGAGGCAAGATCCATGGGAACGTTACGGCGACTGCAAAGATTCAACTCCTCAAGTCTGGAATCTTGCTCGGCGACGTCTCTTCACCATCCTTTTCGATGGAAGAAGGAGCCTACTTCAAGGGCTCGATCGATATGGGCTCCCACCCCGTCGTCGATGAACTTGAACATACCCCCTTGGTCATTACCGAAGCGCCTCAACGGCTGAATGTCTCTCGTCCGATTCTAGTCGAAACCGAGCGAGGGAACTGACGACCTCCTACCCGTTGCTCTGTCAATTGAGAAAAACCAACCATCATCCGATGGTCCGCTTCTTCGTTCGCCTCTTGTAGTGCTCCCTACGTCAAGACAACAAACCACCGGCAACTCTGGAAAATTTCTGATTGACAGAGGCAGCCGCAACCCGCAATCTTGCGTGCCAGATCCACTTCATTTCAAACCTATATAGAGAGCATGATGGAGATTTCGATTATTCGGACGAGTGTGACAAAGACCGAATTGAATACGATGGCCACACGACAGTTCGGCGACATGGTCAAGGCCGTTGTGGACATTGAACAAGGCATCATGGCCATCGGTGGAGAACTGCATTCCGACGAAGAAGCCGTGCTCTTAGAGCAGGGCTCGCTCCAAAAACACCTATGGGGTATCAATATCTATCCTGAACGGTCCCCCTCGGAATGGATTGAATTCGACTCGATGATTAACATACGGCCATCAGGAGGAAACCGTTCTCGGTACGTCGAGCGTCCGGAGATCAGGGATATGGTCACAGCCATCGTCAATCGATTGGTGCAGGGGTAGCAGCATGAGTCCCATTCATGAGCAATTAGCCGCAGGACGTTGGCACAGCCTCTCGCTCATCGAGCAACTGGCCAACGTCGGAAGCGACGTCGCCCGGGCTGCCCGTTGGTATGGGAAGGACCTACAGCGTTGTGAGCAGGCGTTCGACCGTGCCATTGAACTCCTGGACTTGACGATTGCGGACGAGCGGTGGAAAGGTCGGCGAAAAGAATTGACTCGCGCACGCGAGCTGCTCTGCGATGCCATGTTTGGCGGAACCACCTATGGGAGTGACTTGGCCTCACTCGATCGGTACTTCTTCCACTTCGCCATGGCGGCCCGAGCTGGGCGGTGAGAGGCGGACTATGGTTTTGGAACTTCGGCGAACAATCCAAGGCACACCGTAACAGAGCGTCTTCGTTCGCAACCGGCGACAAAGGAGAGATCCGATGAAACCAGGTGCAGGAATTGTTCTCTGGATTGTGATAGCGATTGTGCTCGGGATAGATCTTCCAGCAATGTCGGTGAACCCTTCGGATCTGAACAGTATGACATGCCGCATCACCACTCCGGATACAAAAGGCTGCACGGGAATCCCAACACTTCGATCTGGCGTGTTGACGATATCGAAGGAGGGAATCTTTGAACTGAAGGCCCATTACGATGGATGTTTTTTTATGGAAGATGTGACCACGTCCGGAAAATTTCTTGCTTCTCATTTCAAGAATACGATGAGCCTTGAGCTCCTCAGCACAAGGACCACCGGTGTGAAAGACACGGCTGGAGATTTTCCGCGGACTCTCGGGTTTGCCAACTTGCAATACAACGACCTCAATGGGTATTTCGTTGATTTCTCGGCTTTGATCCGGGGGCGTGGGCGCCATGCCGAGGACGTGATGACCTCGAAACTTCAATGTGAGGTATCTGAATGAACGTGCGAGTCATTGTTCATAACAGAAAGGAGCTCCAGGATGGCAAATCATAAAGAAGTGTTGGAAGGCTGCACCATCGAGATACGCGATGACGATCACTTGACCATTAATGGGAAGGAAATTCGCTATGAGCACAATCGTAGCGACGGGACGTGGTCTTCGAAATATCTGCCCTATACGAAATATCCGTCGTTATTAGCAATGGCCAGAGCCATCGTGCGAGACACAGTTGAGTTTTCTCATGTGAAAGAATAGGCAATACGGAATGCGCCTACATGGGAGGTGTCTATGGCGATCAGAAAAGATGCGAATACTCTCAATGCCACTGAGCGAGCCGAATTCATCGCAGCGATCAAAGCGCTGAAAGCGGAAGGCCTCTATGACCAATTTGTCCTTCGTCATGCCAATGCGGTGATGAATGCCATTCATCGAGCGCCGGCCTTTTTGCCGTGGCACCGCCGGTTTATTTTTGATCTTGAGGTGGAACTACAGCGTGTTTCCGGCAATCCCAATCTTGGCATCCCCTATTGGAACTGGGCGACAGGAGGAGCGAATGCGTCGATGTGGAATGATGACTTACTCGGGGGAGATGGAGATGCCGGGGGCGTGGTACGGACCGGACCGTTTCGGGCTGGTGAATGGACGGTGATCAATTCCAGCGGGCTTCCGGCTGGTCCGCTGATGCGATCCTTTGGGCAAAGTGGAATGCCCACCTTACCGACACAAGCGGAAGTCGATCAGGTCCTCGCTGTGACTCCCTATGATGTATCTCCATGGAACACAAGCAGCAATCCAAGTTTTCGCAATCAACTCGAAGGCTGGATGGGTCCCAACCTGCATAACCGCGGACATGTGTGGGTGGGCGGGTCCATGCTGCCGATGACGTCGCCGAACGATCCGGTCTTCTTCATGAATCACTGTATGGTGGATAAAGTCTGGCATGATTGGCAAGTACGGTTTCCAAATCAAGGGTACTTGCCGGAAACGGGAGGAGCGTTTGGGCAAAACTTGAACGATCCGATGGACAGCACTCCTTCCGGACGAATCGGTCCTCGACCAATCGATGTCTTGAACAGTGCAGCCTTGGGAATCGTCTATGATGACGCGACCGGTCAACCTCAGCCGCAGATTCCGGTCATTGTTATTGGCGCCAACCCAACCGCCGCAGACATCGGAGCTCCTGGAGAAGCTGATCTCTTCCAATTCGACGTGTCCACGTTTGGCTCATACACCATGTTTACCAGCGGGCCGTCCGATACCTTCATGACGCTGCTGGGCCCCAATGACCAGACGGCTCAAGTGGCCTCCAATGATGATGGCGGGGAAAACTTGAATTCGCAAATCACTCGTAATCTCTCGGCAGGGACCTATTTCTTACGAATCCGCCTGTTTAGTCCGAACACCACCGGGGTCTATGCTGTCGGAGTCCGTGCGGAAAACAGTGCGCCACCCCCGACCATTCCTGAGCTGATGGTTGATGGGGCAGGTTTGAACGCATCGATTTCGGCTGCCAATGAAAGTGATCTGTACATGTTTCGAATTACCAACCGAGATACATACACGATCCAAACCAGTGGGACCACTGATACCTTCCTAACCCTCCATGGCCCCAATAGTCAGATTCCGGAGATTGCGCGCAACGATGATGGTGGAGTCTCGTTCAATGCGTTGATTCGACGCCAAATCGATCCTGGCGAATATTATGCGCGCGTCCGGCACTTCTCTCAACTTGGCACCGGCCCTTATACCATTCGTGTCAGCCGCGGCTGATCTTGAAGACCGGCATCCCTTTCCAGGGATGCCGGTCTTCACGTACAAGGGCGTCGAGATTCCCAAATCCCTGTATCTGACGTTGGCCTCGTTTTGAGGACACACTTCCCCCAAAGCGTCTTCTCACAGAATCCTCTGATCTCCTCACCCGCATCGCCTTCACAGACACACCGATAGACCGACGTTCTTGATCGAATAGTAGAGCGATATGACCTCCTGGCTAGGTCCACCATTCCCTGCACCAACGAGTCATATCTTTGCCGTGTCCGCGGCGCTACTATCCCGCCGCGTTTGAGCACGGTGTGGTCTTCGCGATGCGTGTGAAAGTTCGTTGACGTGAAACTTATCTCGGTTGGTGGGGATTCTGGAGAGAACAGATGAATCTATTCAGGTACTCTCTGAATCGAAAAAGATTCAGTCCAATAAGCCTCTACCATCATGCAAGATCACAATCCTTAGGAATTCACGTAATTCTTTCTGACTCATGTGTGGTCCGGTCTTTGCTGAACAAACATAGTATTGAACGGAATATCTGGCAATGGGAGACGCAAGAGGATGACTAACATGCCCCTTAAGCGCCGAGATGCTAATGCAAGAGATCATAATGGCTGGGTGGGTTGTCATCTAATCCGGTGCAGAATTCGTACTGCCTACTTTTTATTCTTCATGCTAAGTGCTGGCACACCTGATGTATTTGGGGCCGAGCTGTTTCCATTTTCTCCACCGACAAACCAGCAGCGTACCCTAGACCAAGCATCCCAACTGAGACCACGACTCTCCGAGGAAGACATCGCCCGAGCCAATCGCTTAGCAGATCAAGCCAAAAAGCTTACGGCTACCGAGCAACAACAGTTCCGCGAGAGCATCCTGCAGAAACAGAAAGAAGCCGTGCGTCAGAGCAATTTCAACCAGGCACAGTACTACACCGAGCTCCTTACACAACTCGGACGGGAGAACCGCTAGCCATGTATCGTCTGACACTAGGTTTTGTTGCAGGTAGTTGGCTGCTGGTTGTTGCAGCTTTTGGAGCCAATGCTCCCCCCACCTTGTCTGATCTAGAAAAACAAGCCGCCACAGATGCTGCTCAGGTAGAGAATGCAGTAGGACCCGCACCAAATGAAACAGTCGCTGATTATTCACGCTACCGCATGGAAGAAGAATCTAACCGCCTTATTCTTGCCATTGCAGTGATGGGAACAGGCCTTTTCGCGCTGTTCCTCGTTCTTTCATAC
>JAHBWR010000004.1 GCA_019636875.1 Nitrospira sp.
GGCCAAGGTCACGATCGATCAGGCCATCAAGACGGCTTCGGGGAAAGTGTCGGGCAAGGTTGTCGAGGCCGAATTGGAGAAAAAGCACAACACGCTCATCTGGGAAGTCGAGATCGTTACGTCCGACAAGAAATTAATGGAGGTTCACATCGATGCCGCAACCGGCGCGGTGATTGACGTGGAGGAGGAGAAGTCTGTGAAGTAATGGGAGTACAAGCGGAAGCGCAACGCCGGGAATCTCACGCTGTCAATGGAGCGGATAGAACAGTCACACTGGTGGTCACACGGTAGTCTGACTTGGTTGAACGATGTGGGCAAGGCTGGATGGGTGTATTCAAAGAATCGGTGCGTTCGACACAGAGGTCGGGAGTCGCCTTCCTCGTCGTGTTGGCTATGTTGGTCGCATTCGTCGTTGTGTTGTCATCGAGAGGTAACCGGGAACAATCGGCAGGACCGAGTTCTGATGGTCCCGAGGTGCAGACCCGTGCGGTGACAGCCTCTCCGGCGCTCGAGAGTGATGAGCTTGCGACCATCGGGGTATTTGAACAGGCGAGTCCGTCGGTGGCCTTTATCATCAACAGGGCCGTCGGACGGGATTTCTTCTCACTGAACCCGATTGAAGTCCCGCAAGGGTCGGGGTCCGGTGTTGTTTGGGACGAGTCAGGTCATATCATCACGAATTTCCACGTGGTGTACCGGGCGGATGCCATTCTGGTCGTCCTCGGCGAACACGAGGAGTACGAAGCACGGGTGGTCGGCGTCGATCCCGACCATGATCTCGCGGTGCTGCGTATCCGGGCGCCGAAGGACAAGTTGGTTCCGCTTCCGATCGGCAGCGCACATGATCTGCTGGTCGGTCAGAAGGTGCTCGCCATCGGGAACCCGTTCGGCCTCGACCATACACTGACGACCGGGATCGTGAGCGCCATCGGACGAACGATCAAATCCATGACGGGTCGAACAATCGAGGGTGTGATTCAGACGGATGCGGCGATCAATCCGGGAAACTCGGGGGGGCCGCTCCTGGACAGTTCCGGGCGACTGATCGGCATCAATACTCAGATTGTCAGTTCGAGTGGGGCGTTTTCCGGCATCGGATTCGCGGTACCGGTTGATATGGTCAACCGGGTCGTCCCCCAGTTGATCACACATGGGAAAGTCATCAGGGCGGGCATCGGGGTATCGGTCGTCTCCGATCCGATTGCCTCGCGGTTGGGGATACAGGGAGTGGTCATTCGGGAGGTGACGTTGGGTGGACCTGCTGAACGCGCCGGGATCGAGGGGCTTCGTTCCAGAGGTGGAAGGCAGATCTCGCTAGGAGATGTCGTGACGGCGATCGACGGCGAAGCGGTTCGGACGGTCGATGACCTATTGACCATCCTCGATCGTCACAAGGTCGGCGACAGTGTGAAGCTTGTAGTCGAACGGGAGGGGGCCTCGCGCACCGTGATGCTGACGCTGCAGGAGGTGGGCTGAGCGTCTGAGGCCTCTGTGTGAAAATCATCAACGCACCGGAGAAGGAACGAGAGGAGGAAATCATGCGAGAGGATTGTCGTTGTGGTGAGATGGCAGTTATGTTTCTGGCCGGATTGACGATCGGCACGATGACCGGATTATTGCTCGCTCCGCATTCAGGGGCCTACACAAGGCGGCAACTCCAGAACCTGGCGGAGGACGTGAAGGACCAGGCATCCGCTTTGGCGTCTGAGACCAAGCATGCCGTCGAAAACGTCGTGGAACAGGGAAAGCGGATCGTGAGCTGATCAATTACAAAGGGGAGGGGGCATGAACAGGATTTTTCTTATCATCCTGACCATCGCCATACCGGCGATAGTGGGCGGCTGCACTCATTACTATACGGGTAAGCGCGACAATACAGTGCGGGGCTACGCGACGATCGTCGGAGAAGGGATCACGGGCGAAGCGGACTTGTACGAAGAGTACGAAGGCCGGGTCAGGATCAAGCTGAAGCTCGAAGGGACTGCGGCGAGCAAGCTGACTCCCGGGCGCCACGCGATCCATATTCACGAAACCGGATTGTGCAACCCGTTATCGGCGGCGAAGGGTCACTATGACGGCAACCTCGATGCGCTGGTCAACCCCGAGGCGAACGTCAGCCCGGGATTGGGGAATCATCCCTATCACCTGGGGGACCTCCCGAACCTCAAGGTGAGCGAAGACCGGAAAGGTTCACTCTATACCATTACCAGCCGGGTGACGTTGTCGGATGGCTTGAATACACTCTTCGATCAGGACGGGAGCGCCTTGATCGTGCATGAGTTGGAAGACCAGTATCTCCCCGATCCACCGACGACAGACGGGCCAGGCGGACCCCGGATCGCCTGCGGCGTGATTGTGAAGAGATAGCAAGGAGGAAGACGATGCCTAACGTCGCCATCAATGGATTCGGACGTATCGGCCGAGCGGTGTTCAAAATTCTACGTGAGTCGTCGGACGTACGCGTCGTCGCGGTCAACGACTTGGCTCCGATCGAGAACTTGGCCTATCTGCTCCGGTACGACACGGTGTATGGACGGTACGGCAAGAGGGTTACGACGGAGAACGACACGTTACTCGTCGATGGGACCAGGTATCCCTTTTACAGCGAAACCGATCCCGCCCGACTACCTTGGCGGCAGGCCGGTGTGGACCTTGTGTTCGAATGCACCGGGGTCTTCAACAAGCGGCCCCAACTAGAGCCTCATCTCAAAGCCGGGGCACAATACGTCTTATTGTCGGCTCCTGGGAAAGATGAGGAGATCGTGACGGTCGTCCATGGTGTCAATCGGCCGCCGGACGGACAGAATCGAATCGTCTCCTGTGCGAGTTGCACGACCAACTGCATCACACCCGTCATTGAAATCCTCGGACGACGGATCGGGCTCCGAAAGGCCGTCATGACCACCGTGCATGGCTACACAGCCTCTCAATCGACCGTTGACGCGCCCAAGAGGAAAATCCGAAGTGGACGAGCCGCGGCCGCGAACCTGATTCCGGCGACGACCGGGGCGGCGGTCGCCACGACGAAGGCGCTTCCCCAGTATCGCGGAAAATTCGATGGTGTGGCGGTGCGTGTGCCTGTGCCGGACGGCTCCCTCGCGGATATTGTGTTGGTCTCAACCAAGTCGACGACCGTCGAGGAAGTGAATGGCGTATTGAAGGAAGAATCGGAGAGCGAGCGCTATCGGGGCATTGTCGCGGTCACCGAAGACCCCGTAGTGTCCTCCGACATCATTCGCGAACCCTATGCGGCTATCGTCGATCTGGCGCTCACGCAGGTCATCGACGGGGATCTTGTGAAAGTTATGTGCTGGTATGACAACGAATGGGGGTATGCCAACCAGATGGTGCGCGAGGCTCGCCGCCTCCTGCATCTCTAACAGGGTTTTGTGAGCGCTTCCATGGGTGATGGGTATACGAGAGAGCAGGAAGTCATAGCGGATCTTGCAAGGATTGCCGGCCAAGCGATCCTCGAAGTCTACGCTTCCAGTTTCGAAGTCCGTTATAAGGGGCCGGACGATCCGGTGACGGATGCCGATCTGAGAGCAGAGGAGATCATCGTCTCATGTCTCTCACGAGGATTTCCCGCGGATGGAATCGTGTCGGAGGAACGTCCGGTATCGGAAGAAGCCCGTCGGAAAACACGCGTCTGGTACGTCGATCCCCTCGACGGGACCGGCGAGTTCGTTGCTCGCACGGGAGAGTTTGCCGTGATCATTGGATTGCTGGAACAGGGGGTGTCGAAATTCGGAGTCATCTATCGTCCTGTCGATGATGTGCTGTACGCGGGCATCCGCGATGAGAGCGCGTGGATCATCACAGGGGGTGAACGAAGACGAACCAGAGTTTCTGAGGCGGCCCCACCGCATCCGTTGCGTCTGGCGGTTTCGCGATCCCATCGCCACCAGACGATGGACCGCATCAAAGCTCGATTAGGAACGGCGGTGACGGAAGTCTCTTGCGGAAGCGTCGGGGCCAAGATCGGGTTGCTCCTGTCCGGTCTGGCCGATGTTTATGTGGAACCGTCACCCTATACGAGCAAGTGGGATGTCTGCGGGGTCGAGGCGATTTTGCGCGGCGCAGACGGATGTCTGAGCGATATGGCGGGAGGGCCGATAGAGTATGATGGGCCCGACGTGAGGAACCGACGAGGATTTGTCGCGACGAACCGCGCCTGTCATAACGATGTGCTGGCTGCGATCTCTGCGTCAGGTTTGACATGAGAGCAGCAGACTCGACCCACGGACCATCATTGTGAGGAGTCATGAGGCAACAACAGTACCCTATTCCTGATGAGTTTCGAAAACATGCCCATATCACCGAGGAACGGTATCAGGAGCTGTATCGACGTTCGATCGATGATTCCGAAGGGTTCTGGAGCGAGCAGGCCGACCAGTTTGTGAGCTGGTCTGCACGCTGGAACAAGGTGCTCGATTGGGATTTCTTGAAAGGGCATGTCCGTTGGTTTGAAGGAGGGCGGCTGAACGCCTGTTTCAACTGTGTCGACCGCCATCTGGCGACGTGTGGCGCTCGGACGGCGATCATTTGGGAGGGAAATGAGCCTGGTGAGAGTCGTACGATCACCTATCGCGAATTGCATGAACAGGTCTGCCGACTGGCGAACGTGCTCAAGGATCGTGGCATCGGTAAGGGCGACCGGGTATGCCTCTACATGCCGATGGTTCCCGAAGCCGTCTTTGCCATGCTCGCCTGCGCCCGCATCGGCGCGATCCATTCAGTCGTGTTTGCCGGGTTTTCAGCCGAGGCTTTCAAACATCGTGTTCAGGACAGTGCGTGCCGTGTGGTCATTACCGTCGACGGCTATCGGCATGGCAACAAGGCCATCGATCACAAGGCGAAGACGGATCAGGCGTTAAGAGAGTGCCCAGGCGTCAAAACGGTCTTGGTCGTCAAACGGCTCGGTGGGGAGATCACCTGGGATCGCTCGCGCGATGCCTGGTACCACGAGGCGATGGCCGCCAGTTCGTCCGAATGCCCGGTGGTGGAGATGGACGCCGAGGATCCGCTGTTTATCCTCTATACCTCCGGCTCCACGGGGAAACCGAAGGGCGTTGTCCATACAACCGGCGGCTATCTGTTGTTCGCCGCCATGTCACATCGCTATGCCTTCGATTACCATGATGGTGAGGTGTACTGGTGTACGGCGGATATCGGCTGGGTGACCGGCCATACCTATACCGTCTATGGACCGTTGACCAACGGGGCGATTACGCTGCTCTTTGAAGGAGTTCCAAGTTATCCCGACCACTCTCGTCTGTGGCAGCTGGTGGACAAGCACCAGGTCGCGATTTTCTATACGGCGCCCACGGCGATCCGTTCTTTGATGGCGCAAGGTGATGATCCGGTGAAGAAAACCAGCCGCCGGAGCCTGCGCATGCTGGGTAGCGTCGGGGAACCGATCGATCCCAAGTCATGGGACTGGTTCCATCGCGTCGTCGGCGAGCAGCGCTGCCCCATTGCCGACACCTGGTGGCAAACGGAAACCGGCGGGTTGTTATTGACTCCCTTGCCGGGGGCCATGCCGTTGAAACCCGGTTCGGTCGCAAAACCGTTTTTCGGCGTGGTCCCGGCCATCGTGGATGAGAAAGGGCACATTCTCGAGGGAGAAGCCCAAGGCCGCCTGGTCATGACCAAGCCTTGGCCTGCACTGGCGCGCACGATTCACGGAAGCCATGAGCGGTATCTCAAGACTTATTTCAGTCGATTCCCTGGGCTTTATGACACCGAAGACGGCGCTCGGCGCGACGCCGATGGGTATTATTGGATCACAGGACGAATCGACGACGTCTTGAACGTGTCCGGTCACCGCATGGGGACGGCCGAGTTGGAAAGTGCGCTGGCGAAACATCCGGATGTGGCTGAAGCCTCCGTCGTCGGGTTTCCCCATGAGATCAAAGGCCAGGGGATTTATGCCTACGTGGTGCCGAAGCAAGGGGTGACGCCATCGGAAACGTTGCGCGCTGGACTTCTCGAACAGATACGGCAGGAAATCGGCCCGATCGCCAAACCTGACTACATCCAATGGACTGAGGCGCTTCCCAAGACTCGCTCGGGGAAAATTATGCGGCGCATCCTGCGCAAGATTGCGGCGAACGAGTTGGGTGATCTGGGAGATACTTCGACCTTGGCTGATCCCTCGGTTGTTGATGCCTTGATCGCCAATCGCAAGAAGGTCTGATCACACGCGTAGACGACACCACTCGTGTGCTGATAGCCATGAATGAGCCGGATCAGTCGACTGTGGAAGGTCTCTTGACTGGATATGCTTGATCGAAAGGAGGACGTGATGCCATCGAGGAAGGCGCTTGCTGGATTGTTGGGCCTTATGCTGTGCCTATTCGTAGCGTGGGGGTCGGGTTGGGCCGGCAAGGACTCGGCCATGGTACCCGCGGAAACCGTCGTGGATTACATTTATGCCGTGTTGGCCTCCGACCGGACTTTTTACACCGTCCATGTTGTGGAGCGGATGCAACAGCGTGGAGTGATCGAATCCTCCGAACGCTGGCGTTCGGAAAGCGCATTGCCGTTACCCGCACAGTTTGTGCAGGAGTCATCGAGCTTAGCGGCGCTCACCGGGGTCAAGGTGCGGTACGGTCTGATCAGCCTCAACCCCATCAACAAATTGAGCGGACCTGCGACCGAGTTTGAGAAAAAGGGGATGGAGGCCATCATGGCGGAACCGGATCGTCCCTATAAGGGGTTTGTGATGGAAGGAGGAGAACGACGGTTTGAAGCCTTGTACGCTGACCGGGCGGTCTCGCCTGTCTGCGTCACATGCCATAACGCGCACCCGCAAAGCCCCAAGCGAGATTATCAACTTAACGATGTGCTGGGAGTGGTCTCAATTTCCATCCCGGTTCCTGGTTGAGTGGAGCGTTTGGTCAAGGCCTTGCTGAGACCAGAGGTTTTTTGGGAAACGTCCCAGATCTTCACGAAATGCCTGCTCGGCTTCATCGAGGCGTCCAGCCTTGACCAACAGTATGCCGAGTTCTTGTCTCACCGGCACCGTCCACTCCGGCGGCTCGCCGTACACGAGCGTGTCTTCAAGACTCGCGGCTTCTCGGAGATGATCGATTGCTTGAGATAGATTGCCTTTGGCGGCAGCGATGTGGCCGGCAAGCACCTCTTCGGCGATTTTCAGTACGGCCCCGACGGTGTTGAATTCAAGGTGCAGTGACTTCACGTTGGAATCCTGAGCGATGGTGCGCAGTTGGATCTGCGTGGCGTCGGCGGCTTTGATGTGGCCACGTGCTGCCAGCGCTCGACCATGGGCGTAGAGCCAGATCGCACGGGCGTGCGGCAGATCCTGTGCAGGCTCATCTGCTGCCAGTAATTCGTCCCAGCGTCCGAACCGCACACGCATCTGTAGATGGCGAGTCTGGTGGTGCTGGAGAAAGACCATCCCTGGCTCGCGCAGCAGCTCCTTGGGTACCAGAGAGGCCATCTTATCGGCGGAGTCGATGGCCTGCTTCTCACGGCCGATCATGCTCGCCGCGAATGCCAAGAAGTCATAATTATGCGGGTAGTACCCAAGCACATAGATGCCGGCCGCAGGACTTTGGTCGCGAATGTAGGATTCATCGGCATGCACCGCATGTTCGTTGGCCTTGATGGCATCCTCGTACCGGCCGACTCGAATGTAGATATGGCCAGGCATATGGACGAGGTGCCCCGCTCCCGGCATCAGGCCCGCGAGGCGCTCGGCTACCTTGACCGCTCGTTCCGGGTGGACCGCCTCGACCGCATGAATGTACAAGTGGTTGGCCCCCGGGTGGTTGGGATTTGCGGCTAAGACCTGCTCGAGTTGTGACAAGAGCTTGACCGTATGTGCCTTTGGATTGCCCTCACTGCTCCAGTAGTCCCATGGGCTTAAGTCCATCAGCGATTCCGCATACAAGGTCTTAGCTTCCATGTCGTCCGGGAACCGGAGGACGACATCCCTCATTGCGCGCGCATAGGCGATATCTAGTTGGTCGCGATCGCTCGGTGGTTCAGCTGCGTATCGCGTCGCGAGTGCCCGGATCATGGCATGTTCACGCGCGCTCACCTTTTTCTCAAGCTTGAGCGCCGGCTGAAGTGCACGATACGCGAGACGGCTGCTGGCGCCATCCATCGGCGCATTGATATTGGGACCGTAGGCAAGCGCGATACCCCAATAGCACATGGCGCAGTCGGGATCGATCTGAGTCCCCTGCTCGAAGGACCGGATGGCTTCCTGGTGGTTGAACGCGTAGTACAACCGTAACCCTTGATCAAAGTACTGCTGCGCGAGCGGTCGGTCGGTCGTGATCCGATAATGATGCCCACCCAGGTCTTGATACAGCGGCACCTGAGTTGACTCAGTTGCCTCAACCCCAGCGCCGCCGTGTTCCGGCGCGGCTTGCACGCCAGCGACTTCAAACAGGAGCAGGGCAGCCAGTACTGTCAGGTGTTGCGCCAGTATCCAGCCCGAGCTGTTGGGGCGAACCGAAGACGAGAAGATTGTCGTCAAGGCCTGTCGATCAGCCTGAAGCTCGGTCCGGTCATCATGTTTCATGGTGGTACCTCACAGAATGAAATTATGAGACGCCTTCCAGATCTAATTTCAATGCGAGCAATTTCAGCAGGTCTTTGAGCGTCACGATTCCGGCGAGACGATCTCCATCCACGACCAAGAGTTGGCTATTGCCGGTCCGGTTCATCAGCGCCAGAGCGGCTAGCACGCCGGTCTCCATGTCGACCGTGTTGTCCTTTGTGCAGGGCAGGGCGATATCGCGTACCAAGAGTTGGCTCCATCGGTCACGCGGAATCCCGGAGATTTGCTTCGAGTTGATACAGCCGACCAAACGGGTCTCATCGACAACCGGGTACATGGTGTGAAGGCTTCGATAGAAATGGTCTTCGACCAACTTTTCCACGGAGAGATCAGAGGAGACCGTTACCGGGTTGGGCGTCATGAATCGCTGAATCGGCTCCCCGCCCAGCATCGTTCGGGCCACCACTTGATAGTACGAGGTCGCCGCCGCTCCTCGAAGGTACAAGCCGACGATGAACCACCACATACCCGCAATGAAATTGCCGGTGATCACATACGCCAAGCCCGACAGGATGAGCAGAAGGCCGAAGATCGACCCGGCCCGTGAGGCCCACTGGGTGGCACGGCGAAAATCCTTTCTCCAGTGCCATAAACCGGCCCGCAGAGCGCGCCCACCGTCAAGCGGAAACGCCGGAATTAAATTAAATCCGCCGAGCAGACTGTTAGCGGCTGCCAGGCAGCCGAGCACTCCTAAGGCAGGAAGGGGAAGGTGAGCCTGATACCCGACTTCGAACGCCAGATATAAGCTGCCGCTCAAGGCGAAGCTGGAGAGAGGACCGGCGATCGCCATGAGCGCCTCCGCTTTTGGGCTCGGCGGTTCCTTGTCCATCTGTTCCACGCCGCCGAAGATGAACAGCGTGATGTTGCTGATAGGCATGTCATAGCGCCTCGCGACCCATGCGTGGGCGAACTCGTGGACGACGAGAGACCCGAATACACCCGTCATTGCCACGATGCCCATCCACCAATAGGTCGAATCCGAAAGGCCGAGATAATACTCAGGAAAGTAGCCGCGTACGAGCGACCAGGTGGCCAAGACTGCCAGGAAGATCCAACTCACATGGAGCCGGACCTTGAATCCCAAAATGTCACAGAGGGTCACTTGTCGGTTGAACATCACGGTCTCTCTATCATCGCGTCATCTGGAAAGCCACAACAATTCCCAGGTTCGGGCGGTCGCATTGTACTCGATCGTCGTATGGAGAATGGAGATGCAGGGCAGCCACTCCACGGTTTTCCACGTCTGTAGCACTTTGCGACAGTGGCCGAGATCTGTGTGGGGTCTTTTGCCTGATAAGCAGGGAACGATCTTTTAACACCGCGCCTCTTTCAGGCGATTTGAGCCATGCCCTGCACAGACCCATTTCGGATGAAATGGCATGATGATTGCGCAGATGTAAGAGGGAATCAGGCGTACGGCGACATTCTTCCAAAGGAATAGGCATACACGGTTATACATACTAAGAGACTGAAGGCTCAAGGATGTATCGATCACTATGGTGACGGTTCGTATTCATGGTCGAGGTGGACAGGGGGTAGTCACGGCGGCGGAACTGCTCTCCACTGCCGCATTCGCGGCCGGACAACAGGCTCAGGCGTTCCCAAGTTTCGGGTCGGAACGCATGGGAGCGCCGGTGATGGCTTTCTGTCGTATCGCGCGACAGCCGATTCGAACCCGCGAAGCGGTGACCCATCCCGACGTCCTGATCGTTCAGGATCCGACCCTGCTCCATCAGGTTGAACTGTTCGCCGGGTTGTCACGTGAAGGCTACATCCTCATCAATTCGATCTTCTCGTTGGATGAATTAGGGATCGGAGAATTTCTGAAGTCGATTCCAAGTGACCATGTCTGTGTCATCCCGGCATCGGACATCGGGATGAAACACATGAAGCGTCCCATCGTGAATACGCCCTTGCTGGGGGCATTTGCCGCGCTCACCGGTGTGATTGATCTGGCGTCGGTCCAGTCGGCCATGCGTCAGAAGTTTCCGGGATCTCTGGGCGAGGCCAACGCGGCCGCCGCGAAGGACGGCCATGACCATGTCATCACATATCGAGTCGGAGAAAGGAGCGACCAGCACCATGCTCGCGCAACGTGAAGGATCGCAAGCCGTGGCCGAGGCCGTGGTCTTGTGCCGCCCTGAGGTCATTGCGGCCTATCCCATCTCACCCCAGACGCATATCGTCGAGCGGTTGTCGCGCATGGTCAAGGGGGGCGATGCCGGCCGTTGCCAGTACCTGAATGCGGAATCCGAATTCGGAGCGCTGAGTGTTTTGATCGGAGCCTCGGCGACCGGTGCGCGGACTTACACCGCGACGACGAGTCAGGGGCTTCTCTTCATGGCCGAGGCTGTCTACAACGCGGCGGGGCTGGGGTTGCCGATCGTCATGACGATCGCGAACCGTGCTGTCGGCGCACCGATCAACATCTGGAACGACCATTCCGACAGCATGGCCTTGCGCGATGCCGGATGGATTCAGTTGTATGCGGAAACCAATCAGGAAGCGGCGGATCTGCATATCCAGGCATTTCGATTGGCGGAGGAACTGAGCTGTCCGGTCATGGTGTGCATGGACGGGTACATTCTGACTCATGCCTACGAACCGATCGATCTGCCTGACCAGTCTGAGGTCGATTCGTTTCTGCCTCCCTTCTCGCCCGTCCAACTACTGGATCCGAGTGATCCGATCTCCATCGGCGCCATGGTGGGACCAGAAGCCTTCACCGAGGTGAAGTACCTGGCTCATCGGCAACACCTTCGGGCGCTGACGCTGGTGCCGGACATCGCCGACTCATTCCAACAACAATTTCACCGTGAATCAGGAGGCCTCTACAGAACCTATCGAATGACTGACGCCGACACGGTCGTCGTTGCGCTCGGATCTGTCATCGGGACAATCAAAGACACCGTGGACGAGTTGCGTGATGAAGGCATCGCGATCGGCTGCCTGAAAGTCGGGTGTTACCGGCCGTTTCCGGCGATGCAGCTCCGTGCCGCATTGGAGGGTGTCACACGCGTGATCGTCGTCGAAAAAGATCTGGCGGTGGGAATCGGTGGCATCGTGTCCGCTGATGTCCGGATGGCGTTGAACGGCTTGCCCATTCCAGTGCACACCGTCATTGCAGGATTGGGGGGACGGTCGATCTCCGCCGAATCGTTGAAACACATGGTTCGCGATGCTCGGGCCGAGCGTCTAAGCGAGCCGTACTTCCTAGACCTGAACATGAGGGTGGTTGACGAAGAACTTGCCAGAAGGCGGGAAGAACGACAGGCGGGGCCGCTCGCCGAGCAGCTGATTCGAGCGGTAAAGGCCATCGGAACGAAGGTTGTGTAGCGGAGCATTCAATGACGACTCAGCGTATCAAATTCTATCAGACCGGAACCTATACGGCGGGGAATCGCTTGCTGGACGATGAAGCCCGCACCGTGCAATCGCGACCGGATCGCACCAATTCCCTGAATTCCGGCCATCGCGCCTGTCAAGGATGTGGTGAAGCCCTGGGAGCCCGCTATGCCATAGACGCCGCGATGCGTGCTGCGCAGAAGCGACTGATCGCGATCAATGCGACCGGCTGTCTCGAGGTCTTTTCTAGTCCTTACCCCGAAAGTGCTTGGCAGATCCCGTGGATGCACTCGCTGTTCGGCAATGCCCCGGCGGTGGCGAGCGGGGTTGCGGCGGCATTGCGGGCCAAGGGGCGCGATGACGTGAAGGTCGTCGCCCAGGGCGGCGACGGGGCAACGGTCGACATCGGGTTCGGGTGCCTTTCCGGGATGTTCGAACGAAACGATGAGGTCCTCTACATCTGTTACGACAACGAAGCCTACATGAACACCGGCATTCAGCGGTCCGGGGCGACGCCTCCCTTCGCACGGACGAACACGACGCAGGCGGTCGGCGAAGCTCCCGGCAATCGTTTGGGTACCGGGAAGAATGTCCCCCGCATCGCCATGGCCCACGGCATTCCCTATGTCGCGACAGCCTCGGTGGCGGATCTCCATGATCTGGAAGCCAAGGTTGCCACCGCCATGGGAATAAAGGGCGCACGGTACATTCACATCCACGTCCCCTGTCCGCTCGGCTGGGGGTCCGATCCCGCACACACCATGAAAGTAGCGAGAATGGCGGTGGAATCCGGCCTCTTTCCATTGTTCGAAGCGCGAGCGGGACGTGTGGTGGATAGGACGAAGATCCGGCGAAAGGTTTCGGTGGAGCGGTACCTGGAGCTCCAAGCCAGATTCAAACATCTGTTCGCGCCACACAGGCAAGAGGAGGCGATCGCTGCCATCCAAGCCATTGCCGACCAGAACATCGCGACGTATGGATTAACTGATTCGAGACTCCCATGAACCATAAACCTTTTGCGATCACGCTCGATCCGAACAGTAGTCTCGCCAACCATACGGGTAACTGGCGCACGATGAGACCGGTCTATGTCGATCGGCTGCCGCCCTGTAACCACGCGTGCCCTGCTGGGGAGAATATCCAAGCCTGGCTCTATCTCGCGGAAGAGAAGAACTATGAAGCCGCTTGGCGACGGATCATGGAAGACAATCCGATGCCGGCCATCCATGGGCGTGTCTGCTATCACCCCTGTGAGACTGCCTGTAATCGTGGTCAGCTGGATGAAGCCGTCAGCATCCGCGCCGTGGAGCGATTCTTGGGTGATCTGGCGATTAAGGAGCGATGGCAAGTCCCCTGCGCTCCTTCAACCGGGAAGAAGGTGTTGATCGTGGGTGCGGGCCCCAGCGGGCTGTCTGCGGCCTATCACCTGACGAGGATGGGTCACGCGGTCACGATCTACGAGGCGTCGGATAAGGTTGGCGGGATGATGCGCTACGGCATTCCTTCCTACCGGCTCTCGCGTGATGTCGTCGATGCGGAGGTCGGACGGATAGAAGCGATGGGCGTCACGATCCGACTCAAGACGAAAGTCGAGGATCTTGACGTGGCGATTCAGGAAGGAGGATTTCATGCCACGTTCCTTGCGGTCGGGGCCCACCTCGCCCGGCGCATCGACATTCCTGGTTTCGACGCTAAACGATTGCTCGACGCGGCGACGTTTCTGCGCGGTATGGAGAGCGCCTCGCCGATCAAGATCGGGAGGCGGGTGGCGGTCTATGGCGGGGGCAACACCGCGATCGATGTGGCCCGGACCGCCGAGCGTCTGGGCGCGGAGCCAGTGGTTATCTATCGACGGGACGAGGCCCATGCTCCTTCGTTCAAAGAGGAAGTCGCAGAAGCGCGCGAAGAAGGTGTGCAGTTCCAGTGGTTGCGACGCATTGCAAAGGGTGAGGAGAAACACTTGACGCTCGAGGTCATGAAGTTGGACGAGCAGGGAAAACCGAAACCCACCGGTCGGGTTGAGACAGTTGAGGCCGATATGGTGGTGCTGGCTTTGGGACAAAAGGCTGATACCGGGTTCTTGCGGAATGTGACGGGAGTGTATGTGCGGGACGACGGGACTATCGAGGTCGACGAACAGATGATGACCGGCCACCCGGGCCTATTTGCCGGAGGAGACATGGTGCCCGGCGAACAATCCGTGAGCATGGCGACCGGTCACGGGAAACTGGCTGCCCGTCACATCGATGCCTATTTGCGCGGGACTCCGTACGTGAGGGCTCAGGCCCATGCACTTGCCACGTTCGACCGGCTGAATCCCTGGTATTACACCGATGCGGAGCAGTCCAAGCAACCGGTGCTGGCCCTTGCGAGGCGGCGCGCGAGCTTCGAAGAAATGGTCGGAGCGTTGGATCAGGACACGGCCTTGCTGGAGGCGCGCCGCTGTTTGTCTTGCGGCAATTGTTTCGAATGCGACAACTGCTACGCCGTCTGCCCGGACAATGCGGTGATCAAACTCGGGATAGGCAACCGGTTCGAGATCCATTACGACTACTGCAAGGGCTGCGGCCTGTGCGCCGAGGAATGTCCATGCGGAGCGATCGATATGGTCAAGGAAGTAAAGTAGCACGGAGGGGAACGACACATGAGCACCAGAAAAGGCAAACGCTACACGACCTCGTACAAGGAAAAACAGCACCCCAAACAGGACCCCTATGCGATGTTCAAGGCGCCGAAGGGACCGGCGATGTGCCGAACATGCAAAGCCATCTATGTGAACAAGCGGTGGTACATCGACAGCAGTGAAGCCAGCAAGCTGGCGGGAGCTTCCACCACCCAGAAACTTCTCTGCCCCGCCTGTCAGAAGATCACGGACGACTATCCGGAAGGGATCGTGACGTTGCAATGGTCGGACCTTCGTGAGCACGAAGATGAGATCAGGGGATTGATCGCCAATGTGGAAGCACGCGCCGTCTCCGTGAATCCCCTCGACCGAGTGATGAAGATCTCAAAGCGTAAAAAGGATTTGGAAGTCCAGACAACCAACGATCGGTTGGCGCATCGGCTCGGACGTGCGCTGGTGCGGGCCTACAAAGGGAAGGCGGAGTACAAGTGGGCGCATCGCGACATGCTGGTCCGGGTGACGTGGCAGGGGCCGGATGAAAACACGAAATCGAAATCGAAAGGAAAGAGATAACGAACAGGTAGTGAACCGGTCTTCTCTGCGTGAGGAGGCTGGTCACTGATGCGTATGTCGCCTGACAAACTGCATGTGCCTCGATCGGCCTCCGTTCCCGAGCAGGCAGTACCGGTTGGAGTCATTGAGCAGGTCCATGGACCGGTGGTTGATCTAGCTTGTCGGTATTTACCGCCGCTCCATCAGGCTGTCTATGCGGCGCTCGATCATGAGCGGTATGTGTTCGAGGTGCACCAGCATGTGGACGAGCGGCATGTGCGCGCCATTACATTGCATCGAACAACGGGGTTGCGGCGAGGTTTACCCGTCTATGACACCGGATTTCCGGTGCGGATTCCGGCTTCTCCAGCCTGCCTGGGCCGCTTGGTCAACATGTTCGGAGAGCCCCTGGACGGTGGTTCGGCGATCGATGTCTCGACCTACCAGAGTGTTCTGACGAAACCGATCGCGCTGCACGAGACCAAGCCGGCGAGTGGCATTCTGGAAACCGGCATCAAGGTTCTCGACCTGCTGTTCCCCTTCATTCGCGGCGGCAAGACCGGTCTATTCGGTGGAGCCGGTGTCGGCAAGACCGTGCTCCTGACGGAGTTCATGCACGCGATCGTATCCTTGCACCAAGGTGTCTCGGTATTCGCGGGCGTGGGCGAGCGGATTCGCGAGGGACACGAATTGTGGCACGAAATGCAAGCGGCTGGGGTCATGCCCCATACGCTGATGGTGTTCGGCCAGATGGACGAATCCCCCGGCGTCCGATTCCGCGTGGGGCTGTCGGCCCTCACCTACGCGGAGTATTTTCGCGACAGCCTCCAGCGTGAAGTCCTGTTGCTCATCGATAACGTGTTTCGGTTTGTCCAAGCAGGCAGCGAGATTTCCGGGTTGCTCGGACGAATGCCCGCGACCGTCGGGTATCAACCCACCCTCTTGACCGAGATTGCCGAACTACAAGAACGGATTATCTCCACCACCAACGGTTCTATCACCTCCGTGCAGGCAGTCTACGTGCCGGCAGACGACATGACGGATCCAGCTGTAACCGGCATCCTTTCACATCTCGATACGCTCGTGATCCTTACCCGTGCCCAGGCCAGCAAAGGAATCTATCCGGCGGTCGATCCTTTGCAGTCGTCCAGCAAACTCATGGACCGCCATGTTCTCGGTAACCGACACTATATGGTCGCTGAAGGTGTGCGCGAACACCTAGCCCGGTACAAAGAGCTGGAAGACATCATCGCGATGCTCGGGATGGAAGAGCTGTCTGAATCGGATCGGCGGATCGTGCTTCGAGCCAGGAAACTGCAGCGGTATCTGACGCAGCCGTTCCATGTCACGGCTGAGCTGACGGGCATCGCAGGGGCTGCCGTTCCATTGGCAGACACGTTGCGAGATTGTGAGGCGTTCCTGCGTGGTCTCTACGACGAGTTGCCCGAAGACCGTTGTTACATGCGCGGATCAATGGCGGAGGCGACTGCATGAAACCGTTCACCCTCCTCATTCAAGACGCAACGCACGTTGAGCGCTTCGATGATGTCGGGCATCTCATCGGATGGGACGATTCGGGTGCGTTCGGCCTGTTGGCCGGTCACGAACGGTTCATGACCATTCTGTCTTGGGGACTCGCACGATTTCAGACGATGGACGAGCACTGGCAATTTCTCGCGCTCCCAGGTGGGCTTCTGTACGTTCGGCAGAATCTTGTGACGATCAGCACGCGTCGGTTTTTTCGGGACGATGATGTGGACCGGATCAGTCGCAGGTTGGAGGATGAGTTGTCGGTTGAAGAGGAAGGCTTACGAGCGATCAAGGAAAGCCTCAGCCGCTTAGAGGAAGAGATGTTCAAACGGTTCTGGCAGATGGGACGGGGAGAGTGGGCATCGTGAGTTTGGCCGACAATAAGCTCAAGGAACGCATCAGTCGGCAGACTCGTCGGATGAAGCAGGCCGAACGGGACCGCCCGACCCTACTGGGACAAACTGTCTATGTGGGAACACTTGGGTTACTGATGGTCATCCCCATCGTGGTCGGCGCCTATGTCGGACAATGGCTGGACAGTCTTGTGGAAGGATATTCGATACGGTGGACGATCGGCTTCATTCTGATCGGAGTGGTGATCGGGGCGGTGAATATCTACCTGTTCGTGAAAGAGTGACCGATGGAAGTGAATCCTGTCTTCTCTCTTGGTCCGATCGGGGTGACCGTACCAGTGGTGACCACCTGGGGGATCATGCTCGCCCTCGTCACGCTGTCATGGTTGGCGACCAGGTCTCTTCAGCAAAAGCCGGGACCGACGCAAGTCGTTCTTGAGGGTGTGATCGGCGCAATGGATCGTGCCGTTCGCGAGGTGTTGCCGAATGCTGCGACGCAAGTGCTGCCGTTCATCGGTACCCTCTGGGTCTTCGTGGTCGTGGCCAATCTTGTCGGTATCATTCCAGGCCTTCATTCGCCGACGGGAGCGTTGTCCACGACGGCGGCTCTGGCGGTCCTTGTATTCATCTCGGTCCATTGGTTCGGCATCCGATCGGAAGGCATGAGCGCCTATCTCAAACACTACCTGGCACCGAACCCCATCATGTTGCCGTTTCACCTCATGAGCGAGGTCACGAGAACTATTGCGTTGGCCATTCGGCTCTTCGGAAACATCATGAGTCTGGAAATGACGGCGATGCTGGTGTTGCTGGTTGCTGGCTTTCTGGTTCCGGTGCCGCTTTTGATGTTGCACGTAATCGAAGCACTGATTCAGGCCTACATCCTCGGGATGCTTGCATTGATCTATATCGCCGGTGCGATTCAGTCGCAGCAACAGCGTCAATCTGAGAAGAGGGAACCTCATGCGTGATATCAGTTGGTTTGCGCTTGCTTCAACCGTGGTGGCCGCTTTGGCCATCGCGATCGGTACCATGATTCCGGCTCTGGCGATGGGGCGTGCGATCAGCCAAGCCTTGGAAGCGCTGGCAAGGCAGCCGGAGGCCGAACGGTCGATCATGCGGACACTGTTCATCGGATTGGCCATGATTGAATCGTTGGCGATCTACTGTCTCGTCATCGTTTTGATCATTCTCTTCCGCAACCCATTGCTGGAATACTTCTTCAAGCCCTAATCGATTGGGTCTGGAATCGACGAGGGATTGCATCGAGGAGAGTACGGTGGAGCTGGATTGGTCGACGTTTTTGCTCGAAATCGTCAATGTGCTGGTCTTGGTGTGGCTTTTGAAACGGTTTCTGTACCGGCCGGTCATGACGGTGATTGAGGAGCGTAGGACGGCCGTCGAAAAGACGTTGGCGGATGCCCATCGGTTGCAGAGTGAGGGAAACTTGCTTCGGGACCGGTATGAGCAGCGGTTGGTCGAATGGGAGCGGGAAAAGGAACGGGCGCGTGTCCGATTACAAGAGGAGATAGCGGAGGAACGGAAGCGGCGGCTCGCGACGCTCCAGACTGAGATTCAGCAAGAACGAGACCATGCGTCGTCCAGGGACCGTCATCGCACCAAAGAGATCGTTCGCCAGGCTGAGGCGACCGCGGTCCTTCAGGGCGCGCAGTTTGCCGCCGCGTTCCTTTCGCGTGTCGTCGGCCCAGACCTTGAGGCCAAGCTTGTCGATGCTGCACTGAAAGATTTGGCAACGCTTTCCCCTGACTCGGTGGAGCATCTACGGGCGACTCTTCCGGCGACCGTGCAAGGCCGTATCACGACGGCGTTCGCGCTGGGACCCACACATCGGGGTCGGGTGACAAAACAAGTGGAAGGAGTCTTGGATCGGACGGTCGCGTGGGAATTCCTCGAGGACCCGGAGTTGATGGCCGGGTTGCGGGTCAGTCTCGGCGGATGGGTGTTGCGTGGAAATCTACGGGACGAATTGAAATTCTTTGCGGAGAGCGGAGCGAATGGCTGCTGAACGTTCAGCAGCGGAGTCCGTTCTCGAACGGCGCGCTGCCTGGCTACGGACCTATCGGTTTGAGCTTCGGGTCGTCGAACAGGGAACCGTGGTATCGGTCGGAGATGGCATCGCATGGATCGAGGGGTTGCCCTCTGCCGCAATGGACGATGTGCTTGACTTCGAGGATGGCAGCCGGGGCCTGGTGGTTGTCTTGGCGCGGCGTCAGGTGGGGGTCATCTTGCTTCACGCGACAGCAGGCTTGACGGCCGGCACTGCGGTTCAGGTCTCGAAGCGAACGCTGACTATTCCCGTCGGCGATGCTCTGCTCGGGCGCGTCATCGACCCCTTGGGAAACCCTCTCGACGGCCTTGAGCGACCGGATTGTCATGCGTCGCGGCCATTGGATGTCCTGTCCCCTTCCATCGCGGAGCGGGATCGCGTACGGAAACCTCTCTACACGGGCAACAAGGTTGTTGATACGCTGATCCCCATCGGCAAAGGACAGCGGCAGCTGATCATCGGTGATAACGGACTGGGGAAAAGTTCGTTGGCCATCGATACGGTGATGAATCAGCGCGGAAAGGATGTCCTGTGTGTCTATACGTTGATCGGACAAAAACGCACAACGGTGGTCAATACGATCGAGATGCTTCGACGGTTCGGTGCCATCGATCATACGGTCGTGGTCGTGGCCGAGGCGACCGCGCTACCAGGTCTCACCTTCCTCGCTCCCTTTGCCGGCTGTGCGGTGGCAGAAGCATGGATGAGGCGCGGAAAAGATTCTCTGGTGGTCTATGATGATCTGACGACGCATGCGCAGGCCTACCGGGAGCTCTCCCTGTTGCTTCGACGCCCACCGGGCCGTGAGGCCTATCCGGGGGATATCTTCTATCTTCATGCTCGCTTGTTGGAGCGGAGCACCTGCCTGGTCGCGAACGGTGGCGGCAGCATGACGGCCCTGCCGATCGTTGAAACCAAGGAAGGTGATATCGCGAGCTACATTCCGACGAATCTCATCTCGATCACAGACGGGCAGATTTATGTGGATCGCCGTCTCTTTACCGCCGGTATTATGCCGGCCATCGACGTGACCAAGTCCGTTTCGCGGGTCGGTGGGAAGAGTCAACATCCGCGAATCAAAGAAAAGGCGGGTCGGGTGAAGCTGGATTTTTTGCAGTTCTTGGAGCTGGAAGCCTTTACACGATTTGGAACGAAACTTGAGGCCTCAATGGAAGCAAAGATCGCCCGCGGCCGAGTCCTGCGCGAGTTGCTGAAGCAGGATCGCCTCTCGCCGCTGTCCATCGAAGGCAATCTGGCGTGGCTCATCGCCTATAATCTCGGCTTGTTTGATACGGTTCCCAAAGACAGACTCCCTGGACTGATGGAGGGGCTTGCCGCGAAGGTTTCAGCCAGCGGGCTCACCCTCGATGATGGGGAGGAGCGGTGGCGGCAGAGCGTCACGGCATGGTGCGAGGAATGGACTGCTCATGAGCAAACGGCGGGAGCTTGAAGAGCATGTGCGGACCCTCGGGGAGATCGAGGGGATTATGGGGGCGATGAAGAATCTCGCCCTGATGGAGAGTCATAAGCTGAATCGACTTCTCAACACGCAACAACGCGTCGTCAGCGACATCGAGACCGCCGGGCGGGATTTCTTGTCGTTCTACCCGGGCTTCTTGCCGAGCCTGTCCGGACATGAGCTCTATCTGGTTATCGGAACCGAACGAGGATTCTGCGGTGAGTTCAACGAGCGGCTACTCTCGGCGTTGGATCGTCATGTTCGAACAGTCGATGACAGAAATCCGTCGATCTTCGTTGTCGGGCGTAAGCTCTTCCAACGGGCTGAGCAACGATATCGTCTGGTGGAATCCGTGGAGGGAGCGACTGTTGCCGAAGAGGTTCCGTCGATCTTGGGCCGTGTGATCGATCAGGTGAGAGCGATCTCCTCGCGGCAGTTTCCGAAGGGAAGTGTACCGGTGACCGTCGTCGCGCACGATGCGTCGACGGAGGCGGTCGTTGTGCGATCGCTACGGCCGTTCCATGCTGATTCGACTGCCGCGGACACCAAACCATTCCCGCCACGACTGACTCTTCCACCGGCTGACTTCTTCGCGCAGCTGGTCGATCTCTATCTCTTTTCGATTCTGAACGAGATATTCTACAGCGCGCTCATGGCCGAAAGCCGAGCGCGTCTTGCACATCTGGAGGCAGCCCTACGACGTCTTGAAGGAACTCGTGCCGAGATGCTGCGCAAGCGGAACCTGCTTCGGCAGGAAGAGATTACCGAAGAGATTGAAGTGTTGATGCTGAGTACGCTGGAGACATCGCATCGACAGTAATGGTGTGCTCGACAGATTCATCGGTATGGCCGGCGGCACTATATAATCACCCGGCCACTCGACAGCCGGACCGTGCTCGATGGGGCGGTCTAGAGAAATCGTGAGACAGAGGAAGCAAACGAACATGAATCAAGATGTCGATGTCGCTATCATTGGGGCCGGTAGCGCAGGCCTCTCCGCACTGCAAGAGGTTCGGCGACACACGGAGAACGTTGTGCTCATCAACGACGGAGCATATGGCACGACCTGCGCGCGCGTCGGCTGCATGCCGTCGAAAGCGTTGATCGAGGCGGCCAACGCCTTCCACCATCGGCATCGGCTCCTGGAAATGGGTATCTCCGGCGGAGACCGGTTGACCCTGGACCGTGCAGCCGTGTTGCGTCGCGTGCGAAAGTTGCGCGATGCATTTGTCGCGTACGTTCTGGAGCGAATAAAGGGCCTCGGTGAACGCAACATCATGGGTCGTGCCAGATTCGTCGCGCCGGACGTTCTTGAGGTGAACGGCCAACGGGTGAAGGCCCGGAGCGTGGTCATTGCAACCGGATCCCGACCCATCGTTCCAGCGGCATGGAAAGCGCTTCGGGAATGCGTCATTACAAGCGACGACCTCTTCGAACTAGAGACGCTGCCTTCACGCATGGCGGTCCTGGGTCTGGGCAGCGTGGGCGCCGAAATGGCACAGGCACTCAGCCGTCTTGGTATTGAGGTTACCGCATTTGATGGTGTCGAACAGGTAGCTGGTTTGACCGATCCCATCGTTAATCGAGCCGCCGTCGCGATCCTGAGGGAGGAGTTTCCCCTCTATTTGGGAACCAACGCGGTGGTTGACGCCGACGGGGCCTCTGTAAGAGTCAGCGCGGGCGCCAATGCGGTGATCGTGGACAAGGTCCTTGTCGCTCTCGGAAGGCGACCAAACGTGGAAGGACTCGGTCTCGAGCAGATCGGTGCCGAGTTGGATGGAAACGGCATTCCTTGTTTCAATCCGCGGACGATGCAAGTCGGCGACCTACCTATCTATATAGCTGGTGACGTCAACGGGCATCGGCCGTTGCTCCATGAGGCTATCGATGAAGGACACATCGCCGGCTACAATGCGTCATCTAAGAGGCCGGAATGTTTTCAGCGCCGCACGCCGCTGTCTATCGTGTTCACCGATCCTAACATTGCCGCTGTCGGGCAACTGTTCGGGGAGCGCCATGAGAGGGAGATCGTGATTGGTGAGTTCGATTTCTCTGAGCAAGGCCGCGCGCTGATGGCGAACGAGAATCACGGGTGGTTACGCGTGTACGCAGACCGGAATAATGGGCGATTGGTCGGCGCCGAACTGTGCGCGCCCCGCGGCGAACACCTCGCACACATGCTTGTCTGTGCGATCCACGCGCGCATGACGGCACAGGAATTCTTGAGGCTGCCGTTTTATCATCCCACGGTGGAAGAGGGTGTGGAGTCAGCGGTGCGGAGTATCGCTAAGATGCTGCCTTGCGCATTGGGTCCCGACCTCGCGACGTGCGAGTCGATCTGGAATGAGACTCAGGACTAGGCGGTACCTTTGATGGAAGATCCTGTCTGGCAGATGGAAGCGAATAGGTGGGGTGCCAGAGGTGTCGCACGAGACGGAGCTTCCGGACCGGTCGATTCAACCTGGGAGGTAACCAGGCATGTCCATAATCCGGCAAGACCCCACGACGAGGGAGTGGGTCATCATTGCTGCGGAGCGGAACAGACGCCCGCATGAACATCCCCGACCTGTTCGTACTGGCTCGCAACCACCTGATACCGGTTTCTGCCCATTCTGTCCCGGGCATGAAGCATCGACGCCGGACGAAGTATTGAGGGTGCCCGACTCCGGTGGAACCGGCTGGGCTGTGCGGGTGATCTCGAACAAATTTCCCGCATTGGGTGTTGGGGGTGGACTGGAACGAAGGGAACCGGGTCCGTTGTTCCGTGAGATGGACGGGGTGGGGACGCACGAGGTCGTGATTGAGACGCCCTCTCACGAGAGAAGCTTACCCTTGATGACGGACCGTGAGGTGGCGCATGTTCTGCGCGCCTATCAGGCGCGATACCGGTCGTTGCGGAGAGACCCGCGTCTCAAATACATCATCATTTTCAAGAACCATGGCGAAGCAGCGGGGACGTCGCTGGCACATCCTCATTCCCAATTGGTTGCGACGCCGGTCCCGCCCATGTTGCTCCGCAGAAAGTACGAAGTCGCCGTCGCCCACTATGACGACACGGGCCGGTGCTTGTATTGCGATATTGCGGAGGAAGAACGAAAGGCGAAGAGCCGGGTCGTCTTGGAAACCGACCGGTTCCTGGTCTTCCATCCGTTTGCCTCGCGAGTGCCGTTCGAGACGTGGATTACACCCAAACGGCATCAACCGTCGTTCGGACAGGTGAGCGAGGAGGATCTTCGTGAATTGGCGCCGGTGCTACGGCGAACGCTGCGGGCTTTATACGACAGGCTGGGTGATCCGGATTTCAACTACATCATCCACAGTGCGCCGGCGGAAGATGAAAACAAGGACTACTACCTCTGGCACATCCAAATTCTTCCTCGGCTGACGACCATTGCCGGATTCGAACTGGGATCGGGCATTTACGTGTCGACCATGCGACCTGAAGATTCGGCAGCCGTGATTAGAGACCATGAGCAGGCGACAGCTGTACAAGGATCCGCCTGATGAAAGGAGCCACGATGCTTCCGAAAATCTCCGTGAGTCGACGGTGCGGGGCGATCTTAGCCAATGTTCAGCGGTACCGTATGCTCATCAGCGACGAACTCAGCGAGGAACTCTCGCAGTTGGCGCGCGAGTTGAGAGATGTACGGATTTGCCATCTGAACTCGACCGCCTTCGGCGGCGGCGTCGCCGAACTGCTCTCCAGATACCTGCCGATGCTGCAAGCTTTGGGCATTTCTGCCGACTGGCGCTTGATCCACGGCCAACCGGAATTCTTCACCGTCACGAAGGCTTTTCACAACGCGCTGCAGGGCGGACATTACTCATTGGGTGAACCGGAACGGAACCTGTATCTCGAGGTGAATGAACGAAGCGCGGAAGCGCTGGGGGACGACTACGACGTCTATATCGTACATGATCCTCAACCGGCGGCGCTGCGACATTTCACCGGGCCTCGTCACGCGAAATGGATCTGGCGTTGCCACATCGATAGTTCATCGCCGGACAAGCAGGTGAGTGGATTCTTGCTGCCCTACCTCGAGGAATATGATGCCGTGGTCTTCACGATGTCCGAGTTCCTCCTGCCTGGTCTCAGGGCTCAACGAGCGGCGTTCATTGCGCCGGCCATCGATCCATTGGCGACCAAGAACATGGAGCTCTCCCAGGATCTGTGCCGCCGCGCCATTGCAGACTCCGGCGTCGATCCGAGTAAATCGTTGCTCGTGCAAGTGTCACGGTTCGATCCTTGGAAAGACCCCTTAGGCGTTATCGAAGCCTACCGGTTGGTCAAGAAGGACATTCCCGACGTGCAGCTTGCCTTGATCGGCGCGATGGCCGGGGATGATCCAGAGGGCTGGGAGCTGCTCGACCGGGTGGAAGAGGAAGCCTCCGGAGATCCGGACATGTTCGTGTTTACGAATCTGGCTGGGGTCGGCAGCATGGAGGTCAACGTGTTTCAGCGAGGCTGCGACGTCGTCATTCAAAAATCGCTTCGCGAGGGATTTGGACTTGTCGTCTCGGAAGCGTTCTGGAAGGAGAAGGCCGTCGTGGCGGGACAGGCAGGAGGAATTCCGATGCAGTATCCTGAAGGATTCGAGGCCAATCTGGTTCACAGCGTCGAAGCCTGTGCGGAACGCATCGTCCATCTGTTGCGTCATCCCGGTGAGCGGGGTTCGTTTGGGCGGGCCGGCCGCGAGCACGTGCGTAAGAACTTCCTCCTGCCTCGACTGGTTCGTGACGAGCTTCGATTGATCAAGCAACTGGTCGGTTGAGGTTCGAGGATGGTCCTACAACCCGTTGCATAAGAGGCTGGCTGCGTACAAGATCAATAACATGATCCAGACAAGGAGCACCCATGGGCAGAGTCACACAGAGTCTTGAATTGGTGAAATGGTTCGAAGAGCTGAGCATTGAAGATGTGCCGGCTGTCGGAGGGAAGAACGCGTCGTTGGGCGAAATGTATCGTGAGCTGGCCGCCAAAGGCGTGAAGGTGCCCAACGGGTTCGCCGTCACCGCGGACGCGTACCGCGCTTTCTTGAAAGGAGCAAAGCTCGATAGCACGATCAGGACCATTCTCACAGACCTCGACACCCACAATCTGGAGAATCTGCGCCAGCGTGGGAGACAAGTGCGACAGGCGATTCTGGGCGCGGTCTTGCCGCTCGAGTTGTCCGAGGCAATCAGCGATGCGTACGATCGATTGAGCGGCAGCCATGCAGAACCGGTCGATGTTGCCGTGCGGAGCAGTGCGACGGCTGAGGATCTTCCCGACGCCAGTTTCGCCGGTCAACAGGAAACCTATCTGAATGTGCAGGGACATCTCGCATTATTGGAATATTGTAAACGCTGCTTCGCGTCGCTGTTCACCGACCGGGCCATTTCGTACCGGGCCGACAAAGGGTTTGATCATTTCAAGATCGCGCTCTCCATCGGCGTGCAACGGATGGTGCGCTCCGACCTGGCGACGTCCGGCGTGATGTTTTCGATCGATACGGAAACCGGCTTTCGTGACGTGGTGCTGATCAATGCGGCCTATGGTCTCGGTGAAAACGTCGTGCAGGGGGCAGTGAATCCGGACGAGTACTATGTCTTCAAGCCGACATTGAAACAGGGACATCGCCCCATTCTACAGAAAATAATCGGCACCAAAGAATTCAAACTGGTGTATGACATCGGCGGCGGCAAGATGGTCAAGAATCTACCGGTCCCTCCGGGCGAGAGGGCAAAGTTCGCTGTGACGGACGAGGACATTCTGACGCTTGCCCGCTGGGCCTGCACCATTGAAGATCATTACAGCGCAAAGCGCGGAGCTCCAAGCCCGATGGACATGGAATGGGCCAAGGACGGCCTGACGGGGGAACTCTTCATCGTGCAGGCTCGCCCCGAAACCGTGCAATCGTTGAAAAAGGGACAGGTACTGGAGACCTATCGACTCAAACAACGAGGGCGGGTCTTGGTCGAGGGGCGGAGTATCGGGGACAAGATCGCGCAGGGACCGGTACGGGTCATCAAATCCGTTCAGCAGATTGACGAATTTCGAGGTGGCGAAGTCTTGGTCACGGATAAGACGGATCCGGACTGGGAACCGGTCATGAAGAAAGCGCAGGCGATCGTGACCAATCGGGGAGGACGGACCTGCCATGCCGCCATCGTCAGCCGCGAATTAGGATTACCAGCCATCGTCGGGACGGAACATGCGACTGACTTGCTCCACGATGGACAACTCGTCACTGTGTCCTGTGCGGAAGGCGATAAGGGTTTCGTGTACGAGGGGAAAATTCCCTTTCACGTCGAGAAGCTGGACGTGAAAGAGATCCGCAGGCCAAAGACCAAGATCATGATGAACGTCGGAAACCCACAAGAAGCCTTCGGGCTCTCCTCCATCCCGAATGACGGCGTCGGCTTGGCAAGGGAAGAATTCATCATCAGTACCTATATCAAAGTGCATCCGCTGGCGCTCCTCGAGTTCGACCGACTGGACGATCAGGCCCTGAGGGCTGAGATCAACCGAGTCACGGAGGGGTATTCGGACAAGGCCGAGTTCTTCGTCGATAAGTTGGCGCAGGGCGTCGGGATGATCGGGGCGGCGTTCTATCCGAAGGATGTCATCGTCCGGCTCAGCGACTTTAAGAGCAATGAGTACGCCGATCTGATCGGAGGCCGGCGCTACGAGCCGCAGGAAGAGAACCCGATGTTGGGGTTCCGAGGGGCGTCGCGCTATTACGATCCGCGCTATCGCGAGGGCTTCGCATTGGAATGCCGGGCGATGAAACAGGTGCGGGATGTGATGGGCCTGATGAACCTGAAACTCATGGTCCCGTTTTGCCGTACGGTCGAAGAAGGGAGACTCGTTCTGGCAGAGATGGAGCGGCATGGGTTGAAGCGGGGTGAGAAGGGGCTCGAAGTCTACGTCATGTGTGAAATTCCGAGCAACGTGATTTTGGCGGAAGAATTTGCCGACATCTTCGATGGCTTTTCGATCGGCTCCAATGACCTCACGCAACTGGTGCTCGGCGTGGATCGTGATTCCGAAATCGTGGCCCATCTGTTCGACGAGCGAAACGAGGCGGTTAAGAGAATGGTGGCGAGCGTGATCAAGGCCGCCAAGGCGAAGGGACGGAAGATCGGCATTTGCGGGCAGGCGCCAAGCGACTATCCGGAGTTCGCCCAGTTTCTCGTCGAACAGGGGATTGAGAGCATGTCATTGAACCCTGACGCGGTCATCCGAACGACGATGGCCGTGCTGGAACAGGAGAAACAGCGTTCACGATGAGTCTGGGAGATGAAACCGGATCGGAAAAATGTGAGCAGAGGGAAGCGAGGGGATGGTAGGCCCGATGTTCACCGCCTGGGCGATCTTCTTTGGGAGTGCCGCCGTCATCGTCTACGCCGGCACGAAACTGTCCCGATACGGGGACCAGATCGCGGATCTGACAGGGTTAGGCGGACTCTGGATCGGTGTCGTGCTGATGGCGGGGGCCACGTCGTTACCGGAAGTCTTCACGACCGTCAGCGCGAGTCTTCTCGATGCGCCGGACCTCGCAGCCGGCGATTTGTTCGGGGCCTGTATGACCAATATGCTCACGCTCGGACTTATCGATTTGATGCACCGGCAGAAACGGGTGTGGCAGCAGGCGGCCTTCGAACATGCCTTGAGCGCAGGATTGGCGATGTTTTTGACGGGTCTGGCGGCGTTTTTCATCCTTCTCGGACAGGATATCAAACATGTCGGCATTGGATCGGGTAGCATGCTCCTACTCGTGATCTATATCCTCGGCATGCGCGTCATTTTTAGGCAGGAGTCCGTCAAACGGCGTCAGCGTGAGCAAGAAAAAGTCGTGGAGGGCCAAGCGCGTGAGGAGGATCAGGGACCAAGCAAGCGCGATGGGCTGAAACGAGCCGCACTCGGGTTCGGATTCGCTGCACTCGGTCTTTTGATCGCCGCGCCCTTTCTCGCTAGCTCCGCGAACGAGATCGCCGAACGATCCGGTGTCTCAGCGACGTTTATCGGCACCTCGCTCGTGGCGATTACGACCTCGCTGCCCGAACTCGTCACGGCGTTTGCCGCTGTCCGCCTTGGGGCCTTTGATCTGGCAGTTGGCAATCTATTTGGAAGCAACGCCTTCAACATGGCGGCCTTCTTCTTTGTGGATGCCGCCTATCGAAGCGGCCCATTGCTCAACGCGGTGTCGGACGCCCACGCGATGACCGCTCTTTGGAGTATCTTGTTGATGAGCACGGCACTGATGGGCATCATTTACCGGGTTGAAAAACGCTATATGCTGATCGAACCGGACAGTTTCGTCATTATCTTAGGCTACTGTCTCGGGCTCTGGCTCCTATTTCAATGATTCCATCGAGCACACCACAGCTAGCAAAGGATCAGCCAAATGCGGAGATCTGGCGGTTCTCCGCAGCAGACATAGCTCGGCATATGGAGGCCGATACCGAGCATGGTCTCGCTGCCGAGGAAGCCCGGCGGCGCCTGGATAGTCATGGTGCCAATGAACTGCCGGAAAACCCTCCCCCATCGCTTCTCTCATTATTCCTGTCTCAGTTCACCAGCGTCATCGTGTGGGTGCTGATCGGTGCGGCAGTCGTGTCCGGGTTATTAGAAGACTGGGTCGACTCTGCGGCGATTTTGGCCATTGTGTTGTTGAACGGCATCCTTGGATTCGTGCAGGAATTCCGTGCGGAGCGATCCTTGGCTGCGTTGCGGCGCATGTCGATTGCCACAGGAAGAGTTGTACGTGACGGAACTCTGCTCATGATTCCAGCGCGAGAGGTTGTGTCAGGCGATGTCATTCTCCTGGAAGCGGGAGACCGCATTCCGGCGGATGCCAGGTTGGTCTATACGACGAACTTTCATACACAAGAAGCCTCGCTCACCGGTGAATCCACGCCGGTGCAGAAGGGGGAACAGGTGATCGATCGTCCAGACGTTCCTCTGGCCGATCGATCCAATATGGTCTTCATGGGCACGGTAGCCGTATCCGGCAAGGCCCGCGGGGTGGTGACGGCCACGGGGTTGAGAACCGAACTGGGGCACATCGCCACCATGATTCAGAAGGCGGCAGAAGCGGAGCGGACTGAGACGCCTCTCCAGCGGCGGCTTGAGCAATTTGGCTACACCTTGTTGTGGCTGGCGTTGGGAGTGGTGAGCGTTGTGTTCCTTTTAGGGTACTTGCGAGGAGAGTCGGTGGTGACCATGTTCCTCACCTCCGTGAGTTTGGCTGTCGCGGCGGTGCCGGAGGGATTGCCGGCTGTGGTGACGATTACCCTGGCGCTGGGTGTGACGAGAATGGTGCAGCGCAATGCCCTCATCCGCAAGTTACCGGCTGTGGAAACCCTTGGCTCCGCGACCGTGATTTGTTCCGATAAGACCGGCACACTCACGAAAAACGAAATGACGGTGACAAAGATCTTTGTGGGGGATCAGGTATGTGACGTGACCGGAGAAGGGTATGAGCCGGCAGGCGAAATTCGTGAAGTGTCAGATGTGAAGGGTGAAGCGATGGAGCCCTCATCCCTCACGGCGGGGGTCCGCGATCTCTTAACCGCCGCCGTGCTGTGCAACGGTGCGACACTCAAGCAGGAGGAGGGGGGCTGGAGGATTCTGGGTGATCCGACAGAGGGAGCTCTCCTCGTCGCAGCTGCCAAGGCCGGACTTCGGATGGAAGAACTTGAGCCAAGGCACCATTTTCTTGGAGAGATTCCGTTCGATCCTGAGCGCAAGATGATGACGATCGTGCGGCGATCGTCGGACGCTCCGGTTGCCTATGTCAAGGGTGCCCCCGATGTCCTCCTCGCCAGATGCACCCATCGCCTTGGGGCCAACGGGACGCTCGAGCCTCTTTCGGACTCCACCCGCGCCGCGATCCTGGATGTGAATGCGCAGTTCGCCCATCATGCCCTTCGTGTATTGGGCCTCGCATACCGCCGATTGTCCGAGGACCCTGACTCATACCACCCGGCGGAGCTTGAACAACGGCTGGTCTTTCTGGGACTGGCAGCCATGAAAGATCCGCTGCGACCTGAGGCGAAGGTCGCCGTACAAGCCTGCCATGATGCCGGGATCAAGACCGTGATGATCACGGGGGATCATAAGGATACGGCCGTGGCGATCGCAGAAGAATTGGGATCGCGGAATGGGACGGTGCAAGCGTTGACGGGAATGGAGCTGGATCGCCTCTCTGAGGAAGCATTGAGGAAACAGGTCGACCGATTTTCGGTCTATGCACGCGTGTCGGCGGAACATAAGCTCCGAATCGTCAAGGCCTGGAAGTCCGGCGGTGCGATCGTGGCGATGACGGGTGACGGTGTGAACGATGCCCCGGCGGTGAAGGCGGCCGACATCGGGGTGGCGATGGGGATCACGGGAACCGATGTCACGAAAGAAGCGTCCGATATGGTCGTCACGGACGATAACTTCGCGTCCATTGCCGCTGCGGTCGAGGAAGGCCGCGGAATCTTCGATAACATCAGGAAGACCGTTCATTTCCTGCTTTCGTGTAACGTGAGTGAGGTGCTGGTGATGCTGTTTGCCACGCTGTTGGGATTGCCGCTCCCGTTGCTCCCAATCCAGATTCTCTGGATGAATCTGGTGACGGATGGGTTTCCTGCCCTGGCCTTGGCGGTTGACCCAAAGGCTCCGGACTTGATGAAGCGTCGTCCACGAAGGCCGGATGCACGATTGTTGGACCGAGCCAGATTGGTAGCGATCGGCCTCGAAGGGTTGATGTTGAGTGCGGTCGCCTTGGGCGCGTTCACCTATAGTCTGTACGGTCTCCACCAAGATGTTGAACAAGCCAGGACCGTCGCGTTCACGGTACTGGTGATCAATCAGTTGGTGCATGCGTTCAACTGCCGAAGCGATCGCTGGTCCCTGTTTCAAGTCGGCGTGGGAACGAATCGTCCGTTGCTCCTTGCCGTTGGGCTTTCGCTTGGCATCCAAGTCGCCGTATTGACTATTCCACCGGTGGCGTCGATTTTTAAGGTTGCCGCACTGCCGATCGAGGATTGGGTGCTGATGGGGGCTACCGGTATTCTCCCGTTTGCCGTCATGGAAGCGGTGAAACTGTGGCGACGGTCCTGAAGGTTTCGAGGGGTGAGTTGCGAACCGGGTGGAAGTCACCGTGTGGTGTCGATCGATGGGGGACCGGTCCTGGAGGGTTGGATCAACCTCCCACGACCTTTTCCGAATATTGCTGCTGTCTAGTAGCCAGGTTTCTTGTGGGGATCCACCTGACTGGGTGAAGCGAGCGATCTGGTATAGTGTTGCATAAGCAGTTGGCTGACACTATAAATAGGTTGTATGTGTACAAATTCAGGGAGCGGGTCACGGCTTGTTGTCTGGCGAACATTGAACGCCGTCGAATGCCGTATTCGCACCTCTTTTCAAGGGCAGAGCGTCTTGCATAACGGTTCCCTTCGACATGGCTATGATCCTCCGCGAGCCCGCTGAGTTTCTCTGCTCCTTGTGAAACGATAGTCGGCACTGTGCACCCGGCATCATGGATGCAGGGGGAAAGAATCCGTTTCGGCCACGCGGTGAACGGATGTCGTTGTGGCCATCAAGTCTGCGCGCGATAGATGTGCAGACAAGGACATACATATGTTGAAAGATACAAGCCTAGGCGGTCTCCTCTTCATCTTGGTCATATTGACCGGCTGCAGTGTATTTTCAAAAGTGGACACGCCCACGCGAGTTCATGACATCTATATCAACGGCCAGGATTCGATTACGCCTCTTGAGCTGTATGCCGCGGTGGGAGAAGAAATCCGGTGGCACAACCAACTCGCGGTGCCGATTCATCTTGGATTGCTCGGGGTGAAGCCGATCGAGGAGGCACGCTGCGACAAGGGGTTCAAAACATGGTTTGGGACGATTAGGGATATAATCCCGATCTCAGCAGGGGATTTTGTCAGCGTCTGTTTTCTGCACGCTCGACCGGTCCGATACAATGTGTGGACGGATATCACCGACCCCTTCCATTCAATGAGTCCGACGGCAATTATTCATCTGGATGAGGCCGGATGATGGGAAGGGAGACCTATTGTCAACATGGTGTAAGGAGGAAGCGATGAGGACGCTCGTGCGCCAAATTGTGATCGTCGCCTGTGCCTATGGGATCAGTCTTGGCTCGGTACCGGACATTGAGGCTTATGAGGAGATTTCTCTTTCCGAGAGCGGATCACTCTCGGGGGCTGTCAATCTCGACGGCAAAGTGCCGATGCCGAAGGGGTACAATCTCACCACCGTGCCGGATCCGGTCTATTGTGGGCGGATTTCCGATGGGCGAGGGTGGAGATTGCTGCAGCCTTTTGACGTCGGCTCAAAGGGGGAGTTTCGTAACGTTGTCGTGTATCTTGACGGGATCGAAAAGGGAAAGTCTTTCGGTGAGTATACACCTCCGAGAATCGAAGCCGTGGACTGTCGCTTTATGCCGTTTATCAACGTCGTGCGCGATCTCCACGATGTCGTCGTCATCAACATGGATCCTGCCTTTCACGACATTCAAGCCTACGAGACCTCGAATCTGGGGCCTCGCGTCTTATTTAATGTGCCGTTGCCGATCAGCAAACGATATCCTCGTGAGGCCGGGTTGAGCGCAAATTTCCACAAGCACTACGAAGGGGCCACCGTGACTCAATCGGTCAAAATGACGAGAGACCGAAAGATTTTTACGATGCAATGTGGCTTCCATCCCTATATGGAAAGCTGGGCATTGGTCGCCGACCATCCCTATTATGCCGTGGCCGACGACGAGGGACGGTTCGAGTTCACCGACATTCCACCCGGCACCTACAAGGTGAAGGTCTGGCACCCGTACATCAGGGATGAGATCGAGCAGACGATCACGATTGAGCCGAAAAAGCAGACGAGCGTGAATTTGACGGTTGAGGCGCCGACCGGTCGGCTCTATGCTAACCAAATGGTTGAGAACGCCTATGTTCGGTACACGATTACCGAGGACGTACAGAGTCAAATCGTGCCGACGTTGGAAAAACAAAGTATTGCTGCACCGCAGTGATACCGGCCTCGTGGTTCAATGTACGAAGCACCGAACGCTGGAGTATGACGGTAACGGTTCGGCACATGAGCAACGCGGCTCGCGACCCGTGGACTAGAATCAGAGGTGATTCCGGAGTCCTTGCGTCGCGAGCCCTGTAAACATCGGTCTGTTCCAACGGATCTCATCCTAACAAGGACAGAACGGCCCGATTCCACCCGAGAGGGCCTGGACCCGGCGCAAGGACCAACTTGGGAAGCGAGATGGCCGTTTCATACAAACCGTTAGGTTGTTGAACAAGGACGGGTTGCTCCACGGCTTGAAGCATCGGCAGGTCGTTCAGGCTGTTTCCAATCCCAACCGTGATGAGCCGGTCTGGATCATGGTCAGCCAGACGGCGATAGCAGTCGATGAGGTAGTGCACGGCTTGACCCTTGTCTTGAACGCCCATCAAGTGATGAAAGCGATCTCCCTTCGTCCAGCGCAGGCCACGGGCTGTGATGGCGTGTGTGAGTGTTTCCAACGGGCACGGCTCATCCTCCACCACGAACGGCTCATCATAGTGACGTTGCATGGCTAGTTGTGCGTCCGGCCGAGGAAGCCCTGTCCGTCTGACCACCTCGTCGATGGACATATCCCCATACCCTCTCAGCTCCACCCCAAGTTCTTGTTCAATTTCCTTCAGGGCCTGGCGAAGGACAGCATAGGAGGTGCCCAGCTCGACAAGGGCATACTGGTTATGATTCGTCGCAGCAGGGAGTTGGAACGGGAAGTAGGACGATGGAATCACCACGGCGCCTCCGTTCTCGACGATAAACGGGTGCTCATTGCCGAGGCCGGTCCGTAGGGGTTCAATCTCCGCCTGGGTCTTGCTCGAGACAATGATAAGGGGAATCGAACGGACATGGAGCTGATCCAGTGCTTCTCGCGCAGCTTCGAACGAGTAGGTTGAACTGTCGAGGAGGGTGCCGTCCAAGTCTGTGAAGATGACCATGGTCCCCGAGCCCCCTTTGAGGGTCAATGTGTCTGATCGAATCATCATTCCTCCGGATACATCCTGGACCGAGTGCAGCGGGTTCAATCCTAAACGAACCTCACGGCGTGCGAAAGCTGGAACAGTGGAGGCTGTTCATGACCTCGCCGCAATGGAGGCATGCCCCATCCATGCCACAACAATTCATGAATTTCCATCTGGGATTCATCGCTCATCTGTGCGATGCTGGGGCCTTATCTGGCTGTGGCGGACGCAACGTAGAGACAGCGGAGCGATCGCCGCGCTGACTTCGGGAGGAGTATCATCATGTCGGATTTCTTCCAGAACGGGGTGGTGAGTGTTCTGCATCGCCTCGGATCGTCCAACCTGGAACAGCTGGAGCGGGAGCTCGAGCAGTATCGCCATGTCAACCCAATCGCATTGGTCTTGCCCTGCCTCTATTCGGAACTCGAAGGTCCGGCCTTAGCCGGCATCGTTGATGAACTGAAGCGAGTCAAATATCTGAATGAGATCGTCGTCGCGCTCGGGCATGCATCGGCCCTTGAATTTCGGCGTGCGAAAGACTATTTCAAGGCCCTTCCGCAACATGTGCGGCTCGTTTGGGTGGATGGTGCTCCGGTACAAGACATCCTCAAGACCTTGGTCGAACGGGAGGTTGATGTGGGGTTGCCTGGAAAAGGCCAATCCTGCTGGCTCGCATTCGGCTATGTCTTGGCCCGGCAGCAAAGCCAGGTCATTGTGCTGCATGATTGCGATATTGTGAGCTACCACCGAGAATATCTGGCCCGGCTCTGTTATCCGCTCGGCAACCCGAATCTCGGCTATGAGTTTTGTAAGGGCTATTACAGTCGTGTCACGGACCAGCTGCACGGGCGTGTCACCAGGTTGTTCATCACTCCTCTCATACGTTCCTTGCAGCAACTCGTCGGGAGCCATAACTTGTTGACTTTTCTTGACAGTTTTCGGTACCCCCTGGCAGGAGAATTTGCGATGGTTCGCGATCTGGCCTGGGTCAATCGTATTCCGGGAGACTGGGGATTGGAGGTCGGTATTCTGGCGGAAGTGTACCGCAACTGCGCCTTGCGCCGTGTGTGCCAAGCCGACATCGCCGATGCGTATGAGCACAAACATCAGGCATTGTCTTCGGACGATCCGGAAAAGGGATTGCTCAAGATGACGGTGGATATCGCGAAATCTCTGTTCCGCCATCTGGCCAGCGAAGGGTTGGTGCTCGGTGATCCGGAGCTCAAGACCTTGCGAGCCACGTATCTTCGTATCGCCGAGGAGGCTATCCGTCGGTATGAAGACAGTGCGGCGATCAATAGTCTGAAATTCGATCGACATGCGGAGCGGACTGCCGTCGAGACTTTTCTCAAGGGCATCAGGCTCGCATCGGAGGTCTTCCAGAAAGATCCGTTAGGAGTGCCGATGATTTCAAACTGGAGCCGCGTGGCCGCAGCGGTTCCGGATGTCTTCGACCGTCTCGTGCGAGCCGTAGAGGAGGATCATCAGTGGGACCCGACGAAAGAACCACGCCAAGCTCAGAAGTGAGCAAACCATCCGTCGCGTTGACGGCCGAAACCGAGGCGTCCCTTGATACGATCGGCAGCGTAGACATCCTCGTCGGCATTCCGAGCTACAACAACGCCGATACCATCGAGCATGTGGTCCGTGCCGTGAGTGTCGGGCTCGCGAAATATTTTCCCAAGCATCGGGCCGTGTTGGTGAACTCTGACGGAGGCTCGTCAGACGGGACCGCCGAGGCAGTCTCGAGAGCGGTGGTCGATTACGACGGATTGCTCATCAGTGATCAACAGAGCCAGCTTCAGAAGATCATCACGCCCTATCATGGGATTCCCGGTAAGGGGAGTGCGTTCCGAACGATTTTCGAGATCGCGCGGCGGTTGAATGCCAGGGCCTGTGCCGTTGTGGATTCGGACCTCCGGAGTATCACACCGGAGTGGATCGAGCTGTTGTTGCGTCCGATCCTCGACGATCATTACGATTACGTGGCTCCCTATTATCTGCGTCATAAGTATGACGGCACGATTACGAACAGTATCGTCTATCCGCTTACGCGGACGCTCTATGGGCAACGGATCAGGCAGCCGATCGGGGGTGATTTCGGATTTGCCGGACATCTGTCCGAACATTATCTGGATCAACATGTCTGGGAGTCGGATGTGGCACGATTTGGGATCGATATTTGGATGACCACGGAAGCCATCGCGAGCGGTGCCCGGGTCTGCCAAAGTTTTCTCGGGGCGAAGATTCATAATCCAAAGGATCCGGCCGCGGATTTGGCCGGCATGCTCATGCAAGTGTTAGGTGCGGTCTTTGCCTTGATGGAGTCCCACCATAGTGTCTGGGCGACGGTGCAAGGGTCGAAGGCGGTCAAGCTCTTTGGCTTTCAGTATGAGGTGGGTGTCGAGCCCGTCAACGTCAATGTGGAGCGCATGATCGCTGTGTTTCAACAAGGCCTGGCCGATCTGACACCCATTTGGGAACAGGCGTTGGGCAAGGAGATTGTGGGAGAACTCACGGCGGCGGGAGCGACTGCTGCCTCGGATTTTCGAATTTCCGATGACTTGTGGGTTCGTGTGGTATTTGAAGCCGCGCTGGCGTACCGTGAACATCGCATGGCTCGAGAGCATTTACTGAAAGCCTTGACGCCCCTCTATCTTGGGCGGACGGCGACCTTTGTGTTGGAAACACAGGCGCTGACGACGAAGGAAGCTGAAAGGCGGGTCGAACAACTCTGTGACGTGTTCGAGTCGAAGAAATCTTACTTGGTCGAACGGTGGAACCCTGAACCGCAAGCATAAGTGAGAGTGCCGGCGGAGAATGGGGGGAGGTGGGTATGACGACAGACTTTTTTCGCACTGCGCTCCTCGCGCCATTGGAGCAACTAGGCCGGCAGGTCTTGGATGTATTACCGAATGTGTTGGCCATGCTCATCATCATCGGGGTGGGTTTCCTGGTGGCCCGTGCGTTGGCCCATGTGGTCGAGCGCCTCTTGCGTGTGGTGCGTCTCGACCATCTGTGCGATCGGCTTGAGATCAATGCCGCACTCTTGCGAGGGGGCGTGAAGGCCGATCCCTCCCATATCGTCGGGCAGGCCGTTTATTGGGCTGTCGTTGCCTTTTCCGTGATCGCCGGGTTGGGGGCGTTGAATCTCCAGCCGATCAACCAGTTTGCCAATTCGCTCTTGGCGTATATTCCTCACGTGTTGGTCGCAGGGTTGATCTTGGTCAGCGGATACCTGCTCTCCAATTTCATCGCACAGGGCGTGTTGATCGCGGGTGTGAACGCCGGGCTACCACCGGCACGGTTGTTTGCGAATATGTCACGTTGGGGCATCCAACTCTTTGCGTTGGCCATGGCAGCCGAGGAATTGGGTATCGCGGCAAGCGTGGTCCTGGTGGGCTTTGGGATTACCTTTGGAGGCATTGTGTTCGCCACCTGTTTGGCGTTCGGACTCGGGGCCAAGGATTTGGCCAAGGATTATCTTGAGCGGACGTTCTGGAGTCGAGGGCGTGATCGCGCTCCGGACGATCTGCGGCATCTATGATGATTGGGGTGTTCCTCTTACTCTGGCTGGCAGCGGCGATTGGGTGCACGCAGAGCGGAGAAGGGACGGATCGTGTGCCTACCGTTCTCGTGTTCAAGCACGGGAAATTATCCGGTGATGGCCGGGTGCTGTCTGACCTGCTGAGAGATTTTGAACGACAGCATGAAGGGGTCACGGTTCGAGAAGAGCTCTTACCGTCCGATTCAGATCGACAACATCAATACTATGCGATGAATTTGGACGGAGGAAAGGCTCCGTTCGATTTGCTGGGGATCGATACGATCTGGGCGCAGGAATTCGCCAAGGCCGGATGGATTGCCCCGCTGGACGGACTCCTGACTCCGGCTGAGCAGGAGGAGTTCTTTCCTGGTCCGATCGAGGCCGCGACCTTTAATGGCCGCCTGTATGCAGTGCCGTGGTACGTCGACGCAGGAGTTCTCTACTACCGGCGTGACTTATTGGATCGTCACGGCCTTGAACCGCCCCGCACATGGCATGAGCTAGCTCAGACCGCCAAGCTGATTCTGGATGCGGAACGGGACTCTCGCTTAGCCGGATTTGTGTGGCAGGGGAAACAATACGAAGGTCTGATGTGCGTCACGCTTGAGGTGCTCCGGAGTAACGGAACGGATCTCTGGAGCGGCGATCAAGACCGTGCGGAATCTGGCCTGCGTTTCTTGCGAGAGACCATCTCGACGCATGGTATTACCCCACTGTCCACCAGCATGGCCGATGAAGAATCCACGCGGTGGATGTTCGGTGAAGGCCACGCGCTGTTCATGCGAAATTGGCCCTATGCCTGGTCCCTGCTGCAACAGGAGGGCTCGCCGGTTCGCGGGAAGGTGGGAGTCGTTTCTCTGCCGGCCTTTTCCGGATTTGCCAGCGCGCCGGTTCTCGGAGGGTGGATGCTCGCCATCCCGAACAGTTCCACCCATCAAGAGATGGTGGGCGAGCTGATCACATTCTTGACCTCTCCAGAGACGCAACGCAAGGTCGCAGTGGAATTGGGGTATAACCCGGTTCGGCGAGCCCTCTATTCTGATGAGTCATTGCTGGAGGTGCGCCCTCTCTTGAAGGATCTCCATCCGATCCTGTTGGAAGCCAGGCCGCGTCCGGTCACACCATATTATCTTCTCATTTCTCAGGCGGTACAGCCGGAAGTCAGCGCGGTCGTCGTGGGGCGAAAGTCGCCGAAAGATGCCCTGGAGGCAATCAGACGCCGAGTCGATCAGATCATGGGTGAACAACGCGTAATGGCCGCGAGGGAACGATGAAGAGCGATCAGTCGCTCGCGGAGAGAAAGAGGGCAACCGGATGATCCGTTTGTCCGAGCGCGCATGGGGATATGTATTCGCCGGTCCTGCGTTCGTACTGGTGAGTCTGATTGCGCTCGCTCCGATTGCCGCGGCCTTATGGCTCAGTCTGCGTCAGCAGTTGCCGATCTTTGGAATCGATGAATTCGTCGGCGCCAGGAACTATCTCCAACTGTGGGGGGATGACCGGTTCTGGGCCGCCTGCCGGACGACGTTGTATTTCACGGCCCTCTCCGTATCGGCCGAGCTGCTGTTGGGGTTCGGGTTTGCCCTGCTCCTGAACCGTCTGTCGAACGGAGCGGGCAAGGGACTCCGGTGGGCCCATGTCATGATCATTCTTCCGTGGGCGATTCCCACCGTCGTGTCAGCCCAGATCTGGGCCTGGCTCTATCAACCGGACTACGGCCTGCTCAATTATGTGCTGGCTGCCGCAGGGCTGACCGAAGGGCCCATCGATTGGCTGGCTGATCCCGATTGGGCGATCCACGCGGCGGTCGTGATGGATGTGTGGAAAACCACGCCGTTCGCGGCACTGTTGCTCCTGGCCGGATTGAAGACTGTGCCGCAGGAACTCTACGCGGCAGCACGAGTTGATGGGGCTGGAGCGTGGGAACAATTTCGTCGGATTACCCTGCCACTTCTGATGCCTGTCGTCGTCATCGTGCTGGTCTTTCGTACGATGGACGCGGTCCGCGTATTTGATGCGGTCTTTGTGCTCACAGGTGGAGGCCCGGGTAACAGCACGGAGACCCTCTCGATCTACGCGTACAAGACGCTCTTCCAAACCTTACAGTTCGGATATGGATCCGCGCTGGCTACGGCGATGTTTGTGCTCGCCGCACTCCTTTCGATGTTATACCTGATGCTGCTCCGTCGGCATGTGCAAGGGGGTGCCTGATGGAGCGCCATACCGATCAGGCCTGGTCACCCATGATGAACGGGCTTCGGGCTCACGGCCTTACGGTCGGTGTGCTTTTGGTGGTCGGGTTGTTCTGTCTCGGACCGGTGCTCTGGCAGGCGGTCACATCGATCAAGCTCGATCAGGATCTCGTGCGCCTGCCTCCTCTCATCCCAGAGCACGTGACAAGCGTGCACTATGATCGGGTCTTGCTCAAATCGTCACTGCCACGGTCGCTCGTGAACAGCATGATCGTGGCCGCAAGTGCGACGGTGACTGCCATCGTGGTGGGTGCATTTTGCGCCTTTGCGCTCGCACGGCTCCCGATCACCGGCAAGTCGGTCATACTTGGGGTGGCGCTGGTCACGTCGATGTTCCCGCCTATCGCAGTCATCAGTCCGTTGTACCTCCTGATGAGGGAGCTAGGGTTGAGGGATACCCTCGTCGCTGTGGGATTGACCCATGCGGTGTATTCACTGCCGCTCGCCGTATGGCTGCTGACGAGTTTCTTTCAGCAGCTTCCCAAGGAGCTCTACCAGGCTGCGCGTATCGACGGTTGCACCCCGTTACAGGCCTTGCTGACGGTGATGTTCCCTCTTGCGAGACCCGGGCTCGCTGTTGCGGCGCTCTTGGTCTTCATCTTTTCGTGGAACGAGTTCATGTTCGCCCTGACGCTGACCGCCAGCGATAGCACTCGCACTGCGCCGGTTGCCGTCGCACTGTTCCCAGGACTGTACGAAATTCCTTGGGGTGACTTGGCCGCCGCGTCTCTGGTAGTGACTCTTCCCGTTGCCGGTCTTGCGCTGGCATTTCAACGGCACATCATTGCCGGTCTGACGGCCGGCAGTGTGAAAGGATAGGGGCATGGCTGAAGTCCGGATCGAGTTGATCGAGAAGCGTATCGGGCAAAAAACCATTCTTCCCCCGCTCACGCTGACGGTACAGGACGGTGAGTTCTTCGTGCTGGTGGGGCCTTCAGGCTGTGGGAAATCGACATTGCTGAGTCTCCTTGCAGGTCTTGACCAACCGACTGCCGGTCGTATTCTATTCGACGGGGTTGATGTGACCGATTTAGAACCGCGGGAGCGCGATGTGGCATTGGTGTTTCAAAGCTACGCGTTGTATCCCCACATGACGGTTCGCGAGAATATGGCCTTTCCCTTGACCGTGGTCCCCCGCGCCAGGCGCCTGGATCGAACGCGCATCGAGGAAGAAGTGGACCGGGTGGCAGGGTTTCTTGGGCTGTCGGCATTGCTCGATCGACGACCGCGGGAACTCTCCGGCGGGCAACGGCAGCGGGTTGCCTTGGGGCGGGCCCTCATCAGGAAACCACGCTTGTTTCTGTTGGACGAGCCGCTGTCGAACCTTGATGCGCAGTTGCGGGCCTCCATGCGCGCGGAATTGCTCCGGCTCCACAAAGAATTACAGGTCACCACCATTTACGTGACTCACGATCAAACAGAGGCCATGACTTTGGGCGACCGGCTGGCAGCCCTCAACCAAGGACGGGTTCAACAGATCGGGCGGCCTCACGATATCTATGCCGCTCCCGCTAATCTCTTCGTCGCAGGTTTCATGGGGTATCCCCCGATGAACTTGCTCTCTGCGGAGCTGGGAATGGACCGCATTCAAGCTGGGCCGCTGCATCTCAAGAAGCCTGCGGATGTGCCGCCCGGTGACCAAGTGCAGAGGGTGACCGTAGGGCTCAGACCAGAGGACATCAGCGTGGGGCCTGCCAATGAGTCAGAAGACAACGTCGGAGGATGTGGTGTCGTTCGCCTCACCGAGCCGTCAGGGCCGACTTTGTGGGTTACGGTTGAGCTTCAAGGCAACAACGAGGCGATCACCATTATCGGTTCTGCAAAGGCAGGGTTTACTCCAAAGATTGGAAATCGCGTCGCCGTCTCAGCACCACGAGCGACACCCCATCTGTTCAATACCGACACAGGCCAACGATTGGGGCTTCACTGAAATCCCCGTGTATGGGTTGGCCTCTAGAGGTCGTGCGGTCACCATCACCCTTCGATGTCGTGTTCAGTATGCTTCCCACACAGATTGATTGCGGAGAGAGAGCCGTATGGCAAGTAGTGTCTTAACCTGGATCGGAATCATCATCTGCCTCAGTCAATCGGCCTTAATGTCGGGATTGAATTTGGCGGTGTTCAGTCTCGGTCGGCTGCGTCTGGAGGCGGAAGCGGCGAGCGGAAATTACGACGCGCAAAAAGTATTGCGACTGCGCGAGCATCCTAACGATATCCTCGCGACGATTCTCTGGGGCAACGTCGGCATCAACGTGCTTCTCACGCTGTTGTCGAACTCAGTGATGGCCGGCGTCACCGCATTCCTGTTTTCCACCTTCTTTATCACGATCTTCGGGGAAATTATCCCGCAGGCTTACTTTTCCAGACGTGCGGTCCGGATGGCGGCCCTCTTCTCGAAATGGTTGCGGGTGTACCGTGTCGTCTTGTTCCCGGTCGTCAAACCTTCAGCCATGTTGTTGGATGTGTGGCTGGGGAAGGAAGCGATCGCCTATCTTCGCGAGGCGGAGCTCAAAGAGTTGCTGCGTCGTCATATGGAAGATGAGAAATCGGAAGTCGGCCGTATCGAAGCGATCGGGGCACTCAATTTCTTGACCATCGACGATATTCCGGTCGATCAGGAAGGAGTGCCGGTCGACCCGAGCAGTATCATCAGACTCCCTGTTCATAACGGCGTCCCGCTATTTCCTGATTTCCAGCGGTCGCCGGACGACCCATTCCTGCAACAAGTGAATGCCTCGGACAAGGCATGGGTCGTCATCACGGATGAGAGCAATGAACCTGCCTGCATCATGGACGCCGACGGCTTTCTTCGCCACACCTTCTTTATCGGGCAGCATACAGACCCCCATGCCTATTGCCATCGGCCTGTGATCGTACGAAACCGACACGAACCGCTTGGGAAGGTTTTGGCACAGCTCACCTACGATCCGGACTCACCGGGTGACCATATCATCAGCTATGACACGGTGCTCTTATGGGTGGAACAGCCGCGGTTGATTACCGGCGCGGACTTGTTGGGCCGGTTATTGCGAGGAATCGTCCAGCGGTCACGAAAAAATCAAAGTGGCTGATGTCGACGGTCTCACAACGGGTGATGTTCGTGGAGTGTTCACACCAGGAGATGGGCAAAGATGGTCGCCAGCCCAAGAAAACTGAAAAACCCGACGACATCGGTGACGGTCGTTAAAATGATCGAGGAGGATTGCGCAGGGTCCTGGTTCAGTGATCTCAGAATGATGGGAATGACGGCGCCGGAGAAGCCTGCGATGCACATCGAGGCTACCATAGAAACCCCGATCACCATCGTGAGACCTGTAGAGCCGCTCCACCAGTAGACTGCGGCACAGGTGGTTGCGGCCACCGCAAGGCCGTTCAGCAACGCCACGCCGAGTTCTTTGGAGACGACTGGGAACCATTGGGCAGGCCTGATGTCACGAAGGGCGAGCCCTCGCATGACGACCGCCAAGGATTGCGCGCCCGTGTTGCCTGATTGCCCGGCCACGACCGGCAGCAAGACGGCGAGGGCTGTGAATTGCGCAATGACATCCTCGAACATCCCGACCACGAACGCGGCGAGAAATGCCGTGATCAGGTTGACCTGCAGCCAACCCAGCCGTTTCCGAACCGAAAACAAGAGAGGAGAAAGAGCCCGCTCGTCTTTGCTGGCCCCGACCATCGTCTGAAGGTCGGCGGTGGCGTCCTCCTGGCTGGCCTTGACGATATCTTCGTTCTTGATCACCCCCAGCAATCGTCCATCGAGATCCACGACGGGAATCGTCAGCAACCGCCGTCCGGCAAAGAGGTCGACGATTTCTTCGCGATTCTCCATAGGGTGAATGGTCGGCACGTCACGCCGCATGATGGACTGCAATCGTTCTGTTGGATTAAGTAGCAATAGGTCTCGAACCGACAACATGCCGACGAGATACCGACGTCGGTCGATGACATAGATGTCATGTAGGTCTTTAGGCGCCCTGATCCGTACCTGTGTCACGGCTTCTTCGACCGTGAGATCCTCGGACAATGCAAATACTCCCGCATCCATCAGACTGCCGACTGATTCGGCGGGATACTCCATGAACAGGCGAATCTCTTTCGCAAGCGGGCGGGCGAGTCGCCGGATGATCGCCTTCCGTCGGTCTCGTTCCAATCGCGCCAGCAGTCCCGCTGCGTCTCCAGGAGAGGTTTCGCGCACGACAAGAATCGCCAGTTCCTCGGGTAGTGCCGCCAACGTTTCCGCAGCGACGGCGGGATTCATGGATGAAAGAAGCACTGCGATAGAATTCGGTGGAATGGATTCGATTAGCCGGATGATCTCGCCGATCTCGAAGGACTCTAAGAGGGGGCCGGCCTCTGCGGGATGGTCGATGATGAACGTTTCATGGAGTTTCCTGGGAAGTGACATCGGTTTCCTTGCCCTCCTTCGGGAGCGGTGGCTTCTGTTCCGAAATACTCGCATCGACCGCTTGGGCGAGATCGGTCATGATGTGAAGACCGATCATGGCGTACGCCTCCCACATCTGCACCAAGGCCTGTGGCAGCGGGCCTGCCGTCGGTTTTACCTCGAACTGCGCTTCGACGCGACGTAAGGTCCGATAGCGCAGTGCGCCGAGAAAGTATCCCTGTCGATCGACGACCGGCAACGTGTGGTACAGACGCCAGTGTGGGTTTTGAAGTAATTCCCCCTCGGTCGCCTCTGCAGCGACCGTCGCAATGTGCCCATTCATGATTGTGGCGGTGAGCTGGTCCGGGGACGCGGCCAGGAGCTCCTTCGTGGTCACCAAACCGGCAAGGATTCCGTCCCGTTTGACGACATAGTGATAGTAGGTCGCGTGGGCCGCATCCCGCTTGATGCGTTGCAACGCAGCTGAAACGGTGATGTCGGGAGGGAGAATCGCCACTCGGGGATCAGCCAGGCTGGCGGCGGTCCCATCAGGATAGGCCATGCTGAGCCGAAGGCTCGGACCCACAGATTGGTCAAGACGAGCAAAGACCTCCTGCTGGACAGAGGGGTTGCATTGCCGCAGGATTCCGACCGCCGGGGCGGTTGGAAGGAGAGTCACAACGTCAGTTGTCTTATCCAGGGTGAGATGTTCGAGGATCCGAGCGGCCTGCGACGGCGAGATGTGTTCGAGGACGATCGCGATGTCCTGTGGAGTATACGGCGTCATGATCATGGCCACATCCGCCGGGGGCCACGATTCAAGTTGCCTGGAGACTTCGAGTGGGTGGGACTTGAGGTAGGCCAGAGTCAAACGGGATTCTGCGTCCATGGTCAGACGGACTTCTCGATTGTCGCACTCGATTCCTGGAAGCGTGATGCCGGGATGAAGACTCGGCCGTCCGGTGTCTCCAACACGATCGCAATGGGAGTCAAGGCCACGATCGTCCCATGAATGTCGCCGACGCGGATCGTCTGCCCGACTCGAAAGAGCGGTTGGAGATAGTGGGAGGCGATCAGGTTGGCTACGGTGACACGGGCGCCCAGTCCGAAAGACAGGGCCGCACCTGCGATGAGACCTCCGAAGCCGATCATGAGCGTGCTGTTTAAGAGGGTGGTATCGATCCCCAGCTCATTGACCGCCGTCACAAAGACCACGAGGATCGCGGCAACATAGAACGTTTGCGCTACAATTGTTCCTTGAGAAATACCGGCCGACGCGCAAGCCAAGCTGATCAGGTCTTTGATATAACTCGCAGCCATCATCCCCAGGACAATAATCAAGACGGCGAGTCCTACCTTCGGAAGGTAACGGGCGAAGTCGGTCAATGTGGCCGAAAGAGCCGGGAGGCCGAGCATATCGGTGGCAGTGATTCCGAAGAGGAGGAAGATCAACCAGAAGATCAGCAGCCCGAGGATATCGGATCCGGTCTTCGAGGAGCCCCCCCTGTTGAACAGGGTGTGGAGAGGCGTTTTGGCAAGCAGGCGATCCAGGCCGATCAGTTTGACCAGCCCTGCCGTGGCAGCACCCACCATGCGGGCCAGCAGATAACCTGCCAACACCAGCAGGAGGGCGCCGAGGAGCTTGGGGACATAGGAGACGGTGAGGGAGACGGTCGACTCCGCAGACTCTTTTATCGTCTCCAGCCAGTCTTTCAGGATCATGCGCGCTCCTTAGCTATGTGTAGAACGAAGGGTCGTTCTCGGGGAACATCGGCCCACGGAATCAATTGGATGAGAGGCCATGACCACATCATCGCGACGGACGAGCCATGATCAGCATTTCAAACTTAGATGGGTCATCTGTACCAGCCAAGGTCAGGATGATTAGTGCTCATGCTTTCCATTAAGGCGCAGCACGGCGATCGATCGAGCTTCCATCTCGTACTGTTCGCCTCCCTTGAAGCCCGTGACCTGCTTCCCGTTCTCTCCTGGGAGTGCGGTGTCCAGCACTGGGTGCCAACGGATGCCACGCTTGTGGGCCGGTAACGTAAAGGCCATCGGAGTGTGGTGGGCATTGAGGATCACCAGCAGTGTGTCGTCGACGATCGGACGTCCTTTTTGGTCGCGCTCAGCGATGGCGTCGCCCGCGAGTCTGAGTACGAGCGATTTCGCGTAGCCGGCATTCCAGTCGTCGTCGGTCATCTCTTTGCCGTCAGGCCGGAACCACGCGAGATCTTTGACTTCGGATCCTCGGATATGGCGCCCTTGGAAGAATCGACGTCGTCGAAGAACCGGGTGTTTTTTCCGGAACGCGATGAGGTCTTTAACGAACGCGAGGAAGTCTTGTTGTGCGCGATCCAGGTTCCAGTCGAACCAGCTGATCTCGCTGTCCTGACAATAGGCGTTATTATTGCCCTTCTGTGTCCGCCCGATCTCGTCCCCGCCGCAGAGCATCGGAACGCCTTGCGAAAGAAACAGAAGGGTTAAAAAATTTCGTTTCTGCCGTTCTCGCAGCTCAAGAATCGCGGGATCGTTGCTTGGACCTTCGACGCCGCAATTCCAGCTGTCATTATCGTTGGTGCCGTCTTGGTTGTTCTCTCCGTTGGCCTCATTATGCTTGCCGCTGTATGACACGAGGTCGTGGAGTGTGAATCCGTCGTGTGCCGTGACGAAGTTGACACTGGCAAAGGGCCGGCGCCCGCTTGTGCTGTAGAGGTCGCTGCTGCCGGTCAGGCGATAGGCGAGCTCTGCCATCTGACCTCCGTCTCCTTTGATGTATCGTCGGATCGTGTCCCGATACTTACCGTTCCATTCGGCCCAGCCAACCGGAAAATTGCCGACTTGATAGCCTCCTTCACCGACGTCCCAGGGCTCTGCGATCAGTTTGGTTTGGGAGAGGATGGGGTCTTGGTGCAGGATGTCGAAGAAGGCGCTCAGCCGGTCGACGGCATGTAATTCTCTGGCGAGGGTGGAAGCCAGGTCGAATCGAAACCCATCGACATGCATTTCTGTGACCCAGTACCGCAAACTGTCCATGATGAGCTGAAGCGTTCGTGGGTGCGAGACATTGAGCGTGTTTCCGCAGCCGGTGTAGTCCATGTAGTAGCGTCGATCATTGTCGATCAAGCGGTAATAGGCGGAATTATCGATCCCTCTGAATGAGAGTGTGGGGCCGAGCTGGTTACCTTCGGCCGTATGGTTGTAGACCACGTCGAGAATGACTTCAATGCCGGCGCTGTGGAGTGTCTTCACCATCGTTTTAAACTCACGGACACCTCGTCCACGAACGGGCGAGACGGTATAGCGGATATCGGGCGCAAAAAAACCGATGGTGTTGTAACCCCAATAGTTGGTCAAGCCACGATCCGCTAGGTGCTTATCACGGACGAAGTGATGCACCGGTAACAATTCAACGGCGGTGACGCCTAGCTCCAACAGATGGTCGATGGCCGCAGGCGTCGTCAGACCGGAATAGGTGCCCCGCATGTGATCCGGTATGTCCGGGTGGCGTGCCGTGAATCCCTTGACGTGAATTTCTGAGATGACCGTCCTATCCCATGGAGTTTTGAGCAACCGATCGCCTCCCCAGGTGAAGGCCTGATCGATGACGACAGACTTGGGGATGTTGGAGGCATTATTACGGGTGTCAAAGGAGAGATCTGCTTTGGGGTCGCCCATCCGATATCCGAACATCGCGTCCGACCACTCGACGGTGCCCGCGATCGCTTTGGCATAGGGATCGATCAAGAGTTTGTGGTGATTGAACCGATGGCCTTCTTGGGGAGCATAGGGGCCATGGACTCGATATCCATAGTGTTGTCCTGGCCAGAGCCCCGGGATGTACACGTGCCAGACTTGATCGGTCCGTTCTTCAAGGCGGATCCGGTGGGACTCCTCGGTTGCTTCAGGCCCATCGAACAGACAGAGCTCAACCGCCGTAGCATGTTCCGAAAAAATGGCGAAGTTCACGCCTTCGCCGTCCCATGTTGCCCCCAACGGATACGGTTGCCCTGGCCAAACCCTCATCCTCGCCTCCGTTCTGATCGATTTCTTCGCGTCGGTTCGTTGTGTGCGTTGTCAGGAATGGCCGGATTGTATCAAAAGCGAGACAAAAATACTTAGCGGGCTTGGTTACGGCCGATGAATTCTGCACAATAGGCGAGAGGAGGGCAAGATGAATATGACGATGATACCTGACGAGAAGTGGTCGCTTGATATCGGAGCGACACCGAGAAGCGGGGATGCGGTGAAATTTCGTGTCTGGGCCCCCTATGCCAAGTCCGTCGCCGTGCAACTGGTTGATCAGGATCGAGTCATGGTGCCGATGCAACGGGATGAACGGGGGTATTTTGAAACAGTGGTGACCGGAGTTGTGCCGCGATCTCGCTATCGCTATGTGCTGGATGGGGGAAAGGAACGGCCTGATCCTGCCTCTCGCTTTCAATCTGATGGGGTGCACGGCCCGTCCGTCGTGGTTGATCCGACCTCATTCCGTTGGACGGATGTGGAATGGAAGGGCAAGGCGCTGGAAGAATACATCATTTATGAGTTGCACGTCGGGACCTTCACAAAAGAAGGGACCTTCGAGGCGATTATTCCGCACTTGTCCTATCTGAGGGACAGCGTCGGGATTACGGCGATCGAACTCATGCCGGTGGCAGAGTTTCCGGGTCGGCGCAATTGGGGCTACGATGGAGTCCACCCCTTCGCTCCACAATCAAGTTACGGAGGCCCTCAGGGCCTAAAACGGCTCGTCGATGCCTGTCATGCAGCCGGACTCGCGGTGATTCTTGATGTGGTGTACAACCACTTAGGACCAGAGGGAAACTATCTGAACGACTTTGGCCCCTATTTTACGGATCGGTACAGGACTCCCTGGGGATCGGCGATCAATTATGATGGGCCGGATAGCGACGAAGTCAGGCAATACGTCGTCGACAACGCGTTGTATTGGGTGACGGAGTATCACATTGACGGGCTTAGGTTGGATGCGATCCATGGCATCTTCGATTTCAGTGCGCAGCATGTCCTCAAGGATCTTGCGTCCGCCGTCCATAGTCAGGCTCAACGCCTTGGGCGACAGGTGAACGTGATCGCAGAGAGTGACTTGAACGACTCACGGGTAATCGATCCTCCGTCGGTCGGGGGTTATGGACTCGACGGCCAATGGAACGACGATTTCCACCATGCCTTGCGCGTCGTGGTTGCGGATGAGCGGAAAGGATACTATGAGGATTTTCACGGGCTTGTTGATCTGGCCGCAGCGGTTCGTGAGGGATTCGTCTACCACGCGCGGTACTCGGCCTACCGGCGACGCCGACATGGGAACTCCTCTCGACATTGCCGGCCATCTCAGTTTGTCGTGTTTTCACAGAATCATGATCAAATCGGGAATCGTGCGGTCGGTGATCGATTGAGCACCCAACTTCCATGGGATGCGCTCAAGGCCATCCAGGCTCTCGTCCTCCTGTCTCCCAATATCCCATTGCTCTTCATGGGAGAGGAGTATGGGGAAACAGCACCGTTTCAGTACTTCATCGAACACGGGGACCCTGACTTGGTCCAAGCGGTCAGGCAAGGCCGTCGGCGGGAATTCGCACATTTCGGTTGGAACCCGGAAGATATTCCAGACCCTCAGGCCGTAGCGACCTTCGAGCGGAGTCGGCTGAATCGGGAACGACTCGACGATCGGCAAACAGCCCTGTTGCGATGGAGCCAAGCCCTGATCCAGCTCAGAAAAAAGGAGCCGTCGTTGGGCGCCGGAGACGGCACGATTCGGATCCATCGGACGTGGGTGTTTGATGACGAACGGGTTCTGGTGATGCATCGGTGGACCAGAGACAATACCGCCTCGCTGGTGGTGTGTGGCTTCAATACGTCGCCGACTACGGTACAGTTGGTCGAGCCGCAAGGCACATGGTTGCGGAGGCTTGATGCTATGGACAAAGAATTCGGCGGGAGTGGTCAAGGTTCAATGCCGACGCAGCTCTCTATCTCACCTGAAGGAGCGTCAGTGTCGATTCCCGCCTATGGTGCGGCCGTGTTCATAGCTTCCTAATGCAGAACGGCCTGCGACGCCGAGCAGTGAGCGTGCCCGAATGGGACTTTTAATGCGAGGAGGTTGGTAATGCCGGATTCGTACGTAGCGAGTTTCTTGGAACGATGGTTCGAATGGTCGACGACGTCTGGCTTGCGAGTCCTGATCATTTCCGTCGTGATGGTGATGGGACTCGCCATTATCAAACGGGCGATGGACCGATTCCAAAAGGTGTACGAAGGGACGTTGCCGACTGAAGGGCAGATCAAGCGGGCGACGACGCTGACCCATGTGATTCGTGACGTAGGTCGTGTGGTGATCCTTGCCATGGGAGGCATGATGATCATGTCGGAGGTCGGAGTCGATCTGAAGCCGATCTTGGCGGCGGCCGGCCTCGGAGGATTGGCGATCGGCTTCGGCGCCCAAAGTTTGGTGAAAGATGTGATTACGGGCTTTTTCATCCTGCTCGAAGATTCGATCCGAGTCGGTGATGTCGTGGAGATCGCGGGGGTCGGAGGGGTAGTCGAGGAGGTGAAACTCAGGACCGTGACGCTGCGCGACCTGTCCGGGAATGTGCATGTGGTGCCGAACGGGGTTATCGACAAGGTTAAGAATATGACCAAGGTCTATGCCTTTTACCTTTTCGAAGTCGGAATTGCCTATCGAGAAGATGTCGACGAAGTCATGGGCGTCCTGCACGATATCGCGGAGGAGTTGCGGCGAGATCCGCAGTTTGCCGAAGATATTCTCGAGCCGTTGGAAATGTTGGGTGTCGATCAATTCGCCGATTCGGCCGTGATCATCAAGTGCCGGATCAAGACTCGGCCGATCAAGCAATGGCGTGTGGGACGAGAGATGAATCGCCGGATCAAGAAGACTTTCGACGCGAAGGGGATCGAAATCCCGTTCCCGCATCAAACCATCTACTGGGGTGAACCGAAACAGGGAACACCGCCTCCGCTGTATGTCGCGGGAATGGAGCCGAGCCAACAGGCTTCACATTGAAAGGGGTTTGCGTGGTCGGCAAGGCGAGAACAGAGCAGGAAGCGGCGTGGGTCAGTTGGTCTGATGAAAAACTTCTCGACTTACGCTTCTGTGACCTCAACGTGACGATGGAGCGAAGTCAGGTCACCGACCAAATTGCGCAATTATCCAAAGAATTAGGCGATCGAGGCCTCCTCTTCCGCCCGCATTTCTGGTTTTCCAACGAGTGGTTCACTCCGGATGGGGTTCCTGGCATTGCCGTGCCCTTTTACCTGGCACACCCACGGTTGGCTCAACTGGAACTGTCGCAGATGTTGGAGGTGGAGGGGGGCACCCCGGAATGGTGCATGCGCATTCTTCGGCATGAAGCCGGGCATGCGGTGGAAAATGCCTATGGGATCCGTCGCCGTCGCGATCGGCAGGCGATCTTCGGAAGGTCGACCCAACCCTATCCCAAGTTCTACACCCCGAAACCATACAGCAAAAGCTACGTCCTTCATTTAGATATGTGGTATGCGCAGAGCCATCCAGACGAAGACTTTGCGGAGACCTTTGCAGTGTGGCTGAATCCACAGTCGTTGTGGAGGGAACGGTATGCCGGTTGGCCGGCGATCAAAAAGTTGGAATACATGGACCGGTTGATGGACTCGTTGGTCGATGCACGACCGATGGTCACGACCAAGCAACATGTGGACTCGCTGCCTCGCCTTCGTCGGACTTTACGGAAGCACTATGAGCAGAAGCATGCCCACTACGGAACGCCTCATCCGACATTCTATGATCGCGATTTGGGTCGTATTTTTTCTGCTGCCTCTGAGTATCGAGATAATCTCTCGGCGGTGCAGTTTCTCACGCGTATTCGCCGGGACGTGTGTCGGGAGGTCGCGGCCTGGACCGGAGAATACCAATACACGATCGACCGCGTGTTTGAAGATATCGTGACGCGCTGTCGCGAACAACGCCTTAGGCTGGCCATTCCGGAGGGGAAGGCGACACTCGATGTCACAATTCTGTTGACGGTTCAAACAATGAACTATCTGCACAGCGGGCATCATCGGGTGGCGTTATGAAACCATTACGCGTTCTCGTCCTGGTCCACGAAGACCTCGTTCCGCCGGATACGGTCGAGGGAGTTGACCTCAGCATGGCTGGGTGGAGGACGGAATACGAAGTCGTCCACACGCTTCGAGAGATCGGACATGAGGTGCGTCCGCTTGGTGTTCAACACGAACTCGCCGTGATCCGCCAAGCAGTCGATGACTGGAAGCCGCACATCGCCTTCAATTTGCTGGAGGAGTTCAGCGGGGTAGCCATCTATGATCAAAACGTGGTGTCGTATCTCGAATTACTCAAGGTGCCGTACACGGGGTGCAATCCTAGAGGATTAATGTTGGCGCGCGATAAAGGATTGGCCAAAAAAATTCTCTACTATCACCGAATTCCGATTCCGGAGTTCATCACGGTCCCATTAGGTCGTTTGGTTAAACGACCCAAAGAGCTGGCATTCCCGTTGATCGTGAAATCCGTCTCGGAAGAAGCCTCGCTGGGCATTTCCCAGGCCTCGATTGTGGATGATGACGACAAGTTGCAAGAGCGAGTCAGGTTTATCCATCAGAGCCTCGGTACGGGTGCGTTAGTGGAACGATACATCGAAGGACGTGAATTGTATGTTGGAGTGATGGGCAATCATCGCCTGCAAGTGTTTCCCGTGTGGGAGTTGGATATGAGCCGATTACCGGAAGAAACCAGAAAGATCGCCACGGCGCGCGTGAAGTGGAGTCGAGCCTACCAGCAGAAATACGGGCTCCGCTCGAATGCAGCCGGTGATCTCACGGAATCGCAACGACAGCTGTTTCAGAGTCTCGCCAAGCGGGTCTACCGTAGCCTGGGACTCAGCGGGTACGCGAGGATTGACTTTCGACTTGATCCGACGGGACAGGTCTATGTCCTCGAAGCGAACCCAAATCCTCACATCGGCACGATCGAGGATTTTGCCTCCTCCGCCGTCGGCGCGGAACTTCCATACGCTGCTCTGCTGCAACGGATTGTCGATCTAGGCCTGCGGTGGCATCCGCACGTCACACCGTCCGACAGAACGACTCCGGTTCCGAGCCGGGTCGGCGAAGGACAGGACGGCGTCACCCCGCCTTGAAGTAGAGCACCGACAGCGGCGGTAGGGTGAGGGTAACAGAATTCGGAAAACCGTGTGCGGCGACCGGTTCGGCCATCACGCCGCCCCCATTCCCCAGGTTGCTCCCACCATAGGTTTCGGCGTCGCTGTTCAAGAGTTCCCGATACTGACCTAACGTAGGCACGCCGACTCGGTAGTTGTGGCGCGGAACCGGCGTGAAGTTGCACACACAGACGACTTGATTGTTAGAATCTCTGGCCTTGCGGAGAAAGGAGATGACCGAATTCTCCGTGTCATTGATGTCGATCCACTGGAATCCGGTCCAATCGTAATCAATCTCGTACAGCGCCGGCTCGTTCCGATAGAGCCAGTTGAGATCCCGGACGTACCGTTGTAGGCCCACATGCGGTTCATGCTGGCAGAGATGCCACTGAAGACTGTCGTCATGGTTCCACTCCCACCACTGACCGAATTCTCCTCCCATGAAGAGCATGTTCTTTCCTGGATGACCATACATGTAACCGTAGAGGGCACGCAGGTTGGCAAAGCGCTGCCAGTTGTCGCCCGGCATCTTGTCGAGCAAGGCCTTCTTCCCGTGCACCACTTCATCATGGGACAGCACGAGAACGAAATTTTCCTGAAACGCATACAGTAAGCTGAATGTAATCAGACTCTGGTGATGCTTGCGATGGACCGGGTCCTTGGAAAAATACTCGAGCATGTCATGCATCCAGCCCATGTTCCATTTGAAGGTAAACCCCAATCCGCCCGTATAGGTCGGTTTCGACACACCAGGCCAGGCCGTCGATTCTTCGGCAATCGTGACGGCTCCGGAGTGCTCTTGGTGGACAAGGATGTTGAGTTCTTTTAGGAATGAGACGGCCGCTAAGTTTTCGTTTCCCCCGAACTGGTTGGGGATCCATTCGCCGGCTTTTCTGCCATAGTCCAAGTACAACATCGAGGCGACTGCATCTACGCGAAGCCCATCGATGTGGTACTTGTCCAGCCAGAAGAGCGCACTGTTCTGGAGAAAATTCTTTACCTCCACGCGGCCGTAGTTGAAGATGCGGCTCTTCCATTCCGGATGATAGCCGAGACGCTCGTCTTCGTGGTCATAGAGATGCGTGCCGTCGAACCAGGCCAAGCCATAGGCATCGTCGGGGAAATGCGCCGGTGCCCAATCCATGATGATGCCGATTCCCGCTTGATGCGCGGCATCGACGAAGGCCATGAATTCTTCCGGTGAGCCGAATCGGCTGGTAGCGGAAAAGTAGCCGGTGGCCTGGTAGCCCCACGATCCGTCGAAAGGATGTTCGGTGACCGGCATCAGTTCAATATGGGTGTAACCCATGTATTTGACATAGTGAATGAGTTTGTCGGCCAGCTCACGATAGGTCAGCCAGCGATTCTCCTCTTCGGGCACCCGCATCCAGGATCCCAGATGCACCTCGTAGATGGACATGGGGGCGGTCAGCGGATCACGAGTGGCGCGGGCATCCATCCAAGCTCGATCGTTCCACCGGTAGCTGGAGAGATTGTGAACGATTGATGCTGTACGAGGACGCAGCTCAGCCGAGAATGCATAGGGGTCGGCCTTGGTGAAGGGTGCGGCCGTATGGTGAGAGCGAACTTCGTACTTATAAATCGTTCTTTCAGGGATGCCCGGGATAAACAATTCCCAGAGGCCGGTTGATCCACGCCCCACCATCTGATGGCAGCGACCGTCCCAACGATTAAAGTCGCCGACGACACTCACTCGAATGGCGTTCGGAGCCCAGACAACAAAATGAACGCCGGCGACGCCATCGACGGTTGTGAGATGGGCGCCCAATCTCTCGTAGCCTTTGAACAGTTTTCCTTCTGAAAACAGGTGCAGATCATGGTCGGTGATCATGGGAGAGAACGCATAGGGATCGTGGCGTTCTGTAACGGTTCCTTCAGAACCGGTGATTCGGGTTCGGTATTTCAACGTCCCTTTCGGTGCGTCTAGCACCGCCTCGAATAAGCCTGATTCATGGATGCGTTTCATCTGTACCGGATTGCGGCCAGGCGTATCGGGAATAATCTGTGCTTCGCTCGCGTCCGGTGCGTAGGCTCGGATTGTGACAACCTCTTTACCATCTATGGCTGTGCGATGCGGGCCCAATAACTCACGCGGATCCCAAAGTTCAGCATTGACGAGACGTTCAATGTGTTCGAGCTGCACCATAGATCTCACCCTCCTTGGCCATTGGTCAGTGATCCCTATCCTAAGCCAGTCGCTCATGCTAAGAAAGGGGGGCAAGAGAATGAGCGAGCCTCATGGGGTGAAATCATCAATTCACGCGTTGTCGATTGATGACGAGGCTGGACGAAGCACGGTCGGGTGCCTATGATGGCACGAACCATCAATTCAGAAAGAACTTGAGCTTGAGCAGGTCGCTTCTCCCTGCAAGTATGGTTGCAGTACCTGATCGGAAGTCATCCTCATGAGTGAAGAGGGGAAGAAGACGCTCGACTCAACCGCTCGCCTGGCGACCCTCATTTTTTTGGTCGGCTTAGGCTATTTGCTCTTTGCCACGTTTCGTCCCTATTTCCCCGCGCTGATCTGGTCTGCCGTTCTCTCCTACGGGCTCTATCCGCAGTATTGCAAAATCGTGAAGTGGACCGGTGACCGCCGCTCGCTGAGCGCGTTGGTTATGAGTATTGCAGTCACGGTCGGCGTGATCCTCCCTCTGGCGTACTTGTCCTTCCTGATCGGAAAAGAATTGGCACGGACCTACTTGACGGTCGTCTCAGCGTTGGAGCAGGGACCGGGAGTGATCGATCAATGGCGCGTCCATCCCTGGGCGACGGTGATCTTAGAGCAGCTTCAGGAATTCCAACGGATGACCGGCACCGATTTACGTGCTGTCTTAGTCGATAACTTGGCTCAACTTGGGAGTGCGCTCGTGGAACAATTGACCCAGGTTGCGAAGAATGTGCTGGTCGCCTTGATGGAGCTCAGCATCATCCTGCTCTGCACGTTTTACTTTTTTCGCGACGGCAAGCGCATGGTGGATTCATTGAGAGTTGTTCTACCCCTCGATGAACCGCATCAACGGTTGGTCGTCCAGCGATTCGGGGAAGTGGTGAGGGGCGCCGTCCTCGGCAACACGCTTGTGGCTGCACTCGAAGGCATCGTTGGTGGCTTCGCATTTTGGTTTGCCGGGATTCCGGTCCCTCTGCTGTGGGGTGCCGTGATGGGGATCTTGGCGTACTTGCCTCTCGTCGGAGCCGGGATCGTGTGGTTGCCGGTCGCCCTGTATTCATTCATCCAGGGCGATGTTGCAGCCGGGGTGATCCTTTGCGTCTCAGGAGTCATCATCGCGGTCCTCGATTATGTAGTTCGGACCATCGTCGTCGGCGAAGCCTCGAAGTTACACACGATGTTGACGTTCTTTGCGGTCTTAGGTGGCATCCAGTTCTTCGGATTAGTGGGCATCGTGGCCGGCCCTCTCGTCGTTGCCATCAGTTTTGCCCTCCTGGACAGCTATCGAACGCAACGGGCCGGTGTGGTGTTCGGACACGTCGAGTCATGATCCTATTGTGGCGCCAGTGGGCCGGTCATGCCTGGGGATTCTTCCGATCCGTCGCGGAGAAGTTCTTGGCGGACAACGGGTTCTTTCTCACGAGCGCTCTCGCCTTTAACCTGCTTCTGTATTTCGTCCCGCTGTCGCTCTTGATGGTTTCGATGCTCGGGTACACGGTGCTGGATTCTGAGCGCGCGATGAACGAAGTCCGTTCGGTGTTGCGCGCCTTTCTTCCTCAGTCCCAGCAGGCGCTGGCGGAAAACTTGGCGGCGGTTGTCACCGGCCGCGGGCTGCTGGGCCTTGTCGGGGTCGTTTCGTTTATCGTATTCAGCAGTTTTCTCTTCGGGTCGGTCCGGATCGTACTCAATCAGGTATTTCGTGCGCAGCAGACCCGCACGTTCATCAGGGGGATGGGGATTGATCTGCTCATCACCCTGCTGGTGGCCGTGTTGCTGCTTGTCGTCGTGGTCAACACGTCGTTCGTGGCGATCGCATGGACGGCCGCAGAGGGCTACCCATCATTGACGCCGGTGTTCATCCCTGCATTGACGGTGCTGGACCGAGTGCTCGGATTTGTTGGGACGGTCACGCTGTTCTACGTGTTGTATCGTGTGGCTCCCGCCGTTACGCTGCGCTCGGAAGCGCTGCTGGTTGGTGCCTTGAGCGCGACGTTGTTGTTCCAGTTGGCACGCTGGGGATTTGCCTGGTATGTCTCCATGGCCCAAGAGTCCCTCGTGTTGTACGGCACCCTGGGTGGCCTGATGTTCTTCTTCATGTGGCTCTACTATGCCTCTCTCGTCTTTATTCTTGGAGCCGAGGTTGCGTGGTTCTGGACCATGCGACTGGATACGCATAAAAAGATCTCGCCTGCATGATTTCCGACTGTGACCGGGGTTTCACAGAGCCTGAGCTGATCTACAATTAATACGGTACGTGCAGGTGGTGGAGCTTTAGGATTATGGCATGTCACGGACGCGCCGTTCCAAGGCAGCAATCCGCTTTCGTTCCTCTTCCAAGGTCGCGAGCAGCGCGCGTGTTTCGCGCGTGTGGCGCCAGCGTGTTCCCAATGAGGCGAGGGCACTGAGTGCAGCGCCAATGGCGGTCGATGAGAGAATCACCAGAACCAATGAGGTTTCGTACTCCCAGATGAGAAACTGAACCGTGACGGGAAAGGTATTTTGTAAGGCAAACACCGCGATGAGAATCGCTAATCCGAGTGCCACAAATAGCGAAGTCATAGAGTTCTACCCTCGTAAATCGGCCTAGGCTAACTTCCGGGCCAACCGTTTGAAATGCGTCACCCTGCTGACACCAGTTCTAGCAGCTGGCCTGCCAATATTGCCCGAGTGATGGACGGTACGCAAGTTGTCTCACCCCGGGTGATGGGTCAAGAGGGTCCATAAAAATGCTGCATTTTCCCACAATGTGAACGTATATCCTGCCCCAAATAGCTACAGGCGTGTCGAAGCGTTTATGGTTGATATGACCTCGAATGTGACGATCCCGGAAGTGACATTCCTTCACCAACTGTTTCGTAGCGATGACCTTGGTGGGGCTATGGGGACCACGGCCAAGTGGTTTGTGTGGCTGATGGATAAAACTCGAGTAACGGCAATGGACAGAAGCTTGACGTAAGCAAGTAGGAATGCTAAATTAAGGAAAAAGTGACCAGACAGTCATATATGGTCTTAGGGTCGAATATGACTGGATAGGCGGATTAGTCATTCATACAGTTGAAAGGGAGGTGCATTATGGCGAATGGAGGATGTGGATTAATGGGGTTAGGGTTGTCGTTCATGATGGGGTCCTTAATTGGTGGCGCCGGCGGGTTACTCTATGCTCCACAGTCAGGAGTTCGAACTCGTGGTCGGATCGCTGAGTTAGCAGAGAATGTCCGAGATGAGGCAGGAACTGTGACGGAGGAGGCGACCGAAAAGTTCCACCAAGCCATTGTGCGAGGCCGCCGTCTCGTCAGGGGATAAGTGGCTCACAAAACTACGTGGAGTCACGTTTGTGGGGGAGTAATCACACAAGATGAAAAGGAGTTCCCTATGAGGAAGGTTATTGGACCGACATTGTTGCTTGCACTGTCTTTCATTGCGATCGGCTGCGCATCGAGTGTGAAGCCGGTCACCCCGGCGGAGCTGGCAGAAACCGAAGCGACGATCCGGAGTGCTGAATCGGCCGGCGCGTTTGATCGCGCTCCGGATCTGTTGCAGAAATCCAGGCAGGCACTAGGTGCAGCCCAACAGGCTTCAGGGAAGGGTGATCACGCGGTGGCACGCGAGCGGCTTCTTGAAACGACCAGCTACGCCGAAGCGGCGCGCGCTCGGGCTGAGGCCGAACAGAAGAAAGGTGAGTCCTCCATGCTGCGGCAGCAAGCGGACGAATTGGAGGCCAAAGCCACACAACTCAAGAAGCAGCTCCAGAACCCATAGGCTGAGTCTGCGATGAAGACGGAGGAACGAATAACCGAAAAAAGGAGATGCGATTATGCACCATAGAATTTGGGGTGTGAGCAGTGCTCTCTTGGGCGTACTGACGATCGCGGCCTGTGCGACACCGCCTTCGCCGCCACAACAGTTGCTTGATGCACGACTGGCTCTCCAGGATGCCAAGGCTGCGAATGCGGACACGCGCGCAACACGTTCTTACGACTCTGCAGCAGCCAACCTGGATATCGCCAACAAGTCCTGGGATAAAGATCATGATGAGGCGGCTATTCTTCACCAGGCACGGTTGGCGGAGGCGGAGGCGAGGAAAGCCCAGTATGCAGCAGAAACTCAGGCAGCCGAGGAAACCATCCGTCGTGAAACGAATCGGAAGAATCGGCATGAATTGGCGTTGCGTGATGCCGAGCTGCTCCTGATCAGGCAAAAAGGACAGGAAGCGGAGCTTGAACGGATGAAGGCTCTGTCCAGAGAACAGGAGCGAGCCCTGCTTGCTGCCAAAGAAAAGCTTGCTGCTGAGCGGGCGCTCGCGGAGCAGGAGGTCGCACGACTTCGCGAGGAACAGGAAAAACTTGCATTAGCGGGTGAACAGGCCCGGGCAGCGGAGGAGGCGGCACGACTTCGTGACGAACAGGACAAGCTTGCAGCACTGGCGGCTGAGCAAGCCCGTGCGGAACAGGCGGAACGTGAGCTCGCACGGCTTCGTGAGGAGAATGAACAATCGCGGGCGGAGTTGACGGCTACATTGTCCCGTCTGGCGAAGGTGCGGGAGGACGCCCGTGGAGTGATCGTGACGTTGCCTGGGAACATCTATTTCAACTTTAACAAGGCGGACGTGAAGCCGGCGATGCAACTACAGCTGACAAAGATTGCAAAAGCTCTGGCTGCCGTGCCGAACCAAACTCTGCTGATTGAGGGCCATACGGATTCGATTGGGTCGAACGAGTACAACCTGTCCCTCTCTGAGTCGCGTGCGCAATCGGTTCAAAAGATTCTTCTCGACGGAGGGATTGCAGCAGAACGGATGGAAATCAAGGGGTATGGGGAAAGTAAACCGATCGCGGACAATGCCACGCCATCCGGTCAGGCCCAGAATCGACGGGTGGAGATCGTGCTGGTGCCGACAAAACAGTGAGTGTTCGATGCTCAGAACGGTCGAACCAAGAGTTCTGGCGCTCGACACAATCCGAAGTGGCGTGAAGAGCGCTGAGGAGGAACTGGTGAACCGAACACGTTTCAATCTAGGGGCGCCCTAGTCGGGTAGCAATGTGGTCGCCACCAGCTCGATGTCAGGTCGGTAGTCTGGTGGCGATCCGAGAAACGCCGTTATTTGGTGCATGGCGAATGTGCTTTGTAGACCCCTGCCGAAGGCTGTCCTGCCTGGCTGGGAACGTGATTCACACCTTTTTCAAGTACCTTGATTATGTGGGTGAATGGCTTGACAGGAGATAAAGCCGAGCGGTATATTATGACCGGTAAGTCACTTATGGATATAAAGTCATAAGTGACCTGTTTTGCTGGAGGTGGTTCAAGTGTTGACGGCGATAGTCGGGACAAGCGGCGGTCAGCAGGAGAGGCGATCTGGTGATCGTCGAAAGTCGGAAGAAAGGATAGCTGGTGGATCAGGTGTCAACCCGGTGCTGCCGGATAGTCTGAAGAGGAGCAGATCCTCCGTGAACGCAGAAAGCCATCGCGAGGAAGGAAAGCACCATCGGAAGCTTTTGGTGTGGGACCAGGATGGGAACTGTCGCGAGGGAAAAACGCCATGCGTCGGAAATACCACGATGTTTGTTGAATCGACCTGGCTGGGGCCCATTGGTTCAGGCATCACGATCAGCTTCGTTCCTGGCGAAGAAGATGCTGTGGGGCAAGAGCTCGCCCGCGGGATGGTCGTGTGGCACTGTCCGCGGGACGACGAATTTGGGAATCAAGCGGGATTTGGCATTCTCTTCCAGCGGGAGTGGATGCAATCATCTGGTCCAGACAGCGCAATCGGCCGGAAGGAGGGGGCATGAGGACGATACGCGGACCTGTCGCGGCCGTCAGACGTCAGGAGGGTAGAATCGGTCGTGCATGGCGAAGAGTCTCCAAGTCGGCCACCCCAATGATTATGAAGCGAGGAGCGTCGTCTCACGAGGATCTCATCCGGTGTGTCACGGTAACGACAGGCAACAAGGGGTGAGATCAGTCACGATCACATTTTTCACACAAGGAAAGGGAGGTACATGATGGAAAACGGACGGTATGGATCGATGGGGTTGCTGTTGACATTTATGGCGGGGTGCGTGGTCGGCGGGACTGCAGGGTTGCTATATGCTCCTCAATCAGGAACTCGAACCCGCCGTCGAATCGCGGATTTCGCGGAGGATGTTCGGGATAAGGCGGGAGACGTCACCGAGCAAGCGACCGAAAAGTTTCAGCAAGCCACGGAGCAAGCGACGGAGAAGTTCCAGCAGGCAACCGAACAAGCAACGGAGAAATTCCAAAAGGCTATTGAACGGGGTCGCAACCTTATCAACGTATGAGTTCGGTATTGAAAGGTGACGCTCTCTTGGCAAGTGGATCGGTCAAGAGTTCGAAGGAGGACGGCTTATGAGATGCCAACGTTGCAGGGGGTGCTTAATTCGGGATTCTTTCGAAGACCTGCGGGATGACACCGGACATCTCCAATTTGAAGGGTGGCGCTGTATTAATTGCGGCGAAGTCGTCGACCCCGTGGTGCTCACGCACCGGACGGCTGTTCCCCCCAAACCCTATCGAGGGCAAACGAGGGATCGCCGTACATGGGAACGAATCGTGCCGGGCACCTTTGAACGTTGTTCGGCGGCGTGAGCCTGCGGTGCGGGGTCGTGAGGTTTTGACAACGGAAGTCAGCAACCATACTGCGAGGTAAACGAAGAAGGCTTAGAATTCAACGGCGGTTGCGAGCGAAAGGAGGGAACGAATGACCATCCCAACTCCAGAAAAATGGAAGATGCGAAAGGATGTGGATGTCATTCCTCACCTCTGGTCGATTGTCTTGGCCGGTGGAGAGGGAACGAGGTTGGCTCCGATGATCAAACAGTGGCTCGGAGAGGATCGTCCGAAACAATATTGCACCTTTACCGGAACAAGATCCATGCTGCAACACACGGTGGATCGGGCGGACATCCTCGCGGATCCAGCGCAGAGGGTAACCGTTGTCGGTTCGAGTCAGGAAGAGACTGCACGTGGTCAATTGCATGATCGAGGTGGGGTTCTTGTGGTGCAACCAGCTAATCGTGATACCGCACCGGGAGTTTTTCTGCCTCTCACCTATGTTCGAGCTGCCGATCCTGAGGCGACGGTCGTGATCTATCCATCCGACCACTTCGTCCACCCCGAGGCGCAATTGGTTGAGGCGGTCAGACATGCCGTCCGTGCGATCGATTTGCTGGAGGATCGGTTGATTCTCTTGGGCATCCAACCCGATGGAATCGATCTCGATTATGGGTATATTCAGCTGGATCGGTATGTGGGAGGGTACGGACCCCATTCCCTATGGCACGTGGGGCGGTTTGTTGAGAAACCGAAACGACAGCTGGCCAAGTCCTTGGTGGAGGGACAGGTGCTTTGGAATACGATGATCATCGTGGCAAAGGTCAACACCCTCTGGAAACTGGGAACCAAAGTCTTGCCGTCGATGATGAACCTGTTTGAAACCCTCCTGCCGACCGTCGGTGGGGCGAAGGAAGCGCAGGTGCTGAAACAGCTCTATGAAGTGATGCCGAAACAGAACTTCTCGATGGATTTTCTCGAGCATGTGTTCAACAAGGCGTCGGTACTGGATGTCAAGAACGTGCTCTGGTGTGATTGGGGGAGACCGAAACGGATTGCTCAAGGCCTCCGTAAAATTGGGAAGGTTCCAGCCTTTCCGGCCGAAGTTGTGGGGGTTGCATAAGGGGGCATTGAACGTGAAAAATGAGGCCGTTCAGGAGACGACCTCCCCCTCGATCTCTCGGTGCAACATGAATCGCAATGCATGGATGCTAAGGAGGAATGAATGAAAGAGCCAGTGAAGAAAAAGTCTTCGTCGCCTCGCCCTGCCCGTGCACCAAAAGGACCCAAGAAAGAATCGGTCTTGTTTGAATACTTCGATCCATCGGCCAACGCGGTGGCCGTGGTGGGTGACTTCAATCAGTGGAACCCAGAGGGGAAGCTGATGAAACGAGATAGCGGTGGCCTCTGGACGCTCAAGATCTCCTTGCCTCCAGGTACCTACCAATACAAGTTTGTCATCAACGGAGAACGATGGGAAGAGGATCCGCTCAATCTGCAGCGAGTCATGAACGAACACGGCACCTTCAATTCCATCCGCAATGTCGGGATCAATGTCGATGGAAATCCTGGTCCTACTGCATAGGGAGGTGAAGTAGACGACGATGGGCACAACAGCTGAAGCATCGCTCTCTCGGGTGGAGCGGCGAAAGGCCAGGACGAACAAGCGGCTCTTGGAAGTCGCACGGCGACTGTTTTCTGAAAAGGGAATTTATTGGGCCAAGATCGAAGACATCACGGAATTGGCCGATCAGGGGAAGGGGACGTTCTACAAGTACTTCGATTCAAAAGAAGCGATCATTTGTGCCTTACTCAAAGAAGGATTGGATAAATTGACGGCCAAGACGGAGGAGGCGGTTCAGCTGGTCGCAGTAGGACCGAAGATTCTTTCCGCGGCCATTGAGGCGCGAGTGGATTTCTTTCTGAATTGCCCTGAGTACTTGCTGTTTTTTCACCAGGTCAGAGGCCTGATGCAGCTTCAGGTTGGTGTGGCGAATGATTTGCTGGCGATCTACAACGCGCACTTGGACCGACTTGCGGAGCTTATCAAACCGGCCATGAGCGTTGATCAGCTTGGGAGAGCACAAGATGTCGCCAGGGCGATGGCAGCCTATACATCGGGTGTGTTGACCTATGATGTGTTGTTCGAGGGGCAGGAAGCTACCGAGCGGAGGCGCCAATATTTCGTGAACATACTCGATCAAAGCCTCCAGCCGCTCCTGAAGGCAGGCAAAGGCTCTCGTTGAGGAACAGACGACTCTGCACATCACAGGGGTGTGCATATCCTACTCTCGAGATCACAATGGAATCGTCTCGGAGGGAGAAAGCCGCTTGCGGAAAGTGTGTGAAGAGCGCAGTATGAGGAGGGGAAGGGGGAAACCGATTTGAGTAGCGCGGGAAAGCGCGTGTTGGCGATCGTGATGGCCGGAGGTAAAGGCGAACGGCTCATGCCGCTGACGGAAGTCCGAAGCAAACCGGCGGTGCCGTTCGGAGGAAAGTATCGCATCGTCGACTTTGTCCTGAGCAACTTCTTGAACTCCGATATCATGGCGATGTACGTGCTGGTGCAGTACCGGTCGCAATCGCTGATCGAACACTTGCGACGAGCCTGGCGGATCGGCGGACGCATCAAGCAGCAGTTCATCACAGTTGTCCCGCCGCAAATGAAGGCCGGTGGAGGCTGGTACGAAGGTACCGCCGACGCGGTCTTTCATAATCTGAATCTCATCGAAGACTTTGCACCGGACCTGGTGGTCGTGTTCGGTGCGGACCATATCTATCGCATGGATATCGCGCAGATGGTCCGGTTCCATCAGGAACGACGTGCAGATGTGACGGTGGCGGCCAGGCCCGTTCCGCTCCATGCCGCACGTGGTTTTGGAATCGTCGAGACCGATACGGATGATCGAATCGTGGGGTTTTCAGAAAAGCCCAAACATCCTAAGGCGATGCCCCATGATCCCGAACACGCGTTTTCATCGATGGGGAACTATATCTTTGAGACGGATGTCTTGCTGAAGGTGCTGTCCGAGGACGCTCGAAAGGGCGGGTCTCATGACTTCGGTCGCGATGTCATTCCGAGAATCATGAAAAAGAATCAGGTGGTGGCCTATAATTTCATGCAAAATGACGTGCCGGGCCTGAAACCCTATGAGGAGCGTGGATATTGGCGTGATGTCGGCACATTGGAGGCCTACTGGCAGGCACATATGGATATTCTGGGAGAATGTCCGATTTTCGACCTCCGGAATGGAGAGTGGCCCATTCTCACCGACACGTTCGACGGTCCCACTGCGAGTTTAGCGAAGGCCACTGTCGAGGATTCCATGATCGGGCAGGGGAGTCAGATCCTCGACGCTCACATTACGCGATCGGTCATCGGTCGTAATGTGCGCATTGAGCCAGGCACCAAGATAGAAGAGTGCATCATCCTGGATGGATCGATTGTCGGCGCCAAGTCGCATCTGCGGCGGGTGGTGGCAGACCGGTTCAATGTGATCCCCGAAGGATCCGAGATGGGATTGAATCCGGCACAGGATCGCAAACGCTATCATGTCTCACGGTCTAATCTGGTCGTGTTGCCCAGACAATTCCGTGGCATTTCACACGAACGACCAAGAAAGAGCCAAGCATAGGAAGGACCACTATGAAGAAGCGTAAGCTGAACCTGAATAAGCCCGTCAAGATGCTGACCCTTGTCGCCAATCCCGATTCATCGTTCCGGCCAGCCGGCACAGAACTGGTTCCACTAGGGGCTCGGGTGCATCTGTCATCCAGCCGTCCAGGGCGTCTCGCGCGGGTCTGTTTCCAACAGGCAGCCATCCTGGTCTCCTGGTTGCGGGGATCATCTCGGACGGCGTTGGGAGCGGCGCGTGTGCTCTGCGAAGGAACGACTCGGGCCATGCGGTGGATTCAACCTCGATCCGAGGCCCGCAATAGGCAGCTGCAGATCGCAGCGTCCGCGAGTCTGGAGGCGGTGCCCCATGAGACCGACCTCGCTCACGAGGTTCGTATGTTACGGGCGCAAGTGCAGGCCCAGAACAAAATCCTGGCGGAGTTGACCTATGCCGTGATGGACGAGCGGAAACGAGTTCGCGAGTCCGATCAGCTGATTGGACACTATGATCGACAGGGCGAAAGTCGATTGTTGCGTGTCCTGCAGGCGAATGCGGGCACCGATGAGCACTGGGAGCACCCCAAATCGACGAGTGCGCGCGTGAACGCCGACTAGGTATTTCTTTATCATCTCCTTTGAACCTTGGGGGTGTTGCTGGGTGTGATGCACCGTGCGTCGTGCATCCTGTCCCTATCGATTATGATGCCACGCATACCAGTCGCCACCTACCGCATACAGCTTAATCAGACGTTTACCTTTCAAGACGCGTCGAAAATCATCCCGTACCTGGACGACCTCGGCATCACGGATCTCTACTGTTCGCCCTACTTTAGGGCCGTACCGGGCAGCATGCATGGGTATGACGTGGTCGATCCGACCACCTTAAATCCTGAGATCGGGACCGAAGAGGATTATCACGCGATGATCGACGAGTTGCATCGACGTGGAATGGGGCATCTGCTGGATGTCGTGCCAAACCATATGGGTGTCACCCAACAGATCAACGCCTGGTGGCAAGATGTGCTTGAGAACGGGCCAGGCTCACGGTATGCCTCGTTTTTTGATATCGATTGGGACCCACTCAAGATCGAATTACGGAACAAGGTCCTCTTGCCGATTCTCGGGAATCAATATGGGGTCGTGCTGGAAGACCAAGAGTTGCAGATAGAATATCAGGACGGGCGATATATCATCCGTTACTACGACCATCGTCTCCCGGTGGCTCCCAAAGCGTCTGTTCGTATCCTATCCCACCGCCTCAAAGAGCTGGCCGACGCGGAGGGACCCGAGAGCCCCCACGTGATGGAACTCGAGAGTATCATTACGGCTCTGACACGGTTACCCCCGCGAGACGCTCGTGATCCGGCGGCGGTCGTAGAGCGGTATCGAGAGAAAGAAGTGGTTCGCCGTCGTCTGTCCGCTTTGTTGGAGGGCAATCCGACCATCCGGAACTTTCTGGACGAGAACGTGCGACAGATCAACGGGGTCAAGGGCGACCCACACAGTTTCGACCTGCTCGACGATCTGTTGAACGACCAGGCGTACCGCCTGGCCGACTGGCGGGTGGCGGCCGAGGAGATCAATTACCGGAGGTTTTTCGATATCAACGAGCTTGCTGCGTTGAGAATGGAAAATCCTGAGGTCTTCGAAGCCACGCATCAGTTGGTCTTTCGCTTGCTCAAAGAAGGAGCGGTGACCGGACTTCGGATCGACCATGTCGATGGTCTCTACGATCCGGCCGACTATCTCCAGAAGCTTCAGGGGTGGGTGCGAAAGGAATGGCCGGAGGTCGGCGAATCCGAAAGCCGTCCGCTGTATCTGCTCGTCGAAAAGATCCTCGGTGCCAATGAACGGATTCCCGAGACATGGACGGTTCATGGCACGACCGGCTACGAATTTCTGGCCCTCGTGAACGGGCTCTTTGTGAATCGTGCCAATGAGCGCGCTGTCGATGGGGCGTATACTCGTTTCGTCGACAATGAGGAGCCGTTCGACGAGCTGGCCTATCGATGTAAGCAGTTGATCATGAACGTCGCGATGGCGAGCGAGTTGAACGTCTTGGGCCATCAATTGAATCGGTTATCGGAGCGGGATCGGCGGTCTCAGGACTATACGCTGAATAGTCTGACGCATGCGATTCGGGAGATCATCGCCTGTTTTCCGGTCTACCGAACGTATATTACCGGGGCGCCGGAGGGGATACTGGATCGAGACCGGGCGTTTATTTGGCAGGCTGTGACGAGGGCCAAACGACGCAATCCGGCGTTGAGCGGATCGGTATTCGACTTCGTGCGTGATCTGCTCTTGCAACCGGCCGATGCGCACAAGGCCCATGATGAGGAACGGCTTCGCTTCGTCATGAAGTTTCAACAGACGACGAGCCCGGTCACCGCGAAAGGGATCGAAGATACGGCCTTCTACCGGTACCACCGGCTGGTCTCATTGAACGAAGTCGGGGCTGATCCGCAACACTTTGGCATCACGCCGACGATGGCCCATCAACAGTTGAAGGAACGGCAGGGCCGATGGCCGGCTACCCTGTCAACCACCGCGACGCATGATACCAAGCGAGGTGAGGACGTTCGTATGCGAATCGCGGTGCTCTCAGAAATGCCGAAGCTCTGGAGCCAGCGAGTGACTCAGTGGAGCAAATCGAATCGCAAGTGGAAGGTATCCGGAGAACCTGGGCTCATGCCGACCTCCAATGATGAATATCTCCTGTACCAAACCTTACTCGGCGCTTGGCCGCTGACCGAACTTGATGCGCAACAGTACGAAGGGTTTTGCGAAAGAATCCAGAACTATATGAACAAAGCCATTCGAGAAGCCAAGGTGCATACGAGTTGGATCAATTCGGATCACGAGTATGAAGAGGCCATGCACCAGTTTGTGGCGGGAGTCCTCAATCGCTCCGACGCAAAAGACTTCCTGGATGATTTTCTTCCATTCCAGAGGAGGATCGCACAGTACGGCATCTACAACTCACTGGCGCAACTGTTGATCAAAGTCACCGCCCCCGGCGTCCCGGATTTCTACCAAGGCACGGAGTTCTGGGATCTCAATTTGGTTGACCCGGACAATCGCCGTTCCGTGGACTATGGGATGAGGCAGACTGTCGCAGCCTCGTTGCGGTCAGCCGGAGACTCTGTTCAGGCCAGACAAACCCTCTTGCGCGATCTCCTTGCGCATCGGGCCGATGGGAGGATCAAGCTGTGGCTCATTGCAGAAGGCTTGCGGTATCGCCGAGCGCATGCAGGGCTGTTCCAGCAGGGCGAGTACGTTCCGCTCCAAGTCTTTGGACCAAAGCGGGACCATCTCTTTGCGTTCGCACGCATTCATGGAGACCAGGCTGTGGTCGTCGTTGTGCCGCGTCTCTTGACCGGGGTGATCGAGGATCCGACGGAGCTTCCGGTCGGCGAACGGGTATGGGGTGACACCAGGGTGACGATGCCATCGTGGAAAGAAGGATCCCCATACCGGGATGTTCTCACCGGGACTCAATTGGCGACGATATCGGACGACGGTCGCCAAAGTATCACCGCTGCAGAGATCCTGAGGGACTGTCCGGTCGCATTAGTAGAACGTATGGCCTGATTACATTGCTGAAGGAGGTAGCATAGGTGGGGCTCAAGGCAAAACCGAAACTTGAAAGCTGGTCGCCGATCATCATCGAAGCGGTGCACCCAGAAGTCGACGATGGACGGTATCCGATTAAGCGGGAAGTCGGAGATCGGCTTGTGGTGTCCGCCGACATATTTAAGGAGGGGCATGACGTACTGACCGCCGTCCTCCGATATCGGACGATCAAAGAGGCGACATGGCACGAGGCAGTGATGTCGCACGTCGATAACGATCGATGGTCCGGCCACTTCGACCTCAAGGAGAACACGCGCTATCTCTACACCATCGGAGCGTTCACCAACACGTTCGAATCATGGCGCCAGGAAGTGACCAAGAAATCGCAGGCACATGAGCGCATCGAGAGTGAGTTGCTGGAGGGACGGGCGTGGGTCGAAGGAGCCATGAAACGTGCGACGGGACAGGATAAAGCCAGACTCAATGACATACTGAAGCGCTGGCGGCCCTCGGATAGCCAGGAGGCTCAGCTCGCGCTGGCGCTCAACGAGGAACTTGCTCAATTGGTCGAATGTCATCAAGAACGTACGGCTTGGACTGTCTACGATCGGGAGCTCAAAGTGGTGGTCGATCGCGTTCGTGCGCGCTACGGAGCTTGGTATGAAATCTTCCCCCGTTCGCAGGGAACGATTCCTGGTAAAGGTTCGACGTTTCAGGAGTGTGAACAGCGATTGCCGGCCATCAAGGCAATGGGATTCGAGGTGCTGTATCTCACGCCGATCCATCCGATCGGCCGTACGAACCGCAAGGGGAAAAACAATTCCCTCACCGCGACTCCGACCGATCCTGGTAGTCCCTATGCGATCGGAAACGAACAAGGGGGCCATGATGCGGTGGAGCCGAGCCTCGGCACGATCGAGGACTTCGATCGATTTGAACAAGCCGTCCGTGCTCAGGGAATGGAACTGGCCATGGATTTTGCCATTAATTGCTCACCGGACCATCCCTACGTCAAGGAACATCCCGAGTGGTTTGTGCATCGTCCGGATGGGACGATCAAGTATGCGGAAAATCCACCCAAGAAGTATCAGGATATCTACAACGTCGACTTTTACTGTAAAGACTGGCTCGGGCTCTGGAACGAGATGAAGCGCGTGATCCTGTTCTGGGCTGATCATGGGGTGAAGATTTTTCGTGTCGATAACCCACACACAAAACCGGTGGCCTTTTGGGAATGGGTGATCCGAGAAGTCCAGGACCGTCACCCGGACGCCATCTTCTTGTCCGAAGCCTTCACCAGGCCCAAAATGATGAAGGTGCTGGCGAAAGCAGGCTTTACTCAATCCTACACCTACTTCACGTGGCGCAATTTTAAGCAAGAACTCACGGACTATCTGATCGAACTGTCGCGCAGTGAGATGAAGGAATATTTCCGGCCGAATTTCTTCACGAATACACCGGACATTCTGCCGGAGATTCTTCAGCAAGGCGGCCGGCCTGCGTTCAAATTCAGACTGGTTCTTGCGGCGACGTTGTCTCCTTCCTATGGCATCTATAGCGGGTATGAGCTGTGCGAAAACCGAGCGTTGCCGGGGAAGGAGGAATATCTGGATTCGGAGAAATATGAGATTACAGTGTGGGACTGGAATCGCCCCGGCCATATCGTCGACTATGTGACGTTGCTCAATCGAATCAGGCAGGAAAATCCCGCGCTGCATGAACTGGAAAATCTGGAATTCTATGAGTCGAGCAACGATCAGGTGCTGTTCTATGGAAAAAGTACGGTCGATAAGAAGAACTCTGTGCTGGTGGCGGTCAATCTTAGCCCGTTCCAGTCTCAAGAAACCCATCTCCGGATTCCAATCGAAGGGCTGGGCATCAAACCAGATGAAACGTATCAATTACACAATGTGATCAGCGATCAGCGTGATCTCATGATAGGAGACAGTTACATGCTACGATTGGATCCGCAGGTCGAGCCGGCTGCGATTTTCGTGGTACGGCGATGGACTCATCGAGAGCAGGAGTTCGACTACTTCTTCTGAGAGGCGAGGGATGTCACTGGCGGGACAATCTCCGTGGACTGATCAAGTCCGTTCCGCACTCGAAGCGCAGGGGCGGGGACCAGTCATCGAGTATCTCCAGCGGCAGCGATGGTTTCGTGGGAAAGGCAGGTCGGTGGCGGACGCGCGATTTGTCGATGGATTTGAGTTGTCCTCCGGAACCGTTCCCCATGTGCTGGCGATACTGCTGGTGGAATATCGAGGAGGGGGGCAAGAACGCTACGCCGCGCCGCTCTCAGTCCGACCCAGACAGGAGGGGGATGATGCCGTGGCCATCACTGCGCTAAGCGACTCCACCCCTCAGCTATGGGTCTGTGATGCCACGCGGGACGACGATGTCTGGCGTGCCTTGTATGCCACCGTCGGAGGGGAAAGGGAGATCATCGGGCATGCGGATTGTCTGGCAGGAAAGATCATGCCTGGAACGCAGGAGGAATGGGCTGCACCAGTTGATCGCCTGAAAGTCCTTTCGGCTGAACAGAGCAACACCTCAGTTGTGCTTGACAGGCGGGTGATCATGAAATTGATCCGAAAGCTGGACATGGGCATTAATCCGGACGGCGAGGTCCTGGAGTTTCTCACCACGCAGACCTCCTGCCGCGATATCCCGCCGTTGCTCGGCCTCATGCAGTACCACGATTGCCAAACCGAGGACATGGTTGCTGAGGGAACCATTCTCGTGGTCCAAGGGTTTGTCACGAACAAAGGGGATGGGTGGAACTATATCCTCATGCGGTTGGAAGAATTGCTGAACACATCAAAAACACGACGTGAAATGTCCGATACCCTCCTGGGCGAGATCCGTCACCTAGGATTGGTCACAGGCAGGCTCCACCTTGCGTTGGCATCGAATGCGGAGCTGGAGGCCTTTCGCCCCGAGCCGACCACGGACCAGGACGTCGAAGAGTGGAAGGGCAAGATGGCGCAGTTACTGGCCGATGTTAGTCGCGATCTGCGGGGGATGCCGGTCGAGCAACAAGCGCTGATCGGACTCTCTCTCGATGAACCGGACCGTCTCGAGAGGGTCTGCCGGGCTCGATTTGAGAACCTTCACCTATTGGCGAATGGCCACACGGCGAAGGTTCGCTGTCACGGTGACTATCATCTCGGCCAGGTTCTCAAAACGGACGACGGATTCGTAGTGATTGATTTTGAAGGGGAACCGGCGCGGCCGCTCGAAGAGCGACGCGCAAAATACTGCCCACTGAAAGATGTTGCGGGTATGTTGCGGTCATTCAACTACGCAACGTATGCCGTGTTGAAACAGGGGCGGCCTATTTCTACCACGGATCGTGACGTCATGATGGAATGGGAGCGCGCAGCACGGTCGATGTTTCTAGAGGGATATCGGGAGGTTGCCAAACCTGGTGAGGTCGAATTCCTCCCGAGGACCTGGGAGGACGTGGTCCAGGTCCTCCAGGTCTATGAACTCGACAAAGCACTGTATGAATTACAGTACGAGTTGCACAATAGGCCGGATTGGCTGCCGATTCCGATGCAAGGCATTCGAAGCTTAGTTCTAGAGGAGGTGGCGTAAGGTGATAGGGGAATCCGATGGCGTATAAACCGATCGGAGATTATGGAGTCATCGGAGACCTCCATACTGTGGCCTTGGTGGGGAAGGATGGGTCGATCGATTGGTGTTGCTTCCCTCACTTCGATTCACCCAGCTTGTTCGGGGCGTTGCTGGATGACCGCCGAGGTGGACGGTTCCGCATCGCTCCACCTGATGATGGAAAACGACAACAACTCTATCTGCCGGAAACCAACGTGCTCTTGACCCGCTTTCTGCACCATGACGGCGTCGGCGAGGTGACGGATTTCATGCCGATCGAAGGCGATGAGCCGGG